>CAKZJB010000081.1 GCA_936940865.1 uncultured Asticcacaulis sp. | reverse complement strand
CTCTCATCCGTTTCATGAAAATGAGGGCGGGGCGACAACCGAAGGGAGAAGGCGGCTGTAAGGCCGGAAGGGCAGGGTTAGACATGGCGACGGAAGTACGGATCGGAAGGCGCGTCATGGCGGAACAGAGAGTCGCACAAAGGCTTGCAAAGTTCGGTATCGGCCAGGTCGTCAGGCATAACCTGTTCGACTTCCGGGGCGTGGTTTTCGACGTCGATCCGGAATTTTCCAATACGGACGAATGGTGGCAGGCCATTCCCGAGAGCGTGCGCCCGCCCAAGGACCAGCCCTTCTATCATCTGCTGGCGGTCAACGGCGACACGCACTATGTGGCCTATGCGTCCGAAGGCAATCTTTGCGTCGACGACACAGGCCAGCCGCTCAGTCATCCCCAGGCGGCGCTGCTGTTCGACCGTTTCGAAAACGGCCGGTACCTTCCCAAGAACCGCCTGTCCAACTGACCGGCGGCGGCCCGGTCCTCCGTGCGGGGCCCGGGGCTTTCAATCTCAAATTCTGGGAATTTTTCCCTGTGTCGCCGTTGAAATATCCGCGTCACAGAGGTGCGTCATTTAGACCCTAAATGGATTCGCGCTGACAGGCCGGAGAATGCCGGACAGCTGGCCGCCTCGCTCAAATCTTTTGCAGGTAATTGATATGATGGGAAAAATTTCACGTCTTGGTGAGCCCGCTGGGACTCGAACCCAGGACCCTCTGATTAAAAGTCAGATGCTCTAGCCGGCTGAGCTACGGGCTCACGTCAAGACGCCACACACTTGACCCCGGCCGCAAAAGGGTGGATCAAACGCAGGGGCCTTCATAGAGGGGTGCCGCGTTTTTCGCAAGCGCGCAGGAGGGTTTTTATGTATTGTTTTTTTACGCCCCGGACGGGCACACAAAAATGATTGCAGGACACACGCCTATGCGTAGGCTCATGGCCTGTGATGCCAGAAGGTAGGATCATGACGCCGAGGCTGTTGGGGGGAGTATTTGTACGTTTACCGGCGTTGGTCTTGTTTGCGGGCTTGACTCTGGCCGGATGCGCATCGTCTCCGAAATACGATACCGCCGAGGGGGCAAGGCCTCCGTCCGGGGGCGCCGAGGCCAAGCCGCAGGTCATGCGGTCTTCCACCGACCCGGATAATGACTGGGGTGACGCAGTGACGGCGCCCCTGCAGGATCTCAATCTCAAGCGCGTGCGCATTCCGCAGATCCTGCTCGACGCCATGCAGCGCCCCTATGATCTCAACGGCCTCGAAAGCTGTGACGCCATCTCGGACGAGGTGCGCAAACTCGACGCCGTCCTGGGGGCGGATCTCGATGAGCCGCCGCCGCCGCCCGACAAGTCGACCATGAGCCAGAAGGGCGGCCGCATGGCCAACAACGCCGCGGTCGGCGCCGTGCGGGGGGCCACGCGCAGTATCATTCCGTTCCGCGGCCTTGTGCGCCAGATGACCGGGGCCGAACAGCACGACAAGGAAGTCAATGCCGCCATCCAGGCGGGCAAGGTCCGGAGGGCCTATCTCAAGGGCGTTGGCATGAACAAGAACTGTGCGCCGCCGGCGGCGCCGTCCTGGTTCAGACCGAAGCCGGTTGACGACCCCAATAGCGGGAATTCCACCGGGAAAAAACGGAAGACCAGTCGCAAGCATCCGTAGGCGGGGCGACTGGTCGGGACAAGCCTGCGGAGCCGGGGCAGTCTCCGGTCCCGCCGGCTGGATCAGCGCCTGACGCTGATACGCCGGCTGGTCCGGCACCGGAAACGGCGGCGTCGTCCGAGGCGCCTGCGAGCCCGCCCGCCCCGGCCGCGGCGCCCGCAACCGAAGAGCCAGCGCGGCAGGACGAAGGCAAGCCGGCCGACGACATCGGAGCGCCGCAGCCTCGGCCGTCAAACACCTGGTGACGAAAGCGGAATAGCGCTCAGGCTCTGCTTCTGCCGGCCCCGGTCATCGAAATTTTCCGGAGCAAGCCAGGCTTCCAGCCGTGCCCGTACCTGCGGCCAGTCTTCGGCAATAACCGAATACCAGGCCGTGTCCCGGCGGCGGCCTTTGGTGACCACGGCGTTGCGGAACACGCCTTCGAACTGGAAACCCAGCCGGATGGCGGCCAGGTTGGACGGACGGTTCAACTGGTCGCATTTCCATTCGTAACGGCGGTAACCGTGGTCGAATGCCGTCTTCATCATCAGGTACATGGCTTCCGTGGCCATCACCGAGCGCTGCAGTGCCGGTGAGAAGGTGACGCCGCCCACTTCGACGCTGCCGTTCGGGCAGTCGTATCGCATGAAGCTGGCGAAGCCGAGAGGGTTTTCATCCTTCAAGATAACAAACGTCTGGAAGTCCCGGTGACGCTGATAGGTTTCTACGGTGTCCGCCAGGTCTTCCGGGCTCGAAAACGGCCCATAGGGCAGGTAGGTCCACAGGCCTCCGCCCGCAGCGGAAAAGGCGTCGAACAGGCCGGGGGCCACGGCGCGATCATACGGGACCAGCCGGCAGGTCCGGCCGGCCATCGCCGCGTCGGGCAGGCGATGGCAGCCCTGCCAGTCGGGAATCGCCTGGCCGACCGCGTTGCCGAATGCGTCCTGACGCGGTTTCAGCGACGGCGACAGATGCTCAAAAGGCAGCATGCTTTAACTGGCCCATTTGCGGCGGAACTCTTCGCGCGCTTCCGTCCACGGCCTGCGCGCGGCGCCGGCCGGCCTGAGCGTCAGATGCAGGTCTCCCCGCCCGTGACGAGTGGTCGCGGGCAGGCCCAGTCCGGGCAGAACGAGAGATGTCTGGCCGCGAACGACATCGACCTCGCGCGGACCGTGGGGCGTGGCGACCACCGTACGGCCGCCGGCGAAATAGATGCGGGCCTCGACGTCCGCCGCGATATGGATATCGTTGCCGTCGATGTGGGCGTCGGCTTCGGTGACGACGTGGATGCGGAACAACTGCTCGGGGCGGGCGGCGCCGAATACGGTGAGGCGCAGCTTGTCGCCGTCGCGCAGGCCGGCGGGCAGGAGAATGCGCAGGCGCTTCATGTCGGTCAGAGAGGTCAGGGGCTCGTCGACCGGCGATATTTCCAGCGCCGGAACGCTTTCGACGACTTCTCCGCCGTAGATGGCCTGTTGCAGGGTTATGTTGAGGAGCAGCGCGCCATCGCGATCGTGGTCGTTGGCGGCGAAATCCTGAAGCCAACGGGTCTTTTCCGCCGTCCGGCGGCTTTCGGACATCAGCAGATCCCGCGCCAGGATGATCCGCCGCAGCAGCACGTCGGTACCACCGTTAAGATCGGGATGGGCTTCCTTTAGCCGGGTGCGGAACGCGTTGCGGATGGCTGCCTCGTCGGCGCCGTCGGACAGGCCGAGTTCAGCCAGGGCATCGATGCGCGCCATGGCGTCGGGATGGGTAAGGGGCAGGTCGGAAATCGGGTCGGTATCCATGCTTCGCCGCTTTCGTGACGGGACGAAATCCGTTATGGCGGACGACGCGTTTGCAAAGTCTTAAAGGCCGCTAACCATGTCCACGCCCCTGATCCCGCCGTCACCGTCCGAAGCCGAGTATGAAAAGGCGCACGCGGAGCACGAGGCCGAAATCGATGCGTCTGAGCCGTTTGCCCTTTTCGGTCAATGGCTTGCCGACGCGCGCGCAAGCGAACCCAACGATCCGAACGCCATGGCTCTGTCAACCGTTGGCGCGGACGGCATGCCCGATGTGCGTATGGTGCTGCTGAAGGATTTCGACGAGGACGGTTTCGTCTTTTATACCAACACCCAGAGCGCCAAGGGCCGCCAACTGCTGGGGAGCGGTAAGGCGGCGCTGCTGTTTCACTGGAAGTCCTTGCGCCGGCAAGTGCGGGTGCGGGGAGAGGTGACGACGGTTTCCGATGCCGAAGCCGACGCCTATTTCCAGAGCCGCGCCCGCCAGAGCCAAATAGGCGCCTGGGCGTCCGATCAGTCGCGGCCTCTGCCGGATCGTTTCGCGCTGGAAAAGCGCGTCGCGGAATTCGCCCTGAAATTCGGCCTGGGGAAGATCGAGCGCCCTTCGCACTGGACCGGATTCCGGGTGGCGCCGCTCAGCATCGAATTCTGGCGCGACCGGCCGTTCCGCCTGCATGACCGCGTGCTGTTCTCACGCGCCGAAGCCCGTGGCCCGTGGGCGCGCGGCAAGCTTTTCCCCTGAGCCCTGTTGCCAAGGAATTGAAATACGCCTAGTCGGATACGTCTTCCCAACATGACGGACAACGCCGTGTCGCTTGAACACGCCCTCAATATCCTGCGTCAGGACGCCGATCGCGTCATCGAAACCAGCTGCGCTACGGTCGTGCTCAAGGGCGACAAGGCCTACAAGGTGAAGAAAAGCGTCGATTACGGCTTTCTCGATTTTACCGATGCCGGCAAGCGCCGCCGCGCCCTCGAAGCCGAATTGCGCTACAATCGCCGCACGGCGGCCGATATCTATGACGAGGTGATCGAGATCGACGGCGAAAGCGTGCTGGTCATGCGGCGTTTCGATACGGCCTGCGTGCTTGCGGAAAGCGCGGCCCGGCCCGGCTGGACGCCGGATCTGGGCCTCATGGAGTACTTGGGCGAGGCGATCGCCGACTTCCATGCCGGCGCCGAGATCTGCCGCGATCCGGATCACGCGGAAAATATCCGCTATACGATCGATTCGAACGACGCCAATATCTGCCGTTTCCGCGACGCCCTGGGGGGCGCGGAGGTCGACGCCTACCACAATGAACTCTATGCCGAGTTTGCACGCCAGTCGGCGCCTGTCGCGGCCCGTTTCGGGCAGGGTTTCATCCGCCGCTGCCACGGCGACCTGCATCTCGGCAATATCCTGATCGAGAAGGGACGGCCGGTCCTGTTCGATTGCATAGAGTTCAACGAGAAACTGAGCCAGATCGATCTGTTGTATGATCTTGGTTTCCTGCTGATGGACCTGTGGGTGAAGGGGTACAGGGCGGCCGCCAGCCGGGTGCTCAATGCGTGGCTGGAACGTGCCGCGCGCGGCGTCGAGGAGGGGGCGCTTTATAGCGGGCTGTGCCTGCTGCCGCTTTATATGTCGGTTCGCGCCGGGGTCCGGTGTCATGTCACGGCCCATGCCGGAGAGCTCGACTCGGCGCGCATGTATCTGTCGGCGGCGCGCGAATTCCTCAAGGCGGTGCCGGCCAGTGTTCTCGCCATCGGCGGCCTGTCCGGCTCGGGAAAAAGTACGCGGGCCCGCGCCCTTGCACCGGAGCGGGGAAGGGCGCCGGGCGCCGTGGTCTTGCGCAGCGACGAGTTGCGCAAACGTCTGTGGCGTCATCCGTCGCGTGAGCCGTTGCCCAAGGCGGCCTATGCGCCCGAGGAGACCGCGCGGACATACGCGCATATGTTCGCGCTGGGGGACATGGTATTGGCCGCCGGCCAGGCGGTCGTCTTCGATGCGACATTCCGCGAGCCGTCGTACCGCGAAGCCGCCGAATCCGCAGCTCGATCCAGAGGGGTGGCCTTCGGGGGACTTTGGCTTGCCCTTCCGGCCGAGGAGCGCGCCCGCCGCGTGGCGGCGCGGACGGCGGATGTTTCCGATGCAACCGTTTCCGTTGCCATTGCACAGGCCGAGATTGATCCGGCAACGATTACGTGGCAAGTTGAAGGCGATGACTTTGCCCGGCCGGCATAGCTGCTGGCTGTGACAAAAGCCCTTTTAAATGGAGCTTTTGCGCGCATAAGTTGAGAAAGCGGTACAGGAATGCAGGCGAAAAAATTTCGCGTTGTCACACCTTTTTCGCCTGTGCGAGGTATGGCCGTGACGCGCGAATATCCCGCCCCAATTCTTCCGGCTTTCGCGCCGTACACATCCCGTATCTGAGGATTCGCCGATCTTGACCGAGCATTCATCTCACCGCCATGAGGCAAAGAAGGGGCTGGCCTTTGCCCACATCGCCTTTATCGCCTCCGTGCTGGCGGTGCTTTACATGGTGCTGGTGATGATGGCGACTCACCTCGGCTATATCGGGCTCGACTTCGGCTTCCGCACGCTCACCCTCGGCTATGGACCGAAGGTCGCGATGGCGGCCCTGGTCGTTTGCGGTCTGTCGCTGCTCATTGCCGTTTTCAAGGCGCCGGGACGGACCCTCATCTGGGCGATCGGGGGGCTGATCGTTTCCGGGGGGCTGATGGGCGGCTTCTATGCCTATCAGAAGGCATTGAAGGCCTTTCCGCCGATTGCAGACGTCGCGACCGACTGGGACCGGCCGCTGAGCTTTTCCGACAAGCTGATGGAAGATCGCGGCCGCGACGCCAAGGCGGTCGAAGACCTGCCCCGGGTGCCGCGCAACGAATCGATGGAGTGGGGCGGCCGCACCGTTGCCGATATCAATGAAGCCACGTGTCCGGGCGCCAGGACGATCGTCAACAAGGCGGTGACCGAAGACCAGATCGTCAGCCTTCTCAAGGCCGAACACTATATTGTTTTCGGCCATGCGCCGTGGCGGGTGGAAGGGACCTATCAGGACAACTTCTATGGCTTCAAGTCGGATGTCATCATCCGTATCGATCCGCGCGCCATCGATATCCGGTCGGTCAGCCGTTACGACATGCCGGACCTGGGGGCGAACTGCCGTCGTGTCACCGCCCTGGTCAATAAGATCAAGGCGTTGTGAAGGCGGCCGGCAGACAGGGTTAAGCGTCTCTTAACATCTGGCCCGAGCCTTGCTGTGGCCCTGCCGTACTTACGACAGGTGTCCCAATGTCTGCCACGCTCATCTATGTTTCCCGCCGCGCCCAACGCGTGGTTTTTGCCCTGATTGTGCTTACCCTGGCAAACATCCTGGTGGCCCAGTGCACGCCCGAGCCCGTCCAGCCGCTTGCCGCCGTGCGTATTGCCGTTTCGCATTAAACGGGCATCTCAAGACCGCGGATCGCCACAACCCCGGTCGATCGGCCTTGGAATAATTTTTGGTCCAATCTGGCTATTCGGGGTCATTTATTCCCCTTCGAATGGCCGCCGTCAACCGACAGCCGGTATTGGCAATAAATTGATTTTTATACGCTAAAGTCCACCGGCCTGTTTGGGAAACGGCTGATTTTCCTTGGAAAAATCATTTGCCTCCAGGTGGCATTCTTTCCCTAGGGGAAGGTTGCCGCTGTGACTTAATTGAAACACGTTTCAATTGATATGGACAAAAATATGTCGCGTGATTGACGGATTCGCGACAGCAGGATTTAAGTTTATTAACAGCGTGTAATGCTGGAAGCTGCGGTGGGTGCGCCTACACCCCTATGTAACCCGGAGAAACAAGAGTGAAAAAGATAACTTTGCGAAGTGGCCTGATGGCCACGACGACGCTGCTGTCGTCGTTCGCCGTTCCTGCGTTGATCGCAGGCGTTGCCGCGTTATCGGCAACGAATGCGGAAGCTCAGGACTACACCTCAGGTGCTGTCTCGATCTCGGTTAAGGATCCTAACGGCGCCCCGGTTGCCGGTGCGAAAGTCACTTTGACGTCGCAGGCCCAAGGCATCTCCAAGACGCTGACCACCAACGTGTCGGGCGTTGTCACCGCGACCGGTCTGGCTGCTGGCGATTACACGGTCGAAGTCGCTGCCCCTGGCTTCGAGCCTTATAAGACATCCGCCAAGGTCGAAGTGTCGCAGGAAATTTCCTATTCCTATTCCCTGACGACGGTCGGCGCTGCGCAGACCGTTATCGTGAAAGGCAAGCGCGTCCGTCAGGACTTCACCAAGTCGACCAATGGTCTGTCGGTTGATCTGACCACGCTTACGGCCCAGCAACCTATCGGCCGCAGCATTGAGGCTGTGACCCTGTTGGCGCCGACGACGGTTCGTTCGGACGCGTTTGCCGCTCCGACGATCGGCGGTGGCTCGGCGGCTGAAAACGCCTATTATATCAACGGCCTGAATATCACCAACCCGGACACGTACGTTGGTGGCGCGACCGTTCCCTTCGACTTCTACAAGACTGTCCAGGTCCAGACGTCCGGCTACGCTGCTGAATTCGGCCGCGCTACGGGCGGCGTTGTCAACGCCACGACGAAGAGCGGTACGAACGATTTCATGTTCGCCGTTCACGGCAATTTCGCCCCGAAGAGGCTCAGTGCACCCAAGTGGGATACAACCGGCACGCCTGGCAAATTCCAGACAAGCGATACCAGTTCACTCATCGTCGAGTCAGGCGGGGCGCTGATCAAGGACAAGCTGTTCCTGTATGGCCTGGTTCAGTTCAATGACGACAAGTCGACCTCTGCTAGCACGACGAACGGTTACTATCAGGCGGCGCAAACCAAGGATCCGTTCTACGGCGGAAAGCTTGATTGGTATCTTACACCGCAACAGCATTTCGAACTGACCTATTTCGACACCAGCTCGACTGAGAAGGATGTCCGGTATACCTATACGGGCTCCGCCGACAACGGTTCAGACGGCGTGATCGGTTCCGAAATTACGAACGGCAAGCGCACTATCAAGACGGGCGGCGCCAACTGGGTCGGTAAGTAC
Source organism: uncultured Asticcacaulis sp. (assembly GCA_936940865.1). Classification (GTDB taxonomy): domain Bacteria; phylum Pseudomonadota; class Alphaproteobacteria; order Caulobacterales; family Caulobacteraceae; genus Asticcacaulis. The sequence continues at coordinate 65,745 of CAKZJB010000081.1, read as the reverse complement.
ACTGGCAACCTGACCGACTGGTTCACGGTTTCTGCGGAATACGGCATCAGCAAAGATTCCGACGACGTTACGCCGGAAAACACCACGCAGAACTATGTTCAGTTCTATGACTTCAATACCGGCCTGGCGATGCGCGCTTCGTCGACCCAGCCGTACACGACGTATGGCAAGGACGACACGGAGCGTAAGTTCTGGCGCATCGATGGCGACCTGCGCTTCGAAAAGCTGGGCAAGCACCACGTCCGCTTCGGATTCGATAACGAAGACCTGAGCATGACCAAGACGACCAAGCTGGTCGGTACCGTGCCCGTATTGATCCGTCTCTATGGCTATTATGCTCCGTCGGCAGGTACTGCCCTCGGCGGCGGTCCGCTGGCGCAGGGTTGGTATCCGACCTATACCGATTTCTATTATGGTACGAATTCGAATACGTTCACAAAGCGCGCTCGCCTGCTCTATGAAAACCTCGGAGGTAAGGTGAGCGGTCAGGATTCGGCCTTCTATATTCAGGATCAGTGGGATATTACGCCGCTTCTGACCCTGCAAATCGGTCTCCGCGACGACCAGTTCAAGCAAACCAACCTGTCCGGTGATCAATATCTCGATCTCAAGGGCAACTGGGCTCCGCGCTTCGGGTTCAGCTGGAAGCCGAGCGAAGATTCGAACTGGCGCTTCCAGGGATCGTACGGCCAGTACTATATCCCGCCCGCTATGAACCTCGGTTTCCGCGGCAAGGACTTCTACTTCTATGAGCGCTGGAGAGCGCCGACTGGCGGTTGGCACCTCGGCACCAACGTTGACCCGACCACCGGCCTGCCGTCCTCCTTCGGGACCATTTATCCGGCCTCGGCTCCTTACAACAGCCTGTGTCCGACGTCGGATATCGGCAATGCGCCTGGCAGTCCCCCGACCAGTTCGACGGATAGTTCGTGTATCGTGTATGGTGCGGGCGTCCAGGAGCCGGCCAATGCCAAGGCGGCTTTCGGTCTGAAGGCTACACGTGAAACGGAGTACACACTGGGTGCCAGCTACAAGGCGAATGACCAGTGGACCTTCGGCATCACGGGCGTGTACCGTAGCCTGGACCGTGTTTCGGAAGATACCGATTTCGCGCCGGCCATCGTCGACTATTGTACGAATGTCCTGCACGTCAACTGTTCGGCGCCTTATCCGGGCAACACCTACGGTTACGGCGGAACGCTGCCGGAGTACCACGTGTGGAACATCGGTGACTCGATCACCTTCCGGACCTTCCACCCGCTGCCCGGTCAGTCGGAACCGTCGGTTATTACCCTGACCGGACTTGGCTTCCCGAAGCCGACACGGACCTATTCGGCAATCACGCTTGATTTCAAACGGGCTTTCGATGGCAAATGGGGTCTACAGGGCTCGTACACCTGGTCGCGCAACTACGGTAACTACGAAGGCACCGTCTATACCTTCGGTGACGGCGTTACTGGTCAGACCGACGCTGGCTCGACTCAGCTCTATGACTACAAGGGGCTGACCGATTATGCGACGGGTCTGCTGCCGAACGACCGTACGCACGAGTTTAAGGTCTGGGGTTCGTATGCCATTACGCCGGAATTCCTGGTTGGTGCGAACCTGAATGTGATCTCGCCGCAGCACCTGTCCTGCATGGGGGTTCACCCCACGGACAACGCCGCTGCCGGCTATGGCGACTCGAGCCACTATTGCTGGGGTCAGCCATCGCCGATGGGGCATGGAGGCAAGACGGACTGGACGAAGCAACTTGACCTTTCCATGCGTTACACTGTGCCTCAGCAGTTCGCGTTGAACGGCAAGCTCATCCTTCGTGCTGACATCTTCAACCTGTTCGACACCAAGATGATCACCGGCCGCGACACGAACGCGGACGACGGTTCGGACTATACCTATCATAATCCGAACTTTGGTAAGCCCACGGCCTACGCCTCGCCGCGCTACATGCGCATTGGCTTCGATCTGAGCTACTAAATTGTCGCTTTGAGATTTAGGTCTCAATGGCAACGGCGGAAGGGCAACCTTCCGCCGTTGTTTTTGTTGAATGCCATTGCTAAGCATCTTCAGACCACCCGTGGTATTTCCGAGAAAGTTCATTACATGACATCGTCTTTCACGCCGCGAATTGATGAGATCGTCGAGGTAAGCCAAAGGCTGGACCGCCGCGCCGCCGTGTCCATTATCCGTGAAGATCTGGAGCGGGGGCCGCACTTTGGAATATTCTGGCAGGACGTTGCGCAGCTTGCCGGTCAATTCGGCGAGCAGAACCTTGCGATCGAGGCGGCAAAGCGCTTCGCCGCCACGCCTCCGCAAGATATGGACAATGTCATGTATCATGCGTCCATTCTTGTAAGATTTGGCTTCGTCGATGAAGCCGTTGCCGTTATGGGGACGCTGCCAGCAAGTAGCCGAAATCACCCGGCGGTCCTTCATCTGCGAGCGGTTTGTGCGACACAAGTCGGCGATTTTGATCGGGCGATCGAATATATCGAAAAAGCCTTGGCGATTTCACCGGCTCCAGTGCAATGGCTGGCGCTGTCAGTCGCGAAGAAATTCAAGAAGGGCGATCCGGACATTGCGCGCATGGAGGCAATCCTGCCTCGGATCGGGCGTGCTCCTCCCGAGATCAAGGGGCAGATGCTTTACGCCCTCGGTAAGGCGTATGACGATGCTGGTGACATTGAAATGGCCACGAAAGCCTACATGTCCGGAGCCGCATCCATGCGCCAGGCCGGTGGACCGCCTCGTCTTGAGGGATGGGAGCGGTATGCGAAGCAATTGATCGCGGGATACACCAAGGAAAATCTGGCGCGATTAAAGCCCTCTGGCGCCACAGACGACCGCGTCATTTTCGTTACAGGCTTTCCGCGCTCCGGGACGACGCTTGCGGAGCAAATTCTTGTTAGCCATTCGCAAGTGGTTGGCGGGGCGGAACTCAACCGTATTCCTATCGCCTTAATGCCGGCCGGGAACCTAAAACTGGGGGGAGGGGACGGACTGGCACCGGAGGATATATCGACCACCTATCCATTCAACGGCGATTTCAATTTTGAAGATGCATTGGCTTATCAGACGAGGTCGGCCTCGAGCGATCCTTGGGGGGATATCGGCCGAGATTTTCTAGGGATGATCACCCAACGGTTTGGCCCGACAGGAAAGGCCATCGACAAGACCGTTACGATTGGTCAGTTTGTCGGTCTTATTTTGCACAGCTTGCCAAACTCCAAAATCGTCTGGATGCGTCGCCGACCGGAAGACAACGCCCTTTCGGTGTTTCGCCTCTATTCGCAACCGGGCACGATCCCTTGGTCGTACTCGCTTACGGATATAGCCAAGTTCTTTAAGGTCGAGGATCGTCTCTATGAGCACTGGGCAAAAATTTTTCCTGATCGTATTTTGACTGTGCCTTATGAAGAGCTGGTTTCGAGCCCCGAGACTTGGATTCCCAAGATACTCCATCATGTGGGGCTGGACGAAGAGCCTCAGGTATTCGAACCGCATAAAGCAAAACGCGCGATAAGTACTGCCAGTGTCGCGCAGGTGCGGGCTCCGATTTCTACTTCAAGAATCGGGGCCGCTGAAGCCTACGGGACTTTCATGGACGAGTTTCGTAAGGCCTATTATTCTTAACAAAAAGCCCCGGCTCTTTGCCGGGGCTCGTTCCAATGCGCCTTACCGCGTCGAAGGTTCGTACGGCTTGGGCGCCATTACTGTTGCACCTTCTTCGCGCAGGCGTTCGTCGGCGACCGCGTTCATGGCGGCTTCCGCCTTCGGGTCCTGCATGGCCCAGCCCAGGAAGGACAGGGTCTTCAGGCCCGACATGGCCATCTGGACGCTGCTGCCGAAGCCGCCGAACTTGCCGGACTTGTTGTCGTAATTAACCAGTTGCACATCGGCCGCGGCGTCAATCTTGGCCAGGCGCTTGGCTTCCTCGACAGCGTCGTAGAAACCGCCGGTCTTGTCGACCAGGTGAAGGCCCAGGGCCTGCTGGCCCGTCCAGACGCGGCCCTTGGCGATCTGCTGGACCTGCTCGACCGGGATATTCCGGCCCGAGGCGACATGGACGATGAAGCCGTTATAGATCTGGTCGATCCAGGACGACAGGGCAGCGCGCTGTTCCGGCGTAAAGCCCTTGGCTTCGCTGAAGGCCGAGCTGTAGTCGCCGCCGACCGAGATGTCGCGGATATCGATGCCGAAGCGCGACAGGGCGTCGCCGAAAGCGAACTTGCCGCCGAAGACGCCGATCGAGCCGGTCAGGGTCGACGGATTGGCGACGATCGATGAAGCGCCCGAAGACACCCAGTAACCGCCCGAGGCGGCATATTCGCCCATGGATACGACGACCGGCTTGCCGGCTTCCTTGGCCGCCTGCATGGCGTTGGCGATCTGCTCGGACGCGGTGTCCGAACCGCCGGGCGACGAGACGCGGAAGACAATGGCGCGGACCTTGGGATCCTTGGCAGCCGTGTAGAAGGCGTTCGAAATATCGTCCGACAGCATGGTCGGCGAGCTGCCGAAACCGCCGCCGCCCTTGCCGGTCATGATGGCGCCTTCGCCGTCGATGACGGCGATGGTATCGCCACCGACCTGCGGGTCCAGGCTGCGCTCATAGTCGCGTAAGTCCACGACCTGGGTGTTTTCGTTGCCGCGCTTCTTGGCCGCTTCCTGGGCGTCGTGCACCTGGCCGAGGTGGGTGACGAGGCCGAGGTCCAGCGCCTGCTCGGCGCCATAGGGTCCGGCTTCGAGGGTCTGCTGCAGCTTGGCCTGGTCGATGCGGCGGTCGTGGGCGATGTTGCTCAGCATCGACTGATAGATGCTGTCCATCCATGACAGGGTGGCTTCACGGTGCGCCGGCGTATAGTCGTCGTAGAGATAGGGGTTGACCGCGTTCTTGAACTCATAGCGCTGTTCGTACTGGGCCTGGACGCCGTACTTGTCGAAGGCGCGCTTCATGAACATGGTGTTGGTCGAGATGCCGGTCACCTGGAAGGAGGCGCGCGGTTGCATCCACAACTCGCTGGCGGCCGAGCCCAGCATGTAGGTCGAGACCACCATGGTGTCCGGATAGAGGCCCTGGCTATGGGCGATCACGGGCTTCGAGGCACGGCGGACATAGATGATGGCGTCGCGGATTTCTTCGGCCGCGGCCGGCGACATGCCGCCCTCCGGCAGGCGGATGAACACGGCCTTGACGTGGCTGTCGTCGGCGGCGCGGTGCAGGGTCTGGACGATTTCCAGCGTCGACATGCTTTTGCCGGTCAGGAAATCGAAGGGCGCCGAACGCGATTGGTCGGTCATCTTGTCGCGCAGGTCCAGCGAAACGACGACGTCGCCTGTGGTGTGGGGGTGCGAAGACGCCACAAGGGCAATCAGGCCGATGGGCAGGGCGACCAGAACGATGATCAGGGCGACGATTGCGGCCGTCAATGTGATCAGAAACTGCTTCATACGAAACCGAAATCCCCTGCTAGTCCGACCGGCCAGACCGGGCGTCATCCCCCGCGGCCTGCAAAAGGCATGCCTCAAACCACAGCATAATGGTTAATATGCCAAGGTCAAATGAAGACGCTGTCATTTGGGGCGGATTTCGCCGGAAATGACGACGATGTGGCCAGGCTACACCACGATATGGACTGGGGAAGCCTAAAATTTCGTGCGTCCGGGGAAGGCGCGGCGCGATTTTCCGCTTTTGGGTTCATCGTGCGCATGGTCGGCCAGCCCCTTGCAGTGCGGGCATGACCGGCCTTTGACATACAGGGGGCTTTGCTGGTCTTCGGGCGTCAGGGCGTGGTCGCAATACAGGCACAGCACGGCGGTCTTAGACGGCCGTAGGCTGTGATCGACGGCGATTCGTTCGTCGAAGACGAAACATTCGCCTTGCCACAGCGAGTCCCGCTCCGGCACGTCCTCGAGATATTGCAGGATGCCGCCCTTGAGGTGATGGACATCCTCGAAGCCCTGGTCGATCAGCCACGACGTATATTTCTCACAGCGGATGCCGCCGGTGCAGAAGGTGGCGATAGTCTTGCCCCTGAGCGCTTCGGCGTTGTCGCGCGTCCACTGCGGCAGATGCTTGAAATTGGGGATCAGCGGATCGATGGCGCCCCTGAAGGTGCCGAGATTGACCTCGTAATCGTTACGGGTGTCGATGATCACCACATCGTCGCGGCTGATCAGGGCATTCCAGTCGGCGGGGGCGACGTAAGTGCCGAAACGCTTCATCGACACCGGCTCGCCCAGCGAGATCGTTTCCTTTTTCAGGCGGACCCGCGCCTTGCCGAACGGCTGGAATTCGGCCAGCGATTCCTTCCACTGGAAAGGGCCGCGAACGATGTCGCTTTGCATGTAGGCCAGGAAAGCGTCGACGCCGGCGCGCGTGCCCGACAGGGTCGAATTGATGCCTTCGCGCGTGATGAGCAGCGAGCCCTTGATGTCGAGCGCCTTCATGCGCTCCAGCAACTCGGCCTGGCGGGCTTCGAACTCGGGAAAGTCGAAGAAGTGATAGAAGGCGGCGATAACGAAGGGCTGGGACGGTGTGGGCTCGAACATGGCGGTGCGATATCACAAAGCCCTGTAAACTTAAAGGTATTGCCAGTTGCCGATGATCGCTGCCTGACCGTGGCGGATTGCCGCGGTATCGACCACGGTCCAAAGAGTGGTGTCGCGTATCTCGAAGCGCCGGCCTTTGCTTGAGATGCGGACGCCAGTCAGGCCTTCGACGACGCCGTGTTTCAAGGCCTCTTCCAGGTGACTGTCGCGGTCGGCCTGGGTGTCGCTGTTGATCTCAGCGCTGAGACGCGATGGCAGGCGGGTGAAGGTATCCCAGTCCATTTCCCACAGGTCGAGCGCGGCCTGGTTGGCATAGCGGAAGATGGGATCGGCTTCGGTGCCATGTGACACGATCGGGCAGGGGGCATTGAACATGGCTTCGGCCAGCGCCGCGGAATCGCGCGGCAGGCCTGGCAGTATGGGGCGTCCAGTCAATTGCAAAAAGCTCTTTGAAAGCAGGTAGCTATAGGTTTCAACTTCAGAAAGAAGGTAAGGTTTCATATCAAGCTGCGCAAAAAGGGCAGGAGGACGGTTTCCATCGTCAAAGCCATGTCATATTGGAAGACGAGGTGCGGCGCATCGACCTTCGCGATCTGTACGGTCCTGCCCGTCGCTTGCAAAAGCTGTCCGTGCGCGGCCGTGATCAGCCGGTCGTTTCGTCCCTGAACATAAAGTACTGGTATCGAGAGAGTTTGCAGCGCTTTTCTAATGTCGCATGACAAGACGGTCTTTACGCGTTCGCTAAGGACATTCACTCCGATTTCGGAAAGATGCTGGTAAATGCGGTATGCCGTTTCATGATCGCCGGATTTGAGCAAGGTGGCTTCGATCACCGGCAAGGATTTGGGATGCAGGAAGGAGGGAAGCGCCGCCTTGATAATGCCGCCCATCAGCGGCCAGGGATTGCGAACGAAGGTCGCGCCGAGAATCAGCCCTTTGGGTTTGTGTTTCGCTTTGCCCGCCAGCAGTATCGCCAGGGGGCCGCCAAAAGAATGAGCCAACAGGACGTAATCCCCACTTTGCGGAAGGCTGGCGGCCAAGCCATCCGCCAGTCCATCATAGGTTTGCGGTCCCGTCACCGGCAGGGGGACAACCTCCATGCCTGCCCGGCCGGCAAGCGCCACCCGCAGGTTTTCGAACAGCAAATCGCCGCCATCGAGGCCAGGCAGGACGATCAGACGGGGCAGGGCGGGCTCGGACATTGGCGTTATCAAAAAGGCTGTTGAAAAATTGACCGAAAAGCGCAGGAAGGGGATTGCAAGCTTCATCCGCGTGCGCTAGTGAAGCCGCCTTCGCGAATACAAGCGAACCGATGCCGGCTCCGGTCGGCATGTCCCTGCTGGGGAATGGTGTAATGGTAACACACCGGTTTTTGGTACCGTTTTTCTAGGTTCGAGTCCTAGTTCCCCAGCCACTCTCTCTTCCCACATTCCTAATCCGCCCAGCCGCCGCCCTCGGGTACGGCGTCGAGCATGCGCAATTCACGCGTCATGAAGACGACGTCGAGCCAGCGGCCGAACTTGAATCCGGCATTGGGCAGGGTGCCGGTTTGCGTAAAGCCGCAAGACCGGTGCACGCCGATCGAGGCGGCGTTGGCGCTATCGCCGATCACCGCGATCATCGAATATAGGCCGCGCGCCGTGCACATTTCGATCAGGCGCTGAAGCAGGGCCTTTCCCACGCCCCTGCCCACAGCCTGAGGCGCCAGATAGATGCTGTCTTCCACGCCATAGCGATAGGCCGGGCGCGTGCGGAACGGCGCCGCGTAGGCGTAGCCGAGGATCGTATCTCCCTCGGTGGCGATAAGATAGGGCAGCCTCATGGCCTGGAGGCTGTGGAAACTGGCCAGCATGTCGTCGCGTGACGGTGGCTCCAGCGCAAAGGTCCCGGTGCCGTTCATAACATTCCAGGCGTATATGGCGGTGATGGCGTCGAAATCGGCTTCCGTCGCGTCGCGGATATCCATCATTTCCATCCCTTTTCGACGGCCCAGATGGCGAAGGCATAGTCGAAGGCGATTTCCTTCAGGAAGTCGAAGCGGCCCGACGCGCCGCCATGGCCCGCGTCCATGTTGATTTTCAGCAGCATCGGCGCGTCGGACGTCGATTTTTCGCGCAGGCGCGCGATCCATTTCATTGGTTCCCAATAGGTGACGCGCGGGTCGGACAGGCCCCCGGTCGCCAGTACCGGCGGGTAGGGACGGGCGTCGATATTGTCATAGGGACTGTAGGCGCGGATGGTTTCGTACGCGGTCTTGTCTTCGAGCGGGTTACCCCATTCCGGCCATTCCGGCGGCGTCAGCGGCAGGGTGGTATCGCTCATCGTGTTCAATACATCCACGAACGGAACGGCGCCGATGACGCCGGCCCACAGGTCGGGGCGCATATTGGCGACCGCGCCCATCAGCATGCCGCCGGCGGACCCTCCATAGGCGACGATACGTCCGGCCGCGGTATAGCCGTCCTTGATCAGCGTTTCGGCGCAGGCGATGAAGTCGGTGAAGGTGTTGGTCTTCTTCTCCTTGCGGCCGTCGAGGAACCAGCCGTATCCTTTTTCGGTGCCGCCGCGAATATGGGCGATGGCGTAGATCCATCCACGATTGACCAGGCTTAAGGACCGGATCGAGAAGCCCGGATCCATCGACATGCCGTATGAGCCGTAACCGTAGAGCAAAAGCGGCGCCGAGCCGTCGAGTTTCGTGCCTGCCTTCATCAGCACCGTCACAGGCACGTCCTCGCCGTCGGGGGCCTTGGCATAGAGGCGCTTTGCGACATAGTCCGCGGGCGTGTGGCCCGACGGGATGACCTGGGTCTTGCGAAGGACCTGCTCACGCGTCTCCATGTTGTAGTCGAAGGTCTGGGCCGGCGTGGTCGGCGAAGTGTAGCCATAGCGCAGGACGTCGGTGTCGTATTCGTAGCCGCCCGACATGCCCAGGCTGTAGGCCTCCTCGGCCACCGCGATGGTGTGCTCGGCGCCGTCGGCCTTGCGGGTGATGACGATGCGCGTATTGGCGTTGTGACGCTCGACGCGGACCATATGGCGTTTGAAGACGCCGGCGCCGGTAATATAAACGCCCGGGCGGTACGGCACGCGGTCGGTCCAGGTATCCCGCGCCGGATGCTTAGCCGTCGATTCCATGAGCTTGAAGTCCACCGCGCCGTCGGCGTTGGTGCGGATGACGAAGCGGTCGTCCCAGTGGTCGACATCGTACTGTACGCCGTCGACGCGTGTCGCCACGCATGCCGGCGCGGCGGTCGGATCGGATGCCGGGATCAGCCAGGTCTCGCTGGTTTCGTGATTGCCTGTGCCGATCGAGATAAAGGCGTCCGAACTCAGCGTGCCGACATGAATAAAGAAGCCGTCGTCGGGTTCGTCATAGACCAGGACGTCCTCGCCGCCGCGCGCCGGCCGGCGGAAAATCTTCGCCGGGCGCGAATTCTCGTCGCGCCAAACCCAGAAGATCCATTGCGAGCAGGGCGAGAAGGTAAAGCCGCCGTTGCAGCTTTCGATCGGATCGGGAAGGATTTCGCCGGTCTTCAGATCCTTGACGTAGACGCGGAAATATTCCGAGCCTTGCGTGTCTTCGCCCCAGGCGAACAGGCTGTGGTCGGGGCTGTGCTGGGCATCGGCGGTTTCGTAGAAGTCGAAACCCTGCGCCTTCATCTCCCTGGCGCGGGCGTCCTCGTCGAGCAGGACCTCTTCGACGGCACGGGTCTCCTCGACGGAGGGCAGCGGCGTGCCGAATGGGGCCTCGTTGCGCGGGCGGCGGGCGATAACCGGGTGCTGGCCGCCGATATCGTAGCGGCTGTAATACTCGAACGGTCCGTCCGGGGATGGCACGCCGGCATCGTCCTCCTTGATGCGGCCCTTCATCTCCTGGAAGATGTCCTCCTGCAAAGCCTTTGTTTCCGCGAGCATTTCGGCGGAATAGGCGTTCTCGGCCTCAAGCGCCGTCCTGACTTCCGCCTTTATGAGCGAGGGATCGCGCAGGACCGCCTGCCAGTTGTCGTCCTTCATCCAGTGGTATTCGTCGATGCGCCTGAACCCCAGCTGTTCGATCTCGTGCGGAATGCGGGCAGGGCGGGGGGCGGTGGGCAATACCTTGGTCACGTTCGAAAATCTCGCAATAGGGATACTGTGGCGGCAAAGCCAGACCTGGCGCGAAACCGTGTCCAAGTGTGTCAGGACGGCTTTTCAGAAGCGACAAGCTGGGTCAGATTAGGTTAACCGTTTGACCCATTCGCGCAAAAGCGTCAAATATGTTTATGTCTGCGCGGTGCGTTTGGCGCCGGTGCCCTTGAACGGGCGTCTTCATCGAAGAGTTTCAAGCGGAGTACGGGGGATAATCAGGGATGATTGATGCCGACCTGACAGTGGCGCTGATCAAGGCCACGGTGCAGATTGATCAGCCGATCAGCGACGCCAAGCGCATGGTCGGGACCGGATTCCTGGTATCGGTGCCGACTCCGGGCGGCTCGCCGCAGGTCGTGCTGGTGACGGCCGCCCACGTTTTCGAAAAGATGCCGGCGCCCGAAGTCCGCATCGGCTGGCGCGTGCCGGGCGCCAAGGGCAACTGGTCCTACATGCCGTCGAACATCACCATTCGCGGCAAGGATGGGGCGCTCTATACCCAGCATCCGACCCAGGACATCGCCGTCATCCCGGTCAAGGTGCCCGAAAGCATCCGCGACCAGGTCATTCCGGAAAGCCTCCTGGCCGACGAGGGTACATTCGACGCCCAGCATGTCGATCCGGGCGACGAAATGATGACGCTCGGCTATCCGCATGGCCTGTCGGCCAACATTTCCGGCTTCCCCATCCTGCGGGCCGGCAAGCTGGCCTCCTATCCGGTATCGCCGACGGCGGCCTATCCGACCTTCCTGATCGACCTGACGGCTGTGCCCGGCAATTCCGGCGGACCGGTGTTTATCAAGAATGGCTCGAAGGCTGGCGGTTTCGTCGCCGGCATCCTGATCAAGCAGGTCGAGGATGAGAACCAGCGCCTGGAATTGGGCGTTGTGACCGATGCCGTCTTCGTGCGCCAGACGATCGACCTGATGCTCAAGGCGCAGTCGTCCGGCGTGGCGCCCCTGCGCGCCGTCAAGCCGGTGGCGGCGGCCCGCGATGTGCCGGGCGGTGCGGCGACCGACACGACCGATATGACGGGTAATTCCAATACCGGTACGGCCACCCAGGCCGCCAAGCCTATGAATGGTGAGACGATCGACGGGCACTAAGGAAGCGATCACAGATTACACAGATATCACAGATCGGTCCGGGCGTGGCCGGTCTGCTGAGGTCAGACTAAAACCGATTGGGGACGGCGCTATGCGCCGTCTTTTTTCGTTTCAAGTCGAGCGCAATGCGATCGCCATAGGACGCTGAATAATCTGTGAAATCTGTGTAATCTGTGGATACCCTTCTTAATCCACCGCGATCTCAAGGCCTTCCAGAGCCCCAAAGCCTGAGCGGATGGCTGCCAAATGCGCCGAGGCATGCGGCAGGACATGAGCGAAATAGACGCGCATCAGCCGGACGCGGTCGCTCAGCCACGCCGTATCGCCTTCGTCGGTGTCGATCATCGCCTTGGCCGCCAGCGCGCCCTTGAGCAGCAGCCAGCCGCCGACCAGGTCACCGGACAGTTTGAGATACGTCGTCGCCCCTGCCGCCACGTCGAGCGGCTGGGCCGCCTTTTGCGCCAGCAAGTGCGCCGTGGCATCGGAGAATGCGGTCAGCGCCTGCGACAAAATTTCAGCTTCGACTTTAAAGTTTGCCATCAAAATGTTGTCTGATAGGAAAAATTTGATATCCGCCTCCAGTTCCTTCGCGGCCGTGCCGTCGCTGCCCAGCTTGCGGCCGACCAGATCGGCGGCCTGGATACCGTTCGTGCCTTCGTAGATCGGGGCGATGCGGGCGTCGCGGTAATACTGGGCGGCGCCTGTCTCCTCGATAAAGCCCATGCCGCCGTGAACCTGGACGCCCATGGAGGCGACGTCGACGGCCATGTCGGTCGACCACGCCTTGGCGATCGGCACCAGGAAGTCCTCGCGGCGCTTGGCGGCATCGCCGCCGCCCAACCGGCCCTCGTCGATGGCTGAGGCCGCGGCCATGCAGATGGCGCGCGCAGCCTCGATCCTGGCCTTCATCAACGCCAGCATCAGCCGGACATCGGCGTGGTCATAGATGACGGCGCTGTCGGCCCCGGTGATCAGGGACTTGCCCTGGCGGCGTTCGGCGGCATAGGCGCGCGCCTTCTGCCAGGCCGCGTCGGCGACACCTACGCCCTCGAAGCCTACGGCCAGGCGGGCGGCGTTCATCATGGTGAACATGGCGGCCAGGCCGCCGTGCGGCGGGCCAATCGGTTCGGCGGTAGCGCCTTCGAAGGCCATGACGCAGGTGGGCGAGGCGTGGATGCCCATCTTGTGCTCCAGGCCGACGCACCGAACGGAGTTGCGCGGGCCGGGATTGCCATCTGCATCGAGCACGAACTTGGGGCACAGGAAAAGTGAAATGCCGCGCGTGCCCTTCGGGGCGTCGGGCAGGCGCGCCAGGACGAGGTGGACGATATTCTCGCTGCCGTCGTGCTCGCCCCAGGTGATGAAGATTTTCTGCCCGGTAATGGCATAGGTGCCGTCGCCGTTCGGCTCGGCCTTCGTGGTCAGCGCCGCCAGGTCGGACCCGGCCTGCGGCTCGGTCAGGTTCATGGTGCCCGACCACTGGCCGGCGATCAGTTTCGGCAGATAGAGGTCCTTCTGAGCCTGCGTGCCATGGGCGTGGATCGCCTCGATGGCGCCCTGGCTAAGCGTCGGCAGCAGCGTGAAGGCCATGTTGGCGCCGTGGAACATGTCGAAGCACGCCTGTTCCAGCATCTTGGGCAGGCCCTGGCCGCCATAGGCGGGATCGGCCGCGACGCCATACCAGCCCCCTTCGGCATAGGCGCGAATCGCGTCGACAAAGCCCGGCGCCACTTCGACGCGATCGCCATTCAATTTGGTGCCGCCGGCGTCGCCGGCGCGATTAAGCGGCGCCAGGACCTCACCGGCCAGCTGGCCCGCGGCTTCGAGCACTGCATCGCGCAAATCCTTGTCGAAATCCGGGAAGGCCGCGCTGCCATAATGGCCGTCCATGCTGAGTACGTGGTCGAGACAGAAGGTGATGTCCTTGACGGAGGGGCGATAGGTCATGGCGTTCCCGTGATGTCTGGTGCGGCGGTGAACCGGCCGGTAGTTTCGCGGCATCTAATCCGTATGACGCTACGGCAGGCAAGTCTATTTTACGTTAACGTCAACTTATTTGGCCTTGCGGAATCGCGCTGCCTTCCGATATGTAATAGTTGTTGTTGCGATTGTTTTGTCGTGACGGTCGTGCGGCCTATGCTATAAATGGGCTGCAAATGCGGAGACATCCATGTCAATACCTGAAAATGCTCCCGCCGGTTTGCCGCTTACGCGCCGCTCCTACAATCTGGCGTCGGTCTGGCTGCATTGGATCATTGCCGGCCTGATCCTTTTCATGGTTTTCCTGGGCTGGCGGCTTGGCGACCATGACTCGATGCGGCTTTCCCGCGTAAACCTGCACAAATCGGCCGGCATCCTGATCCTTTTTCTGAGCTTCGTCCGGATCGGCGTCCGCCTGGCCTACAAGGCGCCGGCCGAGCCACCCATGCCGAAATGGCAACTCATGGCGGCCAAGGCCCTGCATATTGGCTTCTACGTGGTGATGATCGGCATGCCGTTGACCGGCTGGGCGATGGTCTCCACTTCGCCGCGCGATATTCCGTTCTTCGGGCTGTTCAACATGCCGCATCTGCCGGTGCCGCAGACCCATGACACACATGAGCTTTTCGAAAATCTTCATGGACTTATCGCCAAGCTCCTCATCTACGGCATGATCCCTTTGCACGTCCTGGCGGCGCTCAAGCACCAGTTCGTCGACAAGGATGAGGTGGTCGAGCACATGGTGCCGGGGCTCGAACCCAGGCCGCTGCTCAACTGGCGCTGGATCGTTCCGCTCGGCACCGTGCTTCTGGCCGTCGTCCTGGGCTATGGTCTCTATCGCGGCACGCCGGAAAAGAGCGCGCCGCCGCCCGAGGGTTCGTCGCCGCCGGCCATGGCGTCGGCCGCGGCTGGCGCCGTGTCCTTGGCCCCGTCCCAGGTCTCTGCGGGGTCCGAAGCGTCGTCAGCGTCCTCTCCCGCAGCGGTCACGACTTGGGCGGTCGACAAGAGCGCGACGAAGATTACGTTCGCCACCACCTTCCAGGGGGAGGCCATCAACGGCAGCTTTGGCAGCTACACGACGGCTATCGCCTTCGATCCCGAGCAACTGGCGAAGTCGCACGTGAAGGTGGCGATCGACCTGGCGTCGGTTTCGTCGGGCGACAAGGACCGGGACACGACGCTGCAAAGCGACTCCTTCTTCAATACCGCGGCGACGCCCAAGGCGCTGTTCGAAGCGAAGTCGTTCAGCAAGACCGATGCGACACACTTCGTCGCCCATGGCAAGCTGACCCTGCACGGTGTCACGAAGTCCCTTGACCTGCCGTTCAGCCTGACGATCAGGAATGGCGTCGCCGACATGAAGGGATCGACCGCACTCGACCGCACCGCCTTCGGTGTCGGTTCCGGCGACTATGCGTCGACCGACACCATTCCGGCCGGGGTCAAGGTTGACATTACGCTGAAGGCCAAGGCACAGCCTCAGAAATGAATGCTGCCGACGCAATCCGGGCGCTGAACGCCGGGACCCTGATCCATTTGCCGACCGAAACCGTCTACGGCCTCGGTGCGCGCGCCGACGATCCGGCGGCGGTGATCAAGGTCTTCGAAGCCAAGGGCAGGCCGCGTTTCAATCCCTTGATCGTTCATGTCGGAACGCTTGAGCAGGCCGAAGGCGTCGGTGTTTTCGACGATCGCGCCCGCGCGCTGGCGAAAGCCTTCTGGCCGGGGCCGCTGACCCTGGTCGTGCCGGTCAGGGACACGAAGGCAGCTTGCGACTTGGCGCGCGCCGGGCTCGATAGCGTGGCCCTGCGCATGCCGGCGCATCCGCTGGCTTTGGAAGTCTTGAAGGGCGTGGACTTCGGCGTCGTTGCGCCATCCGCCAACCGCTCGGGCCGGCCGAGCCCGACCACGGCGGCCGATGCAATCGACGAAACCGGCGCCTTTGCCGACGTGACGCTCGATGGCGGCGCATGCCCGGTCGGGGTGGAATCAACCGTTGTCAGCCTGTTGGGGGATGCCCGTTATTTGCGCGCCGGCGCCGTGACACGGGCGCAGATCGAAGCGGTTATCGGACCCTTGGCCGCCGACGAAGCCGAAGGGCACCGCTCGCCAGGGCGCTTAAGCCTGCACTATGCGCCCGACGCGCCGGTCAGGATCAATGTTGAAACCCCGTCGTCCGGCAGCGCCTATCTTGCCTTCGGTCCGGTCGTCCATGACGGGCCGGTGGTGCAGTTAAGCGCAACGCGCGATGTGCATGAAGCCGCCGCCAACCTGTTCAGCGCCTTGCGCGCCGCCGACCGGTTCCATCCGCCTGTGATCGAGGTCGCCCCGATTCCCATCGAAGGGATCGGCGAGGCGATCAATGATAGACTGAAACGCGCCGCGGGTTTTGTCGGCTAGAACTGCAGCCGCTTCGGGCGGTCGGTGTACAGGAGTTGATGGCGTTCGCTGGCTTCCGCCCAGCTTTGCGGCAAACGAAATTCCCCAAGAACGACCTCATTGAATGCCGTCCGCATCTGCCGGGCGCAGATGGCCGCCGGCACGCGTCCGACGCCGGTGCCCATCCCCGGAAACGCGACGCTCTGGATGGTCATATCTTTCGCTGCCCGGATCGTCAGAAAGGCCGCGCGTGTCGCCAAGTAAGGATTGATCGTTTCGGACGGCAGCGCCATCGGCACGCGCATAGTCGGCGCGGCGATCAAGAAGCGCGGCACGGCGTGCCCGGTTTCGACGATTTCTGCCGCACCTACAAGCAGTTCGCCGTGATGCCGATCGAGGATCTTGCGGCGGAGTTTCAGTTGCAAGTCCCAGCCGAAATGTTCGGAGTAGATGGCGTCTATGCCACCGTCCATGAAGCCGAAACTGTTCGCCGGGCTGACTACCGCGTCGCAATCGACGTCCAGGATTGAAGTCGTGATGATTTCGACCTGTAAGACGCCTTCGAAGACAGCCTGCCAAGCATTAGCGAGTTCAGGATCGGGCGCGCTCAGGACGATTTTCAGGTCGCGCATGATGGACTTAGGCGGCTTTTGCCGACACCGGCTCGGGCTGTGGGCGGCTGAATACCCAATCCCCTTCCTTCGACAGGTCGGCGCGGAACGTGTAGCCGGCGACCTTGAAGTCCTTCAGGCCTTCGACGCGGTCGATGCGGTGATCGACCATATAGCGCGCCATCAGGCCGCGCGCCTTCTTGGCGAAGAAGGAGATGATCTTCGCCTCGTTGCCCTTGACCTCAAGGAAGCGCGGACTGATCACCTTGAGCTTCAACGCCGGCGTCAGCGCCGCGCGCGAATATTCGGTGCTGGCCAGATTGACGATGGCGTCCGACCCTTGCGCCCGGCTTTCGGCGGTGAGGGCCTTGGCCAGCTTGTCGGCCCAGAAAGCGTAGAGGGAATTGGCGCGCCCGACCTTCAACTGCGTGCCCATTTCCAGGCGATAGGGGCGGATGGCGTCGAGCGGGCGCAGCACCCCGTAAAGCCCGGAAAGGATGCGGACATGGTCCTGCGCCCATGCAAGTCCGCCGGCGTCGAGCATACGCGCCTGCAGGCCATCATAAACGTCGCCGTCGAACAGGAAGACCGCGCTCATCTCCCCCTGAGCTTCGAAACCCTGGTAGCGACTGTAATTCAACTCCGACAACGCCTTGGAAATGTCCATCAGCTTGCCGATTGCCGCCGGTTTGAGCGTCTTCATTTTGGCCAGAAGCTTCGCCGTCTCGTCCGGAAAGAGCGGCGCTGTCGCAGCCGGCGCGCCATCCACGGGCGATGTGTCCAAAGACTTGGCGGGGGAGAGCAGGGTAAGCATGACGTTTTTTTTACAGTTGCCGGTTATGATGGGAAGACCTCACCGATATAGGCGGCTTCGACGAAGGCTGGCAATAGCGGCAAGAGTTCGAGCGTTATGGGAGTAGCGTATCGAAGCGGCGGCAAAAGTGCCGGCGTCAAAAATAAATATAATCGAGGGGATATCATCATGTCGAAAGGCACCGTCCTGGTCCTTGAAGACAGCCGTACACAGGCGCAACTCATCTCGCGGCTGCTGGCCAATCTGGGCTGGTCGGCCATTCTCGTGTTCGACCACAAGAGCGCCTTTGCGCAACTGCGCTCCAGCCGCGTCGACCTTCTGCTGTTCGACGTCTATCTCGAAGGTGGCAATACGCTGATGCACCTGCCAGAGATCCGCCAGCTGGCGCCGGGCGTGCCCGTGGCCATCATGACGGCCGGCGGCGCCGGCGGCGCCGCGCTTCATGACACGCTCAACGCCGCGCGACGCGCCCAGGCGGATTTCGTCGTGCCCAAGCCGTTCGGCCCCGAAACCCTGAGTGCCATTCTCGAAGAGACCGCGCGCATGCGCAAGGCGCCGGTCCGGCCGAAACACATACTGGTGGTCGACGACTGCCGGGTCGTCCGCAAGCTGACGACCATGGCGCTGGCCGAAGAAGGCTATCGCATCAGCGAGGCGCGGTCGATGGAAGAGGCGTTCGAGCGCGTCGACATCGCCCACGTCGATATCGTCATCACCGACATCTTCATGCCGGGCATGGGCGGCATAGAAGGCATCCAGATCATCAAGTCGACCTGGCCGGACGTATCCATCGTCGCCATGTCTGCCGGCGTCGAGCAGAAGGTTGCCAATACCCAGGTCCTCTCCGCTGCCCGGCACATGGGGGCGCACGCGCTTTTGCCCAAGCCCTTTACGGCATCGGACGTGGTCATTCTGGTCGAAGCGGTCCTGAGCGAAAAGTCATCGGCCGCTTAAGTCCGGTCTGACCTGTTGTATCAAATCGAGACTCTTTATCTTTTTGTCGCGATCTTCGAGCGGAAAACCACTTCACACGTTTCCGTCTATCGCTTCGGGGCTGGCTAGACTTGATCGTTACAGACTTTTTAACGACTTTGACTTTAATTTTATCCACAGATAGGGATAAACGGCTCCGGAGCGAGTCATGAGTGTAGGCAGCGTACTGGTACTGGACGCCAACGGAGCCCAGGCTCAGCACATCTCGAAAATGCTCGAGCGCGAGAAGTGGAGCGCCATCCTGGCGTTCGACCAGAAGATGGCGCTGTCGATGATGCGCGCCACGCGCTTCCATCTGCTGATGGTCGACGCCTATGTCGGCAAGGCCAGCATGCTGGCCCTGATCCCCGAGATCCGCGAACGCGCGCCGGCGACGCCGCTGACCATCATGACCGACAATGTCTACGGCCGTCACGCCGTCGACATTACCATGGATCAGGCTCGCGCGGCGGGCGCCGAATTCATCCTGCAGAAGCCGTTTTCCGCCGAACGCCTGAAGGGGCTGCTCAAGGACACCACGCGCTTCCACCGTGAGCGCCGGTCGACCAAGCACCTGCTGGTGGTCGAGGACAACGAGAACCTGCGCAACATGATCGGCAAGGTGCTGGGCGAGATGGGGTATCAGATCTCGCTGGCCGAGACCATGGAGCAGGCCTTTGCCCGCGTCGACCTCGACATGGTGGACCTGGTGGTCTGCGATATCTTCATGCCCGGCATGGGCGGGATCGAAGGCATCATGAAGATCCGCCAGGGCTGGCCGCATATCCATGTGCTGGCTATGTCCGCCGGCAAGGACGAGAAGATGGACGCCAACAAGGTGCTGGCGGCATCGCGTCATGTCGGCGCCGTGGAGCATCTGGCCAAGCCGTTCCACATGTCGGACCTGATCCGGCTGGTCGCCAGGACCCTGGGCCGGGCCGATATGGAAGAGGCCAGGGCGGGGTAGGGCGTATACCAGGATAAGGCCTGTCTTATCATGGTATATGAAGCGCCGTCGCGTACTCCACGCGTCTGGCGGCATTAAGCCGCCGATACACGCAGTGACGACTGAGGGGGCCGCGCCACACCCCGCGGCCTATGCGCGCATTTGCGCATTTTTGTGCGGTGCGCCGGCGCGAGTCCGGTTGTTAACGGTTAGTAAACACGGTACAAACCCTTCACGGCATCAGTTGAGGGGTGTTCCATGCGTGGTAAGGCAGTGTGGGTTTTGGGGCTGTCGGGCCTGGCTGTGCTGGGTGCGGTCGGTCTGTACAAGACCTTGCCCGAGGTGGAGCAAGGCGTGCGATCGAAGGTGACGCGCACCCTGGCGGACATGGGGCTGGACGATGTCCGCGCTCATGTCGACGGCCAGACCGTGACGCTCACGGCGATGGACAACGATCCTCAGGCGAAAGCCAAGCTCGGTTCGGCCAGGGCCGCTATCGCCGCCATCGACGACGGCAATCCCTGGGTCAGGGTCGTGTCCCGCATCGATGTCGGGCCGGTCATCGAGTCGGCGCCGAATACGGCCCCCAAGGCCATGCTGGCTGCGGCCGACGCGCCTGTGGCAGCCGGGGGCGCCGACGCGCCCGTGGCGATCAGCGGGGAAAAGGCCACCAGCATCGACAGCCTGTCGAACGATCGCCCGGCCGTGGCCGGCGGCGACCCCATGCCGATCAGCAACAACGCCGCGCAGGGGTGCGAGGAACGCGTCTACAGGGCCATGGGCACGCGCAAGCTCAGCTATGTTTTCGGCGGCTACGAACTGACGCCGGACAGCCAGCCTGTACTGGATGATGTCTATAAGGTCCTGGCGACCTGTCCCAGCACGCTCAAGGTCACGGTGGCGGGCTATACCGACAATGCCGGCGACGCTGTCGCCAACCAGCTGATTTCAAAGGCGCGGGCGCAGGCCGCGGCCGATGCCCTGGTCAAGCGCGGCCTGCCGGCCGAGCGTGTCGTGGCCGCGGGCTATGGCGCCGCCGCGCCCATCGCCGACAATTCGACGCCGGAAGGCCGCGCGGAAAACCGCCGCGTCGTCATCCTCGTGTCCAACGACTAAGGGGGCTGTTGTGCTGCATCTGATCATCGAACTGCGTTGGCTGCTGCTGGGAGCGGCGGGCTTGGGCCTTCTCACCGGTTTTGTCGCGCGGAAGTTAGGGTAGGGAATTGTCATGCTGACCATGGCTGCAGAATCGGCCGCATTGCTTGTCGCGGCTTTTGCGATCTTCGCCGCGATCGGCTGGCTCCTGGCCGGCAAGCGCAAGGCCGCCCGGCGCATCAGCGTGTTCGACGAGGTGCCCGTCGACGAAGCGGCGCCGGTGAGCGAACCCGAAGTCTATCAGTACGATGTCGCCAAGGCGGCAGAGCAGTTCACCTCGGGCGTGGTCGTGCCGTTCAAGATGCCTGTGGCGCCTGATCCCAAGGCCGAAACTGTGCCCCAACCCCAACCCCAACCCCAGCCCCAGCCCAGGCGTGACGACCGCCCGGCCTATGCCTTCGACATGGCTGCCTCGCGCTTTGCGCCGTCGCCCGCGCCTTCGCCGGTCCGTCTCGATCCCAACCTGCGTGGGCGGGTGTCGAGCCTGGCCAGCATGACGCCCGACAGCGTCGAAGCCGCGGTGCAGCAGGCGGGCAGCGGGCTTGAGCCCATGCGCCTGGACAGCCCGCGCGGTCCGGTCGATGACCTGACGGTGATTTCAGGCATCGGCCCCGGCAACCAGCAGGAACTGAATGCGCTCGGCATCTATCACTACTGGCAGATCGCCGGCTGGACGCCCGAAAACGTGGCGTGGATTTCGAACCGCGTGCGCTTCCCGAAGCGTATCGTTCGTGAAAACTGGATGTCGCAGGCCGCGCGCCTGGCGCGCCTTCAATAGTTCGATATAACTGCGGTTCGGCGTCCGAACTCGGAAATCTAATCTGTGAAATCTGTGTAATCTGTGGATTGCCCTTCTTCTTTTATGCTGCGCGTGGTGCGGAGATTTAAGGAAGAGGTCCATAGATTTCACAGATTTCACAGATTTTTATTTTGAGCGGCCCGGTTCATATGCGTGGCGATCTCTAAGGTTTTTGCCACGGATGGCACGGATCGCCGCTTCGCGGCGGTACGGATTTCATCGCGGGTGTCTTCCAAGGAGACCGTTGCAGACTGGAATGCGCTTCGCGCTTCGTTATCCGTGTGGCGCGCAGCGCCTATCCGTGCCTTATCCGTGACAAAAACCTTATGCCCGCGGCAAACTCAGACCTAGGGACGGACTGAAACGGAACTGCTCGCGGTTATAGCTGTGCAGTTCGGCCGGGCGCCCGCCGGTGTCTACGCGCATGGCGCCGAGCGGCGTGACGAAGCCGGTCCGCTCCAGGGCGCGGCGGAAGTTCTGCTTGTGCAGGCTGATCCCCGACAGGGCTTCGAGCGAGCGCTGCAATTCAAGAAGGGTAAAGCGCTCGGGCATCAGTTCGAAAATCACGGGCCGGTATTTCAGCTTGCCACGCAGCCGCGACAGACCGGTGGCCGCGATACGGCGGTGGTCCGACGCCATGGGCTCGCCGCTGGAAGCGTCGCCGTCGGGCAGGCCACGCGCCCGGCGGGCTTCGCGCGTCAGTCCGGCGTCGTACAGGAGCTCGTATCGGTCGAGCACGCGCTCCTCGTTCCACAGGTCGAAATCGCGCGGGAACAGGGTCTCGACACGCGGGGCCCTGACGCCCGTTTCGTCCGCCGCCACCCAGGCGTCGAGGGCAGGCCGTAGCCGGCCGAGCGGGACATTGTCACCGCCGCGCCAATCTTCCCAGGGAAAGAAACGGTTGAACGGCACCCAGGCGGCGTCGAAGCCCGCCTGAAAATCGCGGTTATTGGTCAGGGCCAGGTAGCCGACCGAAATGATGTGATCGCCGGTATTGGCGCCGTCGAGCACGGTTTCGCGGCCGACGTCGCCGAAACTGTAGAGCTGCTCGACATAGCCGATGTCGAACCCCGTCTGTTCGCGCACGAAGGCCTTGAGCGCCAGGTCGAAGGTGCGGTGGCTTTTCGGCACGAAGGGACCCGACGGCAGGGCATAGGCCGGGCCATCGGCGCCGCGCGGCAGGTTGCGGCACAGGACGACGGCTTCGTTGTCGGCGACCGCCACGACCACTACCGACAGCTCGATCGCCAGCGCCATGGTTATTTCCCCGACATCTGCTTGAGCAGGGCTTCGACGCGGGCGACGAACGCCGTATGCGCGTCGCGCGGCGGCAAGGGGGTGATGATCAGTTGATAGCCATCGGGCGGCTCGCCGAAAAACTGCCGCGCCTCGCTTTCGCTGAAGCCGACCAGTTGCGTGGCCTCGAAATAGGCGCAGGCGTGGTCGGCGCGCTTGATCAGGGTTTTCAGCGCTGCCGGCATCAGGGGCGGCAGGCCGAAGCGGATATGGATGGCCTGTTCGAGATGGGCCTCGAAGCGCTTGTAGTCGAGGCCCAGCGCGGCCTTGAACGGCGAAATCATGTCGCCGATCACGTATTCCGGGGCGTCGTGCAGAACCGCCATCAGCCTTTCAGCGGGCGTGATGTCGGGCTTGATGTGGGCGCAGATGTCCTCGACGACCAGGCAGTGCTGGGCGACGCTGAAGCCGTGTTCACCGATGGTCTGGCCGTTCCAGCGGGCCACGCGCGACAGGCCCAGCGCAATGTCCTCGATCTCGATGTCGATGGCGTGCGGGTCGAGCAGGTCGAGGCGCCGGCCCGACAGCATGCGCTGCCAGGCGCGCGGCGGCTGGGCTTTTGCGGCAGGTTTGGAAACGGGGCGGGCAGGGGGCATGGTACGAATAAGCCAAATGTCACATCGGGATTTTACCGATATGGCTGTATAATTCATTTGAGGCAAAGGCCGAAGGCTTACGCGAATCGCAAACTGTGCACAATAAGCGTAAGTGGCCTGAAATGATGGAGGCGAGGATGGCGAACAAGGGGCAGGCGTGGTCGCGGATCACCATTCCGGTCAGTGGCGCGGCCAGCGAGGTCAAGACGCTGCAGATCGCCGCCACGATCGCTGAAGCGTTCGAAGCCGAATTGAATGTCCTGTTCGCGCCGCCCGACCCGGCCGAACTGTCGCCCTGGCTGGGCGAAGGCTTCATGGGCACGGTCCAGATGTCGACGCTCGACAGCCTTAAGGCCGCGACGGAAGAATCCGAATTGACGGCACGCTCGCACTTTGCGGCGGTGGCCTATGGTCACAAGACGTTTTCCGCATTGGAATCGCCGGTATGGCAGGACCTGGCGGCGGAGACGCGGCTGTCGGACCTGGTCGTGTTCGGCGAAAACAGCGCCAAGGGGCAGGGCATGCTGGCCGAAGCTTTTCAGCAGGTGCTGATGGAAGAGCGCGCCGGGGTCTTCGTCGCGCGCAAGCCTTTTGAAATCACGGGGACGGCCGTGGTCGCCTGGGACGGCAAGGAGCCGTCGTCGCGCGCCGCCCGCCGCGCCGTGGCCATCCTGAAAAAGGCGTCGAAAGTGGTGGTGATCGGGGCGCCCGTGGGCGACAATCCGCCGAAGCTCGACCGCCTTGCAGCCTATTACGCGGCGCACGGCATCGCGGCCGAGGTCGACGTACTGCAAAAGGGCGAGATCCATACGACCCTGGTCGAGGCGGCGGACCGCCACGGCGCCGACTATATGGTCGCCGGCGCCTATGGCCGGTCGCGCATCCGCGAATTCGCTTTCGGGGGAACGACGCGGTATCTGCTGCAGAATACCGGCCTGAATTTGTACATGGCGCACTGATCGGTAAGGGGAATCCACAGATTACACAGATTTTTTAAGGGTTTAACCACGGATGACACGGATCGCCGCTTCGCGGCGGCACGGATATCCGAGCCGGAAACACTGTCTGTGAAAATGGAAATATAGAGCGCTTCGCGCGTTTCTTATCCGTGTTGGCGCGCAGCGCCCATCCGTGTCATCCGTGGCAAAAATCTAATCTGTGAAATCTGTGTAATCTGTGGATTTCACTTACTTATTCTGGCGCAAACCGCTCCGTCATAGCCGCCCTAACTTCGCCCATGACCTCCTTCCAGTCGGTCATGGACGCCGAGAAGAAGACTTTCGACTTGGGATACCAGGGGAAGCGGTCGGTGCCGAGGCTGTTCCAGGCGTGGGCCGGCGAGACGATCCAGATCTCGGTGCCGACGGCGCCCGCGATATTGCTGGTGGCGTTGGCCGGACCCAGCACGCAGTCGAGCGCGGCGGTCAGCGCCGCCAGGTCATCGAGATCGTGCATCAGGTCGATACCGGGCGGCGTCCAGATATCGAGGCCCATCGCGCGCGCCTGTTCCAGCTCTTCGGCCGTGTCGCCGTATTGCAGGTTGACGAACTGTACGCCCGGGACCGACAGGACCGTTTGCCACTGGTCGAAGGGCGCGTAGTAGCGGTCGCGGCGTGAATGCCGGGCCCGCGATTTCCACAGGACACCGATCTTCGGCCGGTCGTTCAGTTCGGCCAGTTGCGCCGTCGACCAGGCCAGGCGCTCGGGATCGGCTTTCAGGAACGTCGGCCGATCGAACCCCGCGACCGTCGGGCGATAGCGCGGCAGGAACTGGCCCATGACCGCCCAGGCGTCGTACGGCGACCAGTCCTTGATCTCCGGAAACAACCGGGCCGGGCCGATCGTCAGACGCGTGGTATGGTGTCGGGTCACCGAACAGTGCGGAAAGGACCGCGCGAACAGCGGGACCAGCCTTGGTTCCACGCCGATCGTGACGTGGCCCTGTGGCCCGACGTCCGCCAGCAGGTCCGGCAGGATGCCGGCGAACATGATCTCGTCGCCCAGACCCTGTTCGGCCGAGACGAATAGCCGTTTGCCGGTCAATGGACCATCGTCGTAACGCGGGCAGGTGATATCGTATTCGAGACTTTCCGTCGTGCCCTTGGTCTCGCGCGCCTTGTACCATTGCCAGCCGGCTTCGAGGTCGCCCAGGCTGAAACAGGCGTGGGCGATGCCCAGCGAACAGGTGCGGATATTGTCGGGGCCGCCCAGGCCCGGCAAGGCCTGGATCAGGCAGTCGCGGCCCTGGGCTATGTGGCCGCGGAAGATCAGATTGTGGCCGAGATTGTTGAGGGCATGCGCATGACCCGGAAAAAGACGCAGGGCTTCGGCATAGGCGACGGAAGCCGCGTCGGCGTCGCCGCGCGCGTCGAGGACCGTGCCCAGGCCGTTCCACAGGGCCGCATCGTCTCCGTGTGTTTCGATCGCGCGCTTGAGAACGCCGCCGGCTTCGTCGAGACGGCCCTGGTCGCGCAGGACGCTGGCCAATGCCGAAGCCGCGTCGGCATCCGCCGGCCGCAGGGACAGGACGTAGGCGAAGAATTTTTCGGCGAGGTCGAGATGACCGGTGCGATAGGCCAGCCGGCCGAGGTCCGTAGCGACGATGGCATCGCCCGGCGCCAGCTTCAGGGCGTTCTGATAGCAGGTAAAGGCGGTGTCGAGGTCGCCCAGGCGTTCGCGCGCCGCGGCGAGCGCATGCCAGGCCGCTCCCAGCCGGTCGTCGGCCTGCAAGGCGGCGAGGGCGGCTTCCGATGCGCCCTGCCAATTCCCGGCCCGCAAGCACGCCAGGGCCTCGGCCAGAGGCGCGGCGGAGGAAGGAACGGGCGGGGCGAGCGAAAGACTCATGGCTATCGGTATGGCGTCTAAACTCTTTTTGTTAACAATTGCGCCGCTTAAGACTCCCTTAATCGAAATGCGTGGATTAACCTTTATGGGCAGACGGTGGGCCGTGCACGCGAATTCGCGGCGCCGAAAACCTGGTGTTAACTTGCGGCGGGTTATACGTAAGGCAACGGTTTCCGTCCTGCGTACCCTCGCCAGAGACTGAATGCGGCCGGAAACATGAAGGAAAACCAATGCCTTTGAAACTGTCGCTCAAGCCCGGAGAGAGGTTCGTCCTCAACGGAGCCGTAGTTCAGAATGGCGATCGCCGCTGTTCGCTGGTGCTGCAGAACAAGGCATCGGTCCCGCGAGAAGGACATCATGCAGGCCGAGGACGTCGATTCCCCGGCGCGTCACGTCTACTTCCCCGTGATGATGATGTACCTGGATGAAGCCGGGGCCGACAAATATTACGACGAATTCCTGCGCCGCATGACCGAATTCATGAGCGCGATATCAAATCCCGCTGTCCTTGCCGAATGCGTCGGCATCTCGAAGGGCATCATGATCAAGGAATACTACAAGGCGCTGATGGGCTGCCGCAAGCTTATCGACTATGAAGATGAACGGCTCGGAAGGAAACCGGAGTAACCATGTCGCTCAAGGCGTATCAAAATACCGCGGCCCGCGCCGAGAACCCGCGCCAGACCGAGTATCGCCTGTTTGGACAGGTGACCCGCGCGCTGCTGGACGCGGAAAAGATGGACAGGTCCAAGATCGCCGAACGCATGGAGGCGCTCGACTGGAACCGCCGCATGTGGTCGGTCCTGGCGGCCGATTGCTCGGTGGAAGGCAACGGCCTGCCGGTCCAGGTCCGCGCCAACATCATTTCGCTGTCGATCTGGGTTAACAAGCATACCTCGCTGGTCATGCGCGGCAACGAAGAGATTGGGCCGCTGATCGAGATCAACCGCATCATCATGCAGGGCCTGGCTCCGCAGGGCGCCCAGGAAGACACGGTCGCTTCGGGGGGAGCGGCGCCGTTCCGCCCGTCGGCAGTCTGATCGCCATTCAGGAATAGAGGAAGCCCGGACGGAAACGTCCGGGCTTTTTTTTTGTTGTCCGGCGGCGTGAAGGCGGCGGCTGAAATTGCCCGCCGGGCACAAATTGCCGGTCCTTTTGTTGAGCCGGATCAAGCGGTTGCGCCGATTCTTCACGAAGGCAAACGTAAAAAATCAAGGTTAATCAACGTGGTAAATTTTTTCTGACGGGCGGCTGGGTTGGCCTGGCGCTTGCTCTTGCATGGGCAGGCCAAAATGGCCTTGCGGCAAAAGCCGTTCAAATCCCCGTCCAGAATGGAAAGGAACCACCGAATGTCGAACGTTTCGGTTAACACCAACGTGGGCGCGATGGTCGCGCTTCAAAACCTGAATGCAACCAGCACGATGCTGCAGGACACCCAGAACCGGATCTCCACCGGTTTGAAGGTGGCCAGCGCCAAGGATGACGGTGCGGCCTACGCGATCGCGCAGACCCAACGCTCCACGGTTTCGTCGCTGGATGCCGTGAAGGACTCGCTCAACCGGGGTACCTCATCCGTCGACGTCGCCATGTCTGCGGGGGAGAGCATCTCGGACATGCTTACGCAGATGAAGGAGAAGGCTCTCGCCGCTTCGGACACTTCGCTCGATACGACCAGCCGTACGGCCCTGAATGTCGATTTTCAGGCCCTGCGCGATCAGATCACCAAGACGATCAGCAATGCGACGTTCAACGGTATCAATCTGATCAACGGCAGTCTGACCGTGCTGACTGTCCTGGCCAACGCCCAGGGCTCGCAGAACCTGACCGTCAACGCTCAGAACCTGAGCCTCGGCGGCTCGATCGTGACCCTTTCGGCTGCGGCCGGCTTTACGACCGCCACTTCGGCCAGCGCGCTGCTGACGACGATCGATTCCTCGATCACCAACGTCTCCAGTTCTCTCGCCCAGTTCGGTACGTCGTCGAAGTCGCTGGCGGCGCACATGAGCTTCATCGGCAAGCTGCAGGACTCGATCACCGCCGGTATCGGCAATCTGGTCGACGCCGACATGGCCAAGGAAAGTGCCAAGCTCCAGGCGCTGCAGACCAAGCAGCAGCTGGGGGTCCAGGCGCTCTCGATCGCCAACCAGGCGCCGCAGATGACATTGAGCCTGTTCAAGTAAGCCCGGAGCGACGTGAAAACGTCGCGACCGTGTAAACTGGAGGCGAGACGCGACCAGCGAGGCCGGGGGAGGGGATATTGGCCCCGAACCCGGTCACCCATTCTTTTGGCGCCGCTCCCGTGCCCTTGGCACGGGGCGGTTTTTTGCATTCGAAAATCGGCCCGGATGCGCATTTGGGCCGTGGTTTGCGCGGCAATTTTTGCCCGGCCTGGAAATATTTGCCGGGATCGCCTCCGCTCCCGGCAAAAATTGCCGGGTCGCGATGTGGTTAATCGCGGGTTAAAATCAAAATAATCAAAACTTTGTACCATCTTTCATCGGCGGCCGTTCTGGCCCCGGGTTTGCAGTTTCGTGCGCAGGCAAAATGCCGCCGGTCGACAAAATGTCACCGGATTTTCAAGAATGAAGGATCAAGACGAAATGTCTTCTTCGGTTAATACCAACGTCGGGGCGATGGTCGCCCTGCAAAACCTCAATGCCACCTCGTCCGAATTGATGAGCACCCAGACCCGCATTTCGACGGGTTTGAAGGTCGCCAATGCCAAGGACGACGGTGCTGCCTACGCCATCGCCCAAACCCAGCGCGCCACCGTTTCGTCGCTCGACGCCGTCAAGGACTCGCTGTCGCGTGGCACCTCGGTTGTCGACGTCGCCATGTCCGCCGGCTCTTCGGTCTCCGACATGCTGACCCAGCTGAAGGAAAAGGCGCTCGCGGCTTCGGATACCTCGCTCGACACCACGTCGCGCGCGGCCCTGAACTCCGACTTCACCTCGATTCGCGACCAGATCACCAAGACGCTGGCGAACGCCACGTTCAACGGTATCAACCTGGTCGACGGCTCAAAGGCCAACATTACCGCGCTGGCTAATGCCGACGGCTCGGGCAAGATCACGGTCAACGGACAGGATATGTCCCTGGGCGGCTCGATCGTGACCCTGACGGCGGCGGCCGGCTTCTCGACCGCGACCTCGGCCGCGGCGCTTCTGACCACCATCGACTCGTCGATCAGCAACGTGTCCTCGGCCCTGGCCAGCCTCGGCACCTCGTCGAAGGCCCTGGACAACCACCTGTCGTTCGTCGGCAAGCTCCAGGACTCGATCCAGGCCGGTATCGGCAACCTGGTCGACGCCGACATGGCCAAGGAAAGCGCCAAGCTCCAGTCGCTGCAGACCAAGCAGCAGCTGGGCGTTCAGGCGTTGTCGATCGCGAACCAATCGACGGGAACAGTGCTCAGCCTGTTCCGTTAACCGGCGGCGAGGGGCGGCGCCTCGGCGCCGTCCTTTCCGTCTTATTAGCAGAGGGCGTTCCGGTGTCTCCCCAAAGCCGGGCGCAAAACGGAGATGATCAATAATGTCGTGAATTTTCCGCAGACTCCAGATCCGGCGTACATCCGTCCCACCAAGACGGAAGCACCGAAGGAAATCTCGGCTGCGGAAGGCAGTGGTAAATCCAGGGATGCTGGCGATCACAGCGATCTCGGCGGTGGTGGTCAAGGCTCGAGGGAATCGATTCCCGATTATCAACTGCGCCTGACCGTCGACAAGGACCCCAAGTCGGGCGAGTGGATCTACAAGGCCATCGACCGGTACACGGGCGAAGTGGTTAAACAGTTACCGCGGCAGGAGCTTCTCGACATGAGAAATTCCAGCGAGTATCAGGCGGGATCTGTAATTAAAACAGACGTTTAGAGCCAGACTCTAAAACTCTGCCCGGCAAATTGTCCACCGCGCATGGTTAATGCGCGGCAAAAGGCGTTTGCGTCCGTTAACCTTTTGCTTACCATATTGGTTAAGACTCGAGTGAGTCGTCCAAAATGGAGGTTATACGGGCAATGTCCGTAAGCATTCACACGAATACGTCCGCTATGATCGCGCTTCAGAATTTGAATGCGTCGAACAAGCAACTCGAAGACGTTCAGCAGAAGATTTCTACCGGCCTGGCCGTGTCGACTGCCAAGGACAATGCTTCGGTCTATGCCATCGCCCAGGGACAAAGGGCGGACCTTGGTGGTCTGAACGCCGTTAAGGACAGTCTGCATCGTGCATCCTCCATCGCCGACGTTTCCATGGCGGCGGGCGAATCCGTGTCCGACCTGATGAACCAGTTGCGCGAAAAGGTCGTCGGCGCAATGGATACGTCGATCGACACCACGTCGCGCAACGCGCTGAACGGCGACTTCCAGTCGATCCTGGGGCAGATCCAGCACATTGTCGAAAACGCCACCTTCAACGGCTCGAACATCCTCAACGGCTCGCTGGCGACAAACATCCAGTTCATCGCAAACGCCGACGCCAACTCGGTCATTACGCTGAGCGTGCGCACCATGTCGTTGGGCGGGCCGATCCTGACTGTGACGTCGCAGTCGGCCTTGTCCACGCCGACAATCGCGTCACAGATTCTCAGCCAGGTCGACACCTCGATCCTCAACCTGAACGCCAGCCTGGGCGCCCTGGGGTCGCAGGCCAAGCAGATCGAAGGACACCTGAGTTTCGTGGACAAGCTGACCGACGCCATCACCGGCGGTATCGGTAACCTGGTCGACGCCGACATGGCGGTGGAAAGCTCCAAGCTGCAGGCCTTGCAGGTGCAGCAGCAACTTGGCACCCAGTCGTTGTCGATCGCCAACCAGTCGCCGCAGCAGATCCTGGCGCTGTTCAAGTAAGCGCCTGAAATGCTCGCAAATTCGCAAGGGCCCGTGCCGTTTTGATACGGCGCGGGCCTTTGTTTTTCAAAGACCTGGCGAAAAAGTTTACGACTCTTAAAGGCTGTTAAGGGATACTGGCGGCGCGTGTTGCAAGGATTCCCGTCGTGATCTCGTTCGATTCGAGCCTCCTGACATCCTACTACAACGCCAAGGCCGGTGTCGCAGGGGCCTCGGCGTCGTCTTCGGGCGCGTCTTCATCGGCCACGACAACCGGCGACAAAACCAATTCTCCCACGGGATCCGGGACGGCTCCGCGCGCGCCGTGGAACTCCAGCACCGCCGCCGACGACGAAAACAGTCTGGTCAGCAAGGTGCTGATGGGGCACAAGTTCATCGACCCGTCGTCGCTGTCGAGCGTGCCCGGCGCATCCGCCGACTACAACAAGCTGTTCGGTCTGTATCAGGGCTTAAGCGCCCTGCAGGGCCTGGCCGACAAGGCGCAGAACGGCAAACTGTCGACCAACGCCCTGGCGCAGGTGCAGCGCCGGTTCGCCGCCGGCATGAAGGAAGTCGACGCCTATATTTCCGGCACCAAGTTCGATCACGTCAACCTGACCGAAGGCACGCTGACCACCGAGCTGAAAAACACGGTCGGCGTGGCCAAGACCAACACGACCTATACCGCAGACGCCATTGCGACGGGATCGGCGTCTTCTTCGGTCAAGGCTTTCGAAGGCGATGTCCGGTTCACCATGACGGTGAAGAAGACCGGCACGGCGACACCCTTCACGATCAATATCGATCTCAACGACATGGGGACGCAGACGCGATCCATGTCGAACGTCGTCAGCTTTATCAACGACAAGCTGAAGGCCCAGGGCCTCAGCACCAAGTTTGTGGTCAACCGCACGCCGGCGACGCCCACGACCCAGACGGTCAACGGCAAACAGGTGACGATTGCGTCCGGCCAGGACAGTTTCGGCCTGCAGATCAAGGGCGTGTCGTACGAACAGCTGTCGTTCAGCGCGCCGGACACCGCCGACGCCGTCTATGTCATGCAGACGACCGGCGATCCGGACAAGAAGATCACGACCACCAGCAAGTCGACGACGTCGACCACGTCGACCAGCACGGCTTCGGCTGACAGCACCAAGTCCACCGACGTGACTTCGTCGCTCATGAAGTTCCAGACGACAGAGAACGCTGCCGGCACCACCCTGGCCGATCCGATTTCCAAGGTCGGCGACAAGTACTGGGTGCAGGGGGAATCGGAACAGACGGCGCTGCCCGACACCGTCGCCAATGTCCGCCAGTCGGTCGCCGGCAGCGACGGTTCGGTCTATGTGCTGGCCGATGTCAACGGCACGGTGTCGAGTCAGGACATCAAGGGCACGCAGGATGTGGCCCTGATGAAGTACGATTCCGCCGGCAACCTGGTCTATACGCGCACGCTCGGGGCGTCGAACACCGCCACCGGCTACAATATGGCCGTCTCGGCCGACGGCAAGGTGGCCATCACGGGATCGGTAACCGGCGCGCTGGATATCTCGCAGACGACGACGCGCACGTACGGTTCGGGCAGTACGGCGGTGTCGTCGACCTCGACCAGCAACATCAGCACCAATGGCGCCAGTCCCACTATATCGGACAGCTTCGTGACCGTGCTCGACTCGGCGGGCGTCGAGCAGTGGACGCAGCGCCGCGGCGCCTCGGCCGAGGACGAGGCGACCGCCGTGGCCTTCGGAGCCGACGGCTCGGTCTATGTCGGCGGGCGCACCAAGTCGACCATGCCGGGCGCGACCGGCCAGGTCGGCAACTGGGACTCCTACCTGATGGGGGTCTCGGCGGACGGCAAGGCGACCTTCGCGACGCAGGGCGGCACGACGGGCAGCGATTCCGTTTCCGGCATCGTCGTCGACGGCAGCACGGTCTATACGTCGGGCATCGAAAACGGCAATGCAGTGGTCAAGTCCTATGCGATCGGCACGGCGACAACGACCGATGCCAATGGCGTATCGACCACCAAGACCACGGCGACGCTTGCGGGCTCCCGCGATCTCGGCGGAATCGGCGGCGGCAACATCAGCGGCATGTCCTTGTATAACGGCAAGCTTTATCTCGGCGGTTCGGCCGGTTCCGACAAGCTTCTGGCCGGCGGTACCGTCACGCACGGCTATTCGGGCGGGTACGACGCCTATGCCCTGTCAATCGATTCCAACCTGAGCAATGCGGGCACCGACACCATCGCCTATTTCGGCGGCACCGGC
This sequence comes from uncultured Asticcacaulis sp., assembly GCA_936940865.1. Taxonomy (GTDB): domain Bacteria; phylum Pseudomonadota; class Alphaproteobacteria; order Caulobacterales; family Caulobacteraceae; genus Asticcacaulis. Next base: position 32,472 of record CAKZJB010000081.1, on the reverse strand, counting down.
GTCGAAAAGGACGCTCACGTGCAGTTCGCCAACGGTACGGCCTGGATTGCCGGCTCGACGACGGGCGACCTGAACGGCACCACCATGCTGTCGACGGCGACCAAGGCCCAGGACGGGTATCTGGCCAAGCTCGATGTCGCGACGGGAACCGGTACCGTTGTGGCGCGCTTCACAGGCACAGACGGCAAGGTCACGCCGAACGCGATCGCCGTGGCGCCCGGGGCTTCCAGCGTCCTCGATCGCCTCGGTTTGCCGCAGGGCAAGCTGCTTTACACCGATTCCAACACGATCACGGCGGGGACCAGCGTTCGCACGGGCGACCAGTTCTACATGGTCGACCCCGATTCTGGCGTGAAGAAGACCATCACCATCGACGCCAACGAGACGCTCGATACCCTGGCCAAGAAGATCGTGCGGGCGTCGGGCTACAAGCTCGAGGTCAGCGTATCGAAGGTGCTGGGCAAACAGCTGAACCAGCTGGACATCAAGCCGGCCAACGGATCGAGCAAGATGGAGTTCGTGGCCGGGCCCGCCGGCCGCGACGCCCTGGCAGGCCTGGGTCTTGCGCCGGGAGTGGTCAGTTCGGACGCCAACAAGGCGATGGATGCCAAGGCTGTCGACTATCTCAAGTCGCAGAAGGGCATGGGGCTCGACTTCGACACCTCGCTGAACCTCAATTCGGACAGCGCGATTTCGGATGCGATCGACAAGCTGAAGAAGACGATCAAGGACGTCCAGAAGGTCTATACCTATCTGAAGTACGGCGACCCCCAGGCCAGCGACAGCAAGACCAAGGGCAATGGCAGCGGCACCGCGCCGGCTTACCTGACCAGCCAGATAAGCAATTACCAGGCGGCCCTGCAACGTCTCACCGCCGGACAGCCCACCAGTACCGCCAGCCTGTTGCTTGGCGGGTAAGGCCGCGACCCCATCATAAAAAAGCCGCACAGCGGAATTAGACGGCGGCAGGCTCAAGGTGCTTGAGCGGCCCTGCGGCCTCGCGTAGAGTGCGCGAAATCGTGGCCCGGGCAGAAACGTCGTCAAAAGGGGGATCTTATGGCAGGGATGGATCAGAAGCGCTGGATCGGCATTTCCGCCGGCGCTGCGGTGGCGATCGCGGTGGCTGTTTTCCTGGCGCTCGGCCTGTCGAAAGGGCATAAGGACGACAAGAAGATGAACGATCAGCCGCCCGGGCTGACCTTCACCGTCGCCGATACGCCGGCCACGCTCGATTCCAAGAAGCCGCTGCGCTGCTATGTCAACGGCGCCTATGTCGGCGATCTGACCCTGGCGGACTGCGCCAAGAAGAACGGTGTCGCCGCTCAGGCGCTGGATGTCGGGCTGGACGACAACGGCAATGTGGTGGCGGCCCCGACGGGGTCGCTGACGCCGGTTCCCGGTGCTCCGACCTCTGCCACGGCCAATCCGGCGACGCCGGGCGATGCTGCGGAAGTCGTGCCGGACACCCAGGCGGCGCAAGGCCCGACGGCGACCTGCATGCGCTATAGCGGCAATGAATGGAACCGTCTGTCGGACACTTTGACGCTGGGCCAGTGCGCGCGTCTGCTCTATGACGGCCGCTGCGTATCGCCGGGTTCGGCGCAATACGGCCGGTGGGGCGAAAAGACCCTGCGCCTGGTGCCGCACCGGGTTGAAATCTCGGACGACAACGCCACCTTCCGCACCCTGGTCGAACAGGGGCAGGGCTGCGCCGTGCCCATGGTGAAGTAGGGCGGGGCTGTCCGGGTAGTCATTTTTGGTGACCTTCGGGATAAGGGCTGACTTTCTTTCCCGGCCGTGATTAAGTGCCGATACGGATTACAAGATTCACGGGGAACCCTATGCGCATTTCTTCGGTCCTGGTTTTCGGCCTCATGGGCGCGGGCCTTGTGACGTTGTCGGCCTGCGAGGAGGTCAAGCCACCGCGCGAAGAAGGCGTCTGCTACTTCATCGGCCATGTCGGCAAGGACAAGAACGGCCATGACAAGCTCAAGTTCAATGAGGTCAAGCGCAACGTGCCAGATCTCGAACACTGCGCCGTCGAAATCTATAATGTCCGCCGCAGCTTCATGACGACCGGCACGGCCGGTCCGGTGACCGAGGGGGTTTATCAGGGGACCTTCCTGTTCGCCGCCAATGGCGAGGTGCGCATGGCGACCAAGTACGACGGTCCGCAGTTTCCGTTCCTGGTCGTCGTCGGCAACCAGCTGGTGTCGCCCAGCGCCGCCCACGTCGACGATACCCTGGTCGAGGGCGGAAAGCCCGAAACCGTGACAGTGCCCAAGGATCTCCCCAAGACGCCCGATGCCGCTCCAACGGCGTCCCCCGCCAAGGCCAAACCGTAAGCGGCTCCACCAGGCCGCCATCCCGATTTTAGGGCTGGCGGTTTCTGCTGGCGTCTGGTACAAATCGGGAACGATTGATTAACAGGAAAGTTACTCAAACCTTACCGAGCGCGTTGGATTTCGCTTCGGAAGGTTCTAGTGTCGCGTGGATTCGCGGTTCTACCGCACATGTGTGTCGTGGCGGGTGCGCCTGTTGCGGCAGTTCGGAAAGGCAAGTCAAATGGCGGGAAGCGTCAACAAGGTCATCATCATCGGCAATCTGGGCAAGGATCCGGAAATCCGCACCCTGAACTCGGGTGAACGCGTCGCCAACCTGACGGTTGCTACGTCTGAACAGTGGCGCGACAAGGCAACCGGCGAGCGCAAGGAAAAGACCGAATGGCACCGGGTCGTCATTTTCAACGACAACCTGGCCAAGATCGCCGAACAATATCTGCGCAAGGGTTCGACCGTATATCTGGAAGGCAGCCTGCAGACCCGTAAGTGGACCGATCAACAAGGCGTTGAAAAGTACACGACCGAAATCGTGCTGCAGCGCTTCAACGGCAACCTGACCCTGCTCGGCGGCCGCGGCGACCAGGGCGGTGGTGGCGCTTCGTCCGGCGGCGGCTACAATGACTATGAAGACTCGTACGGCGGCGGCGCGCCGGCTTCGGCCGGTCCGAAGCAGACCTCCAGGCAGCCTGCGCAAAGCTTCGATCTCGACGACGAGATTCCGTTCTAAATCCGATAAGTGGATACCGCTTTATCGGATAAATTGCGTGACCAGGCAAAGCGCGACTGCGCGCCGCCGCCTTGTCCTCAAGGAGCGAAGCGTCAGGACAACGCTTCTTGGTCCTCAAGGAGCGAAGCGTCAGGACAACGCTTCTTGTCCTCAAAGAGCGAAGCGTTGGGACAATGCTTCGTGGGCGGCGAGGCATGCGGCGTTTGAGCTGAAAAAGATTTATACCAACGGCCATAAAGTATGACCGTTGGCATAAGGCTGCAAAGGCCACGTCGGACGGATGGCCGATCGCCGTATAAACCCATGTTCCGGCGCAAAAACAAAAGCGCTGCATCGTTTCAAGGAATGTGCGTAATATGTGTCGGCCGGACGGGATCCGGCCCGCCCGATAACCACCACCATTTCAGACAGAGGGCACGTTCACAGGGGGCGTTGTTGTCAATTGTCTGATAAAATGACATAGTCGAACCATGGCTGGCTCAGAATACGATTCCTTTGAAGACGATACGGACGAGGAGGCCTACGCCCTCGACACCGGACCGCTCGATACGTCGTTTCGCAGCCAGATTCCGCAGGGGCGCCTGCACGGCGCCCTGGCGCACAAGATCGGCGTCGATATCCTCAAGGGTGCCTATGCGCCGGGCGAAACCCTGCCCAACGAGATCCAGTTCAGCTCCAGCCTCGAGATTTCGCGCTCCGCCTTCCGCGAGGCGATCCGCATCCTGGCCGCCAAGGGCATGGTCGAAAGCCGGCCCAAGACGGGGACGCGCGTCACCGAACGCAAGCGCTGGAACATCCTCGACCCCGAGGTTCTGAAATGGATGTTCGAGACCGAGCCGGGCGAAGACTTCATCATGGACCTGTTCGAGCTGCGCCTGATCACCGAGCCGGCCGCCGCCGCCCTGGCGGCACAGCGCCGCACGGATGCGCACCTCAAGGCCATGGACCGGGCGCTGATCGTCATGGCCGAGCAGACGCTGGCCACCGAAGCCGGCCGCCAGGCGGACCTCGACTTCCACGACGCCCTGATCGACGCCGCCAACAACGAGGCCCTGGCCTCGCTCAGTTCCTCGATCGGCGCCGCCGTGGCCTGGTCCACGCGCTACAAGCAGCGCGCCCGCGCGCTAGATCGCGATCCGGTGCCCGATCACCGCGCCGTCTATGAAGCCATTGCCAGAAGCGACGTCAACGACGCGCGCTGGTGCATGGAGGCTCTGGTGCGCCTGGCCCTGCGCGACACCCAGCGCTCCATGGGCATCCTGAAGTAGCCGGAGCAGGCTCGACGAAGCCGACGTTTCCTCGGAAACGTCGGAACGGCACGTCAGCGCCTCGCCAGCTTTATCGCCTTTTCCGGACAGGCCTCGACGCACAGCCCGCAGGCCCGGCAGGCGTCGGCATTGACGGCGAAGGCCTGCTTCCAGCCATGCAGCGTGCCCTTGACCTTCGCCATGAAGGGCAGGGCCGCGCGGTCCGCCGCCGGCACCGTGCCCAGTTCGAAGACGTCGTAGGGGCAGATGACCACGCAGTCGGCCTTGCCCTCGCAGCGGGCGCGATCGATGACGGGCGTGAATGCGCCCGGTTCCTGTTTGCAGCGGTCGTCCGATTTGGCCATCCGGCTATCCAATGCCGAAATGCGGGGCGAAGACAAGCCATGCCGCGAACAGGCCGTACAAAAGACCGATGGCGGCCAGCAGGCGGCTGTCGACCTTGCCTGACCGGAACATGGCCCAAAGAACCACGATGGCGACGGCGGTCACCGCGCCGGACACCATCAGAGTCGCGTCGAAACGCCAGGGCGTGAAGATGATGCCCAGCGCCGACGGGATCGTCGCCTGGATCATCATGGCGCCCGAGATGTTGGCGAGCGCCAGCCGCTCCTTGCCCTGGCGCACCCAGATGATGGCGTTCATGGTTTCGGGAAGCTCGGTCGCGACGGGGCTGAGCAGCAGGGCGACCAGATGCGGCGACAGGCCGGCCATATGGCCGATGGCTTCCAGTTGCCCGACGAACAGGTGCGAGGCGAAGGCGATTGCGGCCAGCGCCGAGCAGGTCTGCAGGCCGGCCCAGAACAGGTTCGGATTGCCGGGCTTGATTTTCAGCGGCTCAAGAAAGTCGTCATCCTCGCCGCCGTCGTCTTCCGAGCGGATCTCCCGCCAGACATAGAGCGCATAGGCCGTGAGGAACAGCACGCCCAGCCACGGCTTGACCGCAAAGGCGACCAGCCCCAGGCCGACCTTGACGATGAAGATGGCCAGGAAGGCGAGCTGGTCGCCGGCCAGCCGCCGGCCGTCAGCGCGCACGGCATGGTCGGCGCGCTTGAGCTTGCGCTGGTTGAGCCACAGCGCCAGGCCCACGACGCCGTAGGCTATGGTGGCCAGCACCAGGGGCCCGCCCATGGCGGCGCCGACGCCGATATCGCGCGCCTCGGGCGTCTTTCCGAAGGCCACGGCGGTCAGGGTCACCGCGCTTTCCGGCAGGGCGGTGCCAAAGGCCGCCAGCACCGTGCCGACGGCGGTGGCCCCAAGGTTCATGTGCTTGCCGCACCATTCGACGGCGTTGACGAAGTATTCGCACGCCACATAGATCGCGACGGCCGAACCGAGAAAAAGAACGAGGGTAAGAAGCATCAGTCTGTCGGGCCGGGCAAGCAGATGAACCAATGGCGCAGGCTGCGGCTCGCCCGGCAAGGCGTCGCATCCCGGCCAAAGGTCTTGCCTGACGAAGATGTCTCTTCGCTGTGCGCACCATGGAGCTGAGGCTCCAAGTATGTTGGCGCGCACTCCGTTCCGGCGGAACGGCGGCTACTCCCCAATGACTGTGGCGGGGCTTATGGCCTATAAGCGGCGCGAAGGGAAGGGGGCGGACGCAAAAAAGCCCCCGCCGCATAGGCAGGGGCCTGTTTGCCGCAGCGGCGGCCGGATCTATTTCGCCGGCTGATCCGTGGCGTCGGTCGGATTGGGGGTCTTGCCGGCCGCGCCCTTGTCCTCGCTGGGTTGCGGCTGGGTATTGGCCGTCGACTGATCCATGCCCTGGCCGGTGTTCGGCACGGTCGAGTCGGTCGACGGGCTGTTCATCGTCGCCGAATTGTCGCCGGCGACGGCGGAGTTGGTCGTCGATGACATCGAGCCTGCCGGGACCGAGTTCTGGTCGGTCGTCGCCGCGGCGCTGTTGATGCTGCTGGTGGCGTCGGTACTGCCGGCAACGCCCGTCGAATTGCTGATGGAGTTGCCGTTGGCGCTGGCATCCATGGCGCCGCTGGCGGTCACCGCGCCGTTGCCCTGCAGTTGCTTGCGGTTGAGATCGGCCGTAATGGCATTGGCCTTTGCCGTGCTCACGCTGTGGTGGCGCGTGGGCTTGGCGTCGGCGATGCCGGCCGTGGCGGCCAGCGACAGCGTGAGTGCGGTCGCGGCCAGGATCATCTGTGTCTTGCGCATAATCTTACCCTTTCCATTGTTAAAACGCGGGTACTGAAATCCGTGCGGCCCCCTCAGCCCTTGTGCTTGCCGGTCTTGAGATGGGGCCCGGCCGTGCCGGTCTGCGTCGTGTAACCGGTGACGCCGGCGCTGCCCGATCCGGAGACCGTGGCGTCCGTCGAGCTGTTCGTTACGGCGCCCGTGACGTTGCCGGCGGCCGTGGCGGCCTGGTTGCCCAGCGTTCTGGCGTCGCCCGTCGCGGTGGTGGCGGCGTTGCCGGCGGCGCGGGCGGCGGGATTGGGATTGAGCGTGGTGCTGCCGTAGGCCCCCAGGGTGGCGTCGGCCGAGCCGTTCACGCCCTGTGTCGAGCCATTGACGGCGCCGGCGGCTGTCCCTGTCACGCCGCCGTTGGCCTGGGCCGTATTCCGGGCTGCGTCACGCGCCTGGTCCGCCATGTCGCGCGTCTGCTTGTGCAGGGTGCGGGCGTCGGAGCGGACGGTATTGGCCGTGTCCTGCGCCGCTCCGGCGACGTCGTCGGGGACGGTGCTGTTGACCGAACCGGTAGCGCTGCCCGTGCCCTGGACGGCGCCGTTCACGCCGCCCAGCGTGCCGTTCACCGTGCCGCCGGCATTGCCTGCGCCGCCGAGCGCGCCGCCAAGCGCCTGCGCCGACGCCATCATCGGCAGGGCGCCGATGACGATGGCTACGGCCGTGGTTTTGAGTATGGTCGTCATAAGCTTTCCTCTCGGACCTTGTCTTCGGGGGAGAGCCTTGTGCCCGCCCCGTTGCGACGGCGCTGCGCATTTGCAGCCGCCTCTCGCTTCAATGAAAGCATTGTCTGTGCGAGGTGATAAATATGTAAGGCAATTTGGGGCGACGCTTTGGCAAATTATGGGTAAAGGTGTGGATTTATTCCGGCGTTTCATTCTGTGTTGTCTGATTTTATATAATTTTTACTGGAACTTGCTTACTTTTTATTGCATGTATTCTGGAACAAAAAATCCCCGGCGCGATGGGCGCCGGGGATTTTTCGGGGTGTTTCTGCTCGCGGGCGTTACCAGACGTCGTACCAGACGTCGAGCACCTCCCCGGTGCCAAGGTCGATCAGGACCGCGTCTTCGCCGACGAAGAACCAGGCGCAGCCATAGGGCGGCACGGGCAGGCCGTAATAGTCGTAGTCATAGATGCGATAGTCGTAGAACATTCGGGGCAGGTATTCCCCGCGCATCCAGCGGTGGCCGTAATACTGGTCCGGCACGTGGTAATAGCCCCGGCCCGGGAAGAAATAGAAGCCGAAGCGAATGCCCGAGTAGCCATTCCAGCGCCGGTCGTTGTGGTAGTCGAAGCGGCGTCCGCCATCCCGGTCGTGGTTGTTCCAGCCGCCGCGATCGCGGTCGCCGTTCCATCCGCCGTGGTCGCGGTCGTTGTTCCAGCCGCCGCGGTCGCGGTCGCCATTCCCCCCGCCGCGACCATCGTTGTCATGGCGGTCGTTGTCATGGCGGTCGTTGTCGCGACGATCATTGTCATGGCGATCGTTGTCGCGACGATCATTGTCATGACGGTCATTGTCATGGCCGCCGCCATTCCATCCGCCGCGATTGTCGCCGCCGCCGGTCCAGCCGGCCGTGCCGCCGCGATTCCAGCCGGCGCCGTTGCCGCGGTCTCCGTGAGGCTGGCCGCCCGGGACCTGGCCGCCGGACGGCTGGCTGGTGTTGTCGTGCGAGCCGCCATTCCAGCCGCCGCCGCGCGTCTGGCCGCCGCCGGAACTCTGCCCCGATCCCTGGCTCGGGCGTTGGCCGCGATCATTGCCGCCCCAGTTGCCGCGGTTGCCGTTGTCATTGTGCTGTTCGCTGCTGTTATCACGCCAGATCGGGCCGCTGCGTTCGCCCGATGCGTTGGCGTGCTGCCGTCCCGCATAGTTCCTGCGGTCGCCATCCTGTGCCGAAGCGCCGGTTGCGGCGCCGACCGACAGGACCAGCGCCAGGCCAAGGGCCAGGCTGGAAACGGCTGTCCTTGCCATTTTGCGAGTCATTTCGTCCTCATTGTCAGACCAGGTCACCCGCTGGGCGGGGGATTTTGCGGACCTGGGACGCTGGGCGATAACCATTATCGTCTTGACGCGATCATGACAGCCGCCGCCTGAACGGAAGCTGAACGGGGTGTTCGTCCGGCGCAACGGCGGGGAGTGCGTACGGAAATACCTGGGCGGGGCTGTGTTTGCTTTGCCGGGCGCTGTCTGCACCTGCCGGATACTGGGTGTGTTAACCGCCGAAAATCCGGGGAGCTATCGCTATAATTATGTAATTCAGATTTTGTAAGCAAATAATACTTAGAAATTAGCACAAAATTAGTGATGTTTGCGCCAATAATTAAGAATAATTTTAACCTTAACGCGTTATTTACATAAAAAATTCAACCTAAATATCGCTATTAACTCTAATTTTATTGGCCGATGTTGAAATCGTCTCATCAGATCAAGGAGACGCGCCAGAACGGCGTGGCATACGCAAAATGATGACGACCGAAAGCCCCGCGCTTCCGCTCCCCACCGCCGACATGAGCGGCGACGAGCTTTTCCGCCTCGGCATGATGTATTCGACCGGTCAGGGCGGCGCGCCGCTGGACATGATCTCGGCGCACATGATGTTCAACCTGGCGGCCATGCGCGGCTCGATGGAAGCGTCGATCTATCGCCGCGAGCTGTCGCGCGAAATGGATCGCGAGGACATCGCCGAAGCCCAGCGCGCCGCGCGCCAGTGGCTGGACCAGGGCCGTATAGGCTTCGCCGCGTAATACCGGTGGTATTGCGCGTTTAAACGCCACAGGGCTCCTCGCCCATTGCGAAGCGCTGTCGCTTCGCTGCTTGAGCGCAAAGCCTCGGGCGCGCAGTCGCGCTCGCCAACGGCGATCGGGCCAAGCCAATCGCCGCTGGAAGAGGTCAGGCCTTCAGCACGTTCCTGAGCAGCTTCAGGCAAAGGGTTTCGGCCCAGGCCTCGCGATCGGCTTGCGCGACGAAGCGCGCCTGGCGGATCAGGCCGTTGGTCGACGACGATATCAGCGCGCCGGCAAGCGGCGACGGCAGTCCCGTCAGCGTCCGCGACAGCGTCCGGCCCCGCGTATAGCGCAGCGTGCCGCCGAATCGCGCCAGCAGCGGATCGCGCGCCACGGCGCCCGTGAATTCATCGAGCGAGAGGAAGTTCGACTGTGCGTCCGGGTGGGCGACCAGCCGGCCGACCCCCGCCGCATAGGCCTCGGCCGGTACGGGCTGTGCGGGCCTTTGGTCGGCTCCGATTATCTGGCCGTATATGGCGGCAAATGCGGCGTGGACCAGGCCTTCGGCCGTCGGGAAGTGGTAGCTGACCACCCCCAGGCTCAACCCGGCCGCTGCCGCGACGGCGCGGTGCGTAACGCCGCCAATTCCTGATTTTCCGACAATATCCGCTGCCGCCAGGGCGATCGCCGCCTCGGGCGAATCGTCCGTCCACGGGACCGGCGCCGGGTTTTCGCACGCTTTGCGAAGGGTTTCGCGCAGCGCCATCGGCCCCGTCTTCCCCTCCGTCACCATCCGCACCCAGGTCGCGCAGGTCTCGAACAGGCAAGCCCGGTCCAGCGCCGGTTTCCAGGCGATGCGATGCAGGCACAGCTCTCCGTCGGCGAACGGATAGAGCAGATCGGCCGCTTCCGGCGGAAGAACGTGCGCGGCGACCGCGGTCCAGGCATCGCGCCAGACGCCGTGCCAGGCGCCGGCCACCGGCAGGAAGGCCGGATCGCGCGTCGCCATGGCATTGCATTCGAACCAGGCGAAGGTCACGGCGCGTTCCGAGGTACAAAGGCTGTCTATCAGGCTGGCCAGGACGAAGCCGCCGGCATCCGCGTCGAGCCGTCCCACGCCGTCGAGTTCGGCCAGCCGGGATTGCCACCAGGCCTGCGTCCGTTCGGCCAGGTCGCGGAACGAGGCCTCCAGAAGGCGCTCGAAGGAGCCGAAGTGATAATTGATCAGCGAGGTCGTCACGCCGGCCAGGGCAGCCGTCTGGCGCGCCGACATCCGTCCGCGCCCGTGGCTGGCCCACAGGCCGGAAACGGCTTCCAGCAGCCGCGCCTGGGGCGATTCCGCGTCCGGCGGGGGCTCTGTCGACGGTGTTTCGGCGAGGCTGGCTTTCCGCATCGGCCCTTGTCTGGTGTGCGCTGATCCTTTCCGCCTCTAGCCCATTGTCCGATTCCGCGCAATCGTCAGCCGTCGGACGGCCATACCGCCAGGCGGGCATGAAGTCGTTCGCAGCGGAATCGCTTGTCTCAATTGAACGTCCGGTAGGTGAAGTAGTTCAAAATTCCACCCGGGATCAGGTTGTTGACCCACTGTTCGACGAAGACGCCGGCTTCGGCGACATTGGTGCGCGGCACGAAGACGATGTCGAAGCGCCTGAGCGCCACCATCTGGCTCGAGCGGCCGTTCAGCATGTCCTGCACGTCGATGACCCGGCGCATGGCCTGGCCCTGGCGGCCGCGGCGGATGATGACCACCTGGTGCGATTTCGCCGAATGCAGGAAGCCGCCGGCCGCCATGATGGCCTGGAGCGCATCGATATCGCCCATCATGTCGACCCATCCCGGGCTCTTGACCTCGCCGCCCACCATGACGCGGGTCGGGCCGGCGTCGCCCGGGAAGACGGTGACCGCCGGATTGCGCAGCACGGCGGCCGCGCGCTGCGAGATTTCGGCCTGGAGCTCGGGCACGGATTTGAAGGCGGCCATGACCTGACCGATGGCGGCCAGGGTGATGCGTCCGTCCGGACCGACCTGGGTCTGGCGGCTCAGTTCCGGCGCCGAGGCGAAGTTCACCTCGATCTTGTCGCCGGGATAGAAGAGGTAGAAGGGCTCGTCGTCCTGCCAGTCGGAAAAGCGGATGAGCGGCGCTTCGGGCTGTTGCGCGCGGACGAGGGCAGGGGCCGCGGCCAGTCCCGCCGCCATGCCGACAAAGAAGCCTCTGCGCGTTATCATCTGACCGCCTGCATCGTCCGAAAAATTGATCTTTCCCCCATCCTAGACGGCCAAGCGGTAAAGCTTGGTTAACGGATTGCAAACTAGGTTAACGAAATATGCCGCGCGGGGTCATGCGTGGTTAATTGGCGTTGGCAGGGACTATAGACTCGATGCAGTCTGGCGATGCATGGCTGAATGACGAGGACGACGAAAAGGTCGTGCCGATCGGTCGTGCAGGCGATATCCGCCGCGGACGAGCAGGGAACGGCATGATGAAGGGACAGGCGGCGGCGCACCTGGCGCCGGCCGATATTGCCGCGCTTCTGAAGCGCGAAGTCGTGCTGATGGCAGCCGTCTTCTGCGTGCTGCTGGGGCTTGGCGTGGCCGCGGCCCTGTCGATGCCGTCGACCTACACCGCCAATGCCAGCCTGTTGATGCAGCTCAACAAGGACTATGTCTACGACCCCCTGGCCGGCGACAAGGCGGCCGGCGCCATCGCCACCATCGACCAGGTGGTGCAGTCGGAAGTCGAGATCCTCAATTCGCAGGAACTGAAGAAGCGGGTCATTCACAAGGTCGGGTACAAGATCGTCCTGCCCAAGGCGCCGAAATACTGGAATCCGAAGACGCCGAAGGACATCGAGGCGGCGGACGCGGCGGCGGTCAAGGTGCTGGCGGCCGGGCTCGGCACCGCGTCGGCGCCGCTCAGCAATGTGGTCAAGCTCAGCTTCAAGCACGACAACGCCATGTCGGCGGCGTTGATCCTCAATACCCTGGTCGACGAATACCAGGCCTACCGCCTCGAAGTCTATTCCGATGCGGTCGGTCCCCTGCTGCAAAAGCAAAAGGACGCCTTCGACCAGAAGCTGGCCGATGTCGACAACCAGTATCGCGATTTCCTGGCGGCCAACGGCGTCGGCGATTTCGATACGGCGCGCGCCACCTATACCAAGATCTACGACCAGGTGACGGCCGACCTGTTCACCACGCGCTCGCAGATGGCGACCGACCGGGCCAAGCTGGCCGAGCTCAACAAGAGCCTGACGGGCTTAAGCCCCGAAATGAGCGTCGAGCGCAATCTCGACCTGTCGATCCCGACGCGGATACTGGCCCTGAAACAGCAGCGGCAGGAAATGCTGGCGCGTTACCTGCCGGACGCCCAGCCGATCAAGGATCTCGACGCCCAGATCGCATCCCTGCAAAGCCTGATGACGTCGGGCGGCGGCATCGGCGAAAAGGACCACAAGCTGGGCGCCAACCCCATCTACCAGACGCAGGTGACCGCCAAGATGGCGATCGAGGCCGAACTGGCGTCCCTTTCGGGCCGCGAGGCGCAACTGCAGGCGCAGGCGGATGAAATTACGCGCCGCCTGCAAAACCTCCTTGGCATCGAACCGACCAACAACGCCCTGGCGGCCGAACGCGACGCACTGCAGGCCAATATCAAGACCTTCGCCCGCCGTATCCAGGAAAACGAAGCACAGCAGGACATGACCCGCCGCGCCGAGGATGCCGTCCGCGTGGTCGAAAAGGCGTCGCTGCCGGACAAGCCGAAAAGCCTGAAGCGCGTCGTGCTGATCATGGCCTTCCTGTTCTCTGCCTTTACCGCCCTGTGCGCCGGCCTGCTGCGCGTCTATACGCGCAAGGGTTTCGCCTCGGCCGACATGGCCGGCAAGGCGCTGGACCTGCCGGTGCTGGCGCAGGCGCCGGTAAAGCCGTCTCCGATGAAGGTCGCGTGATGGTCGACCTGACGAAGGAAATGGCCGACCTGATGTCGGCGCTGGGACGGCCGCAGGGCAAGACCGGCCGCGCGCTGCTGTTCGTCAGCGCCTGTTCCGGCGAGGGCGTGTCGACCGTCGCCCGCGAATATGCCCGCTGCGAGGCCGCCTTTGCGCGCAAGCCCGTCTGGCTGGTCGATGCCGACCTGCACGCCCAGAGCCAGATGCTGGAAATGGGCCAGGACACGGCCCGCTTCGGCCCGCCGGGGCCGCTGTCGCGCGCCACGCCGGATGGTTCGGCGTTTTTCACACTGTCGCCGCACGGCCACGACGCCACGGGCGCGCCCATCCCGGACGAAAAATACCTGGTGGCGCGCGCCTTCCTCGATCGCCGTCTGTGGGTGACGCGCTTCCGGGCGAAAAACATGGCGCCCGGCCAGCGCGTCAAGCTGTTCGACCGCACCACCTACTGGCAGGCCCTGCGCCGCCACGCCGAAAGCATCATCGTCGACGCCCCGGCCATGGACCGGTCCCCGGCGGCGTTGCAACTGGCGCCCCTGATGGACGGCGTCGTCATGGTGGTCAGCGAGGACAATGGCGACGTCCAGGCGCGCATCAATCTTAAGAACGACCTGGAACAGGTCGGCGGCCGGGTTCTGGGCCTGGTCTACAACCGCGCCCGCCAGCCTTCGAAGACCGCGCTTCGCCGCCCGTTCGGCGGGGTGGCGGTGCTGTGAAAGGCTTCATCGACGACTGGCGCGACGCCTGGGTGTCGCTCCTGTGCGGGATCGCCGTCATCGTCGCCTTTTCCGCCGCCTGGCAGGCCCCGCTCTTCGGCTATAACGACCAGCAGAGCGATGCGGCCGGCGCGTTGATGCGCAACTTCTACTATCCCTTCTATCTGTGCGGCATGTTCCTGGCGTGGCGCGGGGGGCTGCGGCTGCTCGACGCCACCTGGCGGACGGCGACCCTGCTGGGCCTGTTCGGGCTGTGCGCGGCCTCGATCCTGTGGTCGATCGATCCGTCGGGCACCGAGCGAAGGCTGGTCGCCCTGTTCATGACGATTCTCTGCGCCTACGCCCTGGCGTCGCGGTTTTCGTGGAAGCGGCTGTCGGAACTGCTGGCGGTCGCGTTCGGCCTGATGATGGCTGCGTCGGTCGTTCTGGCCGTCGCCTTTCCGATGATGGGCAAGATGCAGACCCTGTTCCCCGGCGCCTGGCGCGGCGTTTGGATCGAAAAGAACATGCTGGGCACCTATATGGCGATCGGTTTCACGGCGTGCGCGGCGGCGGCGATCCACAACCCGGCGCGGCGCTGGTTCTGGTGGGGCGTATCGGCCGCCATGGTCTTCGTCATGCTGATGTCGACCTCGAAGACGGCCCTGGTCTCGACCCTGATCGGCGTGGCGGGCGTAAGCTTCGTGTACCTGACGGGCAGGGGGCCGGTCACCGGCATCATCATGACCTGGCTGGCCGTCTGCGCCGTGCTGGCCCTGGCGGGCTTTGCCCTGGCGGCGCCCGACCAGCTTTTCCTGCTGCTGGGCAAGGATCCGACACTGACGGGACGGACCTTCATCTGGGATGGCATCCGGCGGGTGGTCGCCGAACGGCCGTTGCTGGGCTACGGCTACGGCGTGGTGTGGACCGACACCGATCCGTTTGCCCCGCTGGCCAAGATCGTCCATGTGGCGGGTTTCCGGCCGTATCACGCGCACTCGGCGTGGTTCGAGGTCTGGCTGGGCATGGGGCGCGTCGGTTTGACCGTGTGGTCGTGCCTGTTCGCCGAAATGTGGCTTAAGGGCTTTTACCGCACGTGGCGCGGCGACGGTGGCGTCTTTGCCTTGCCTTTGATCGGGATATATTCGCTGGCAACCGTGACGGAAAGCATGGCGCTGGGCTGGAACGACCTGCACTGGTGCCTGGCGGTGATGGTCTTCGTCAAGCTGAGCCTGCCCGGCGATGTCGACAGCACCGAGCGGGCGGCGGAGCCAGCGGCGCAGCCGAAACGGCGATTGCGGGTGGTTGCGGCTTAACGGCTCCGGCCCCGAAAACCTGAAAAGGAAACGGCCGCGCTGAAGCCCAAAGGCGCGAAACATCGCTTGACGCCGTAGGGGGCTACCGCCCCAGGGCCTTCCACGCGTCCGTGAACGCCCTGGCCTTGCCGAACGCGATCCCGGCCGTGTCGCCGGGCTTATAGACGCTCGACCCGATACCGAAACCGGCGGCGCCGACATCGAGATATTCCTTCATATTGCCGGGCTCGACGCCGCCGACCGGAAACACCGGCATATCCTTTGGCAGGATCGCCTTCAGCGCCTTCAGGCCCTTGACGCCCGCCAGCTCGGCGGGGAACAGCTTGAGCGCATCGGCACCGGCGTCGATCGCCATGAAGGCTTCGGTCGCCGTGAAAAAGGCCGGAAACGAGATCAGGCCAAGGTCCTTGGCGCGGCGGATGACGGCCGGATTGGCGTTGGGCGAGATGCAGATCTGCCCGCCGACTTCGGCCAGACGATCGACGTCCTCGACCTTCAGCACCGTGCCGGCCCCGACGATGGCGTCCTTGCCGAATGCCTCGGCCATCAGTTTGATGCTTTCGAACGGCTCGGGCGAGTTGAGCGGCACCTCCAGCACCTTGAAGCCGGCGGCAACGATCTGCTCGCCGACGCTCAGGGCTTCCGCCGGGGTAATGCCGCGCAGGATCGCGACCAGTGGCAGGGTCTTCAGCGTATCCTGCCAGCGTTCGATTAACGTCATATCAGTTTTCCTTGTTGCGCCATGGCCCACAGGCCGGCGGCCGAAGCATCGTCGCCGTCGTGGCGGGTAATCTGCGTGAAGCCGGTGTGCTTCAGCGCGCGTTCGTAGAGATTGACCAGGGTGCCGTCGCCGATCAGCCCGACCGGGCGGACGCCGTGGCGGCCGATTTCGGCGCGAATTTCCGACCCGATCAACAGACCCGAAAGATACGACGACAGGCTTTCCGGCTGGATGTGGCCGAACAGGCCTTCGGTGCGTACCGAGAAGACCAGCGACAGGAAGGACTTGTCTTCCAGCGCGCGGTCGACGCCCAAAAGGAAGGCGGCTTCATCGTCGATATCGTCTTCCATCAGGTCGCCGAGGATCGAGTGGCGCTTCAGCACCTGGAACATTTCGCCGGTCATGTAGCTGGAGAAGCCGGTAACGATGCCGTTTTCGACCTGGGCCCACTTGCAGTGCGTGCCGGGCAGGACATAGCTGGAGTCGCCGACCTTCGACGCCAGGCCGTAGATCTGGGTTTCTTCGCCGCGCATGACGTTGAGCAGGCCCTTGTGGTCGGCCTCGGCCGACAGGCCGGGCACGATCTTCGCGCGCAGTTTGTCGGACGGCGCCGTGACGATGCCGGCGACGATCTCGGGCAAGCCGGCGGGGCAGTGAACATAGGGCGCTTCCTGCCAGCCGGTGCGCGAACCGACCATGCCGCACAGCAGGATCGGCAGGTCCGGACGCGCGAAATCTTCCTTCATGACCGACAGCAGCGCCTGTTCGAAGGTGAGGACGCCCAGGTTCTTCAGCCCGATATTGGCGGTGTGGCGCGCGATGATTTCGCCGTCGGTCCCGAACAGGAACAGGCGGAAATTGGTCGTGCCCCAGTCGGCGGCCAGGAGGGCGGGAGCGCTGTCGGTCATTTAAGAATCCATCTTATGGGACTAGAAAAACGTTAGCGGTATCTAGCCCTTAAACTTTTGCGGCTCAAGGCCGGTATGGCCGCGCAACAGTTCACTTGGGATTTCGAACAGTGTCCCGGCTTCACGATCTTCAGGAAGCCCGACGGACGCCGAAGTGACGAACAGGCGGTCGAGTTTTTCGCCGGCGAAACACGGCGAGGTCGTCTGCTTGGCCGGCAAATCGATATGGAAGTCTTCCGTCCCGTCGGCCTTGAAGCGGGTGACGCGGCCGGGGCCCCATTGCGCGATCCACAATCCGCCCTGCGCATCAGCCGTCATGCCGTCGGGACCGCCCATATCCTCCGTGAACTTGATGAACAGGCGCTTGTTGGTCAGTTCGCCCTGGTCGTCGATATCGAAGACGTAGACTTCGCCGAGATCGGTGTCGGTGTGGTAGACCGTGCGGTGGTCGGCGGCGAAGGCCGGGCCGTTGGCGATCTTGTAGGGGCCGTCGACTTCCTGAACGGTCAGGTCGACATTGAGGCGATAAAAGGCGCCGGAAGTCTTCTCGATCGGCTTGTGCATCGACCCCGCCCAGATGCGGCCGCGATCGTCGGCCTTGGCGTCGTTCAGCCGGTTTTCCGGCTCGTGCGGGTAGGGGGTGGCGATATGCTTGATGGTCAGCGGATCGAGCGTGACCTCGGCGAAGCCGCTCATAAGGCCGGCGATGAAACCGCCCTGTTCGCGCTCGATGACCCAGGTGACGTGTTCGGGAAAGTTCCAGGTGCGCGCGCTGTTGTCGAGGTACCAGGCATGCAGCTTGTTGCCGAGGATATCGACCCAGTAGACGCAGTTGTCGCGGCGCGACCACAGCGGACCTTCGCCCAAAAGGGCGCCCGGCGGTGAACGGCGGATGATATCTGGCATTTTGCTTCTCTCCCGAAGTCTGGTGCTTTGTCTTGGCCCTGCCCCATTTATGGGGTGAGCCAGGCGAAAGTATAGCTTTCGCCGGCGAAGGGACCGCCGAAGGCGGTGGGCGGGGCTCTTCTTCCATAGCTGACGAATTGTTATCTATTGGCCAATTCGGCGCTTGGTACACCTACTAGAACACCCCGCCCACCACGCTCCGCGTGGTCCCTTCGCCGGCGAAAACTATATTTTCGCCTCGCTCACCCCGCAAGCAGGGAGGGCGAAGTGCTTCAATTATGCCCGGTCAGAACCGTGCGCAGTACGATCGTCGTCCTACCACTCCCGCACATAGCCGTCCGCGCCGCGCCAGGCCGGATTGCGCCATGGCGGGCAGTCCTTGGCCAGTTCGCGCACCTTGTCCTCGTCGATCTCGATGCCGAGGCCAGGACCATTGAGCGCCTCGACATAGCCGTCCTTCACGTCGAACACTTCCGGGTTCTTCATATAGGTCAGCAGGTCGTGGCCGTTGGTGTTGTAGTGGATGCCCAGCGACATTTCCTGGATGACGTGGTTTGGCGTGGCGATGGCCAGTTGCATGCAAGCGCCCAAAGCCAGGGGGCCCAGCGGGCAGTGCGGCGCGACCGAGACGTCGTAGGCCTCGGCCATGGCGGCGATGCGGCGGACCTCGGAAATGCCGCCGGCGTGGCTGAGGTCTGGCTGGATGATGTCGACAGAGGCCGCCTCGAAGAAGGGCTTGAAGTCCCAGCGGCTGTAGAGGCGTTCCCCCAGCGCGATCGGCGTCGTCGTCAGCTTCGACAATTGCGCGATGCCTTCGGGATGTTCGGAAAGAAGCGGCTCCTCGATGAACAGCGGGCGAATGGGTTCAAGCGCGTGCGCCAGCTGCTTGGCCATCGGCTTGTGCACGCGGCCATGGAAGTCGAGGCCGACGTCGAGGCCCAGCGCCTGGACCGAGGTGGCACGTTCCAGCACGCCGTCGATGACCTTGGGCGAGTCGAGCCACGCCATGTCCTCGCTGGCGTTCATCTTGATGGCGTTGAAGCCCTGGGCGATGCGGGCCTTGGCGGCGTCGACCACGTCGGACGGACGGTCGCCGCCGATCCAGGCATAGACCTGGACGCGGTCGCGCACGCGCCCGCCCAGCAGTTCCCACACCGGCACGCCGAAGCGCTTGCCCTTGAGGTCCCACAGCGCCTGGTCGAAGCCCGACAGGGCCGACATCAGCACCGGCCCGCCGCGATAGAAGCCGAGGCGATGGAAGGTCTGCCACATGTCCTCGATGCGGCTGGAATCGTGACCCAGAAAGCGCTCGCGGATCTCGGCGAAGGTCGCTTCGACGGCTTCGGTATGGCCTTCCAGCGACGCTTCGCCCCAGCCGACGGCGCCGTCGGCGGTCTCGACGCGGACGAACAGCCAGCGCGGCGGAACGGCGAAGGTCTCGATGCGGGTGAGGGCGGCGCCCTTGGTCGTGAAGGTGCTCGAAGCCGGCATGGTATTCATCTGGAAAGTCCTCGTGTCGCCCCCTTGACCTAGGCGCACGGGCGCCAGAGGTCAAGAAAATTGTACTATAATATATCCAGACGCTCGAGCCCCAATTTTCCGCCATGAACCACGTTATGTTTTCCCGTATGGATGCGACTGGTGCGGGTTATTATGCCGGTGACGCCCCTTCCGTCTGCTTCGCTGCGCTTCGCAGCAATCTTCCCCGCTGCGCAGGGCTATCGGATTCACACATTTACGTGGGTCGAAAGAAAGCAAGAAACCCCACCACCTACGCTTGCGCTCCGGGCGGTCCCCCTCCCCATTTTCTACGAAAACGGGGAGGTACAAGCGTTTGCGCGGTTCTTGCACCTCCCCGTTCGGAACGAATGGGGATGGTGGTGGGGTTTCTTGCTTTACTACCGGCGAGCGCATCCTGGCCACGAAGCCATCGCCGCTGGAAATGTAGATGTGTGAACATGATAGCTGCGCAGGGAAGGAAGGGAGTTTGGGACGATTAATTCCTTCCCTGCGAAGCGGGGAAGGTGGCGCGAGCGAAGCGAGTGACGGAAGGGGCAAACCCATTTTGCCCCGCGCTCGGACTCACACTAAGTTGACTTTACGTCCCATTATATTTTGCCCGTTATCTTGACGTTCGCGTAAACATCGCGCACATAGCGTGCAGCATAACAAGGCGTACCTGCCGGAGGATTCAGACCCCATGCCGACCCCTGAAAATTCAGCCTATATCTACGACCACGTGCGAAGCCCGCGCGGCAAGGGCAAGAAGGACGGAAGCCTGCATCAGATCACGGCGCTCGACCTGTCGGCGCAGGTGCTGGCCGGCTTACGCGACCGCAACGGGCTCGATACGACGCTCGTCGACGACGTGACCTGGGGCTGCGTGACGCCGGTGGGTGAGCAGGGCGGGGACATTGCCCGCGCCGCGGTCCTGGCGGCGGGCTATGACCAATATACCGCCGGCGCGCAGGTCAACCGCTTTTGCGCCTCGGGCCTGGAGGCCGTCAATATCGCCGCCGCCAAGGTGGTGTCGGGCGAAGCCACCATGGCGATCGGCGGCGGCGTCGAGTGCATGAGTCGCGTGCCCATGGGCTCCGACGGCGGCGCCTGGGCGATCGACGTCGCCGCGGCCTTTCCGCAATATTTCGTGCCGCAGGGCATTTCGGCCGACATGATCGCGTCGAAATGGGGCTTTACGCGCGCCGACTGCGACGCCTTTGCCGTCGAAAGCCACAAACGCGCGGCCCGGTCCTGGGCGGAAGGCCGCTTCAAAAAATCTGTCCTGTCGATCAAGGACCAGATGGGCGTCACCGCGCTCGACCACGACGAATCGATCCGCCCCAATACCGACATGCAGTCGCTCGGTAGCCTTAACCCCTCCTTCCAGGCCTTCGGCGAAATGGCCTTCGACTCGGTCATCCAGCAGCGTTATCCCGAAGTCGAGCGCGTCAACCACGTCCATACGCCGGGCAATTCGTCGTCGATCGTCGACGGCTCGGCCGCCGTCCTGGTGGGTTCGACGGAGGCCGGCAAAATCACCGGCCTCAAGCCCCGCGCGCGTATCCTCGGCACCGCCTCGATCGGCTCGGAGCCGTCGATCATGCTGACCGGCCCGTCGTTTGCCACCGAGAAACTTCTGAAGAAGCTCGGCATGACGGTCTCGGACATCGATATCTATGAACTCAACGAAGCCTTCGCCTCGGTCGTCCTGCGCTACATGCAGGCTTTGGACATCCCGCACGACAAGCTGAACCCGTGCGGCGGCGCCATCGCCATGGGCCATCCGCTGGGCGCCACCGGCGCCATGATCCTGGGGACCCTGGTCGACGAACTGGAACGGACGGGTAAATCGACGGGCCTGGCGGTCCTGTGCGTCGGCGGCGGCATGGCCACCGCCACTGTGATCGAGCGCGTGTAATCGGGCGAAGAGGGAGAAAAGACCATGGAAAACTTCAAGACCGAACTCGACGCCGACGGCATCCTGCTCTGCACCTTCGACGTGCCGGGCAAGACGATGAACACCTTCACCAAGTCGGCTCTGGCCGACGTCGAAGCGATCGCCGCCCGCGCCAAGGCGGAACCTGAAATCAAGGGCGTGGTCATCACGTCCGGCAAGACGACGGGCTTCTGCGCCGGCGCCGACCTGGAAGAAATGATCGGCGGCGCCTGGGAAACCTCGGCGGGCCTGACCGGCGAAGCCTTGCTCAAGGCCAATTTCGACGCTGCCTTTGAGATGAACCGCGTCTATCGCCTGCTCGAAACCTGCGGCAAGCCGGTGGCGGTCGCCATCAACGGCCTGGCGCTCGGCGGCGGGTTGGAACTGTCCCTGGCCTGCCATTACCGCGTGCTGTCGAACGGCCCCAAGGTCCAGGTCGGCCTGCCCGAGGTCAAGATCGGCCTGTTCCCCGGCGGCGGCGGCTCGCAACGCCTGCCGCGCCTGATCGGTGCGCAAGCGGCTCTGATGGCCATGTCGGAAGGCAAGTCGTTCAAGCCGCAGGAAGCGCTCGGCGCCGGCATCGTCGATGAGGTCACCGACGACGACAAGGTGGTCGAAGCCGCCAAGACCTGGATCAAGACCAAGGGCGACGCGGTCGCGCGCTGGGACAAGAAGGATTTCAAGATCCCCGGCGGCGGTCCCTATCACCCCACGGGCGCGCAGGTCTTCATGGCCGGCAATGCGCTGCTGCGCAAGCAGTCCTACGGCAACTATCCGGCCGTGCTGAACCTGATGCACTCGGTCTACGAGGGCCTGCAACTGCCGTTCGACACGGCGATCAGGGTCGAGACGCGTTTCTTCTGCAAGACCCTGGCGACCCCGCAGGCCAAGGCGATGATCCGCACCTTCTTCTTCTCGATGCAGGCGCTGGGCAAGGGCTCCGGCCGTCCGGCGGGCGTAGCGAAAGCCGATTTCGGCAAGGTCGCCATCCTCGGCGCCGGCATGATGGGGGCGGGCATCGCCTACGTCCAGGCCATGGCGGGCATCGAAACCATCCTGATCGACCGCGATCAGGAGTCGGCCGACAAGGGCAAGGCGCACTGCGAGGATCTTCTGAAGAAGCAGGTGTCGCGCGGCAAGATGACGCCGGAAAAAGCGCAAGGCATCCTGGCCCTGATCACCGCCACGCCGGACTATGCGGCGATCGAAGGCGCCGATCTGGTGGTCGAAGCCGTGTTCGAGAATACCGAACTCAAGGAAAAGGTGACCAAGGACGCCGAGGCGCGCCTCTATAAGGGCGCCAAGGCCGACACCGCCATGTTCGGCTCCAACACCTCGACCATTCCGATTTCGCTTTTGGCCAAGGCGTCGCAAAAGGCCGACAAGTTCATCGGCATCCACTTCTTCTCGCCGGTCGACAAGATGATGCTGGTCGAGATCATCCGCGGCGAGCACACTTCGGACGAGACGGTCGCCAAGGCGATCGATTACGCGCTGAAGATCAAGAAGACGCCGGTGGTGGTGAACGATTCCCGTGGCTTCTTCGCGAACCGCTGTTTCATTCCGTTCACCGCCGAAGGCATGATGATGTGGGCCGAAGGTATAGCGCCCGCCATCGTCGATAATGTCGGCCGCATGACCGGCATGCCGCGCGGGCCGCTGGAAATGCTCGACGACGTGGCGCTGGACCTGATGGTCAAGATCACGGCCGAGACCGCCAAGGCCGAAGGCGCCAACTACAAGCCGATCCCGGGCGAAAAGGAAGTGGCCCGGATGGTCGCCGACGGCCGTTACGGCCGCAAGAACGGCAAGGGCTTCTACGACTATCCGGCCGACAAGGGCGGCCAGAAGACGCTGTGGGAGGGCACCAAGTCGATGTTCCCGGCGACGCTCACCGAAGCCGATCCGAAGACGGTCGAGGAATTGAAGAAGCGCCTGCTGTACGTCCAGGCCGTGACGGCCGCGCGCTGCTTCGAAGAAGGCGTGATCACCGATCCGCGCGAGGCCGATGTCGGCTCGATCCTTGGCTGGGGCTTCGCGCCGTGGTCGGGCGGGATCGTGTCGCTGATGGACGCGATCGGGATCAAAGAGTTCGTCGCCGAACTCGATCGCATGGAAAAGGCCTACGGCGAGCGCTTCAAGGCGCCGCAGCTGCTGCGCGATATGGCGGCAAAGGGCGAGACCTTCTATTCGCGGTTTGGCAAGACAGAGGCGGCCAAGGCGGCGTAAGTCCTTGCACCTCCCCATCGCCGCGCGACGGGGAGGTATAATACGGCTTTTTTCTTCCCGACCGACGGTTTCGGCCCTTGCGTGCGTGTCTCCTGACATGCACTACTCCTGCGCATAATCGCGCAGAATAAAGCGCCAACGATCATCCAGGGATGCCACCCATGTTCGACCGCCGTACCGTGATGGGCTTTACCGCCATGCTCGCCGCCCTGCCGGGACTGGCAAGAGCGCAGACCGGGCAGAGCAATGCCCAGAATTCGCAACAGGAAGGCCTGCCCCTTGCGCCGGCCTCCGGGCCGGGCGTCAGGCCGCCGCTGCCGTCCATGGACATCTGGCCCGGCAATCCCCCTGGCGGTGAAAACGTCACGGTCGACGAAAAGGTCGTGTTGCGCCATGCCGGCGGCGATCCCAACGACACGGCCTATTACCACGTGCGCAAGCCCTGGCTGACCGTGCGCAAGCCCGATAAGCCCAACGGCGGCGCGATCCTGATCGCCCCGGGCGGCGGCTATGTCCGCGTCGCCGTGTCCAGGGCCGGCAGCGACATCGATGCCTGGCTGGCGGGGCTCGGCTATACCGTCTTCACCATGGATTACCGCCTGCCGGGCGACAACTGGGCGGCGGGCCCCGACGTGGCGCTGCAGGACGTGCAGCGCGCCATCCGCCTGATCCGTTCGAAAAGCGCCGAATTCGGCCTCGATCCGGCGCGAATCGGCGTTGCGGGCTTCTCGGCCGGCGGCCATGTTGCGGGGCTGGCGGCGACGCGTTTCGCCGAGGTTTCCTATCCACCGATCGACGCGGTCGATGCCCTGTCGGCCAGGCCGACCGTCGTGGCCATGTGCTATCCGGTGGTAACGGCGACCCTGCCGTATGAGCATGTCGGCTCGGTCAACGAACTGATCGGCCGCAATCCGACCGACGAACAGCGCAAGCGCGCTTCGGTCGAGCAGCACGTGCCCGCCGACGCCCCGCCGACCTTCGTCTGCGCCACGACAGACGATCCTGTCGTGCCGATGCACAATGCCATCCTGATGTTCGAAGCCCTGAAGGCGCAGAAAATTTCCTCGGAACTGCACCTCTATGAAGGCGCCACCCACGGCTTCCCCCTGCGTGACAAGGCGGGCAATATCCAGCCCTGGGCGCTGACCGCCCTGGCCTTCATGGAACGCCACGGGCTAAAGGCGTAATCTCCAAAAGAGACGGTTGAAAAGCCCGGAAAGAATAGCTTGACGTTCAGGAATTGTTAGCCGTGACGGCGATACTGTCGCGGCAACGATCCAGACTTCGACAGGGCTTAAAATCGATGCTTTTCCGATCCCGTTCCGCGGCGGCGATCGCGCCGGTCGCAGAGCCGGTGCATGAGTTGCGCGCCGTAGACACGCCTCCGGTTGTCGACGAGTCCGCTGAGAAACTCCGCAAGGTCATCGCCACCATTTCCGAGATCGGCGGGTCGCTCGGCCTCGAACTGGTGTCGGTCGCCGGCACCATCGACGATGTGGTGGCGCGGCATGCCGGCCAGGTCGCCAAGTTGCACGAGCTGGCCGAGGCGGCCGAACTGGTGGCGCAACAGAATGCCGACGTCGTCGCCACCGCCCGCCAGGCCGAGGCGGCCCTGGAAGCGTCCGCCCGCCAGACGCGCGAACGCGTCGAAGGCACCATGCAGGCCATGCAGGCCTGGGTGCAGAGCGCCGAAAACGCCATGGCCAATATCGCCAGCCTGGAAAAATCGCTGGGCAGCGTCGACGCCATCGCCAAGTCGATCGAAACCATTGCCGCCAATACCAACCTTCTGGCGCTCAACGCCACGATCGAGGCGGCGCGCGCCGGAGATGCCGGCAAGGGGTTCGCCGTCGTCGCCACCGAGGTCAAGGCGCTGTCGGAACAGACGCGCGTCGCCTCGCGCCAGATCCAGGAAACCATGGGTGCCCTGACGCGCGAATTCGCCGCGCTTAACGACATCAGCGCCAACAACCTCAAGATGGCGCAGTCGATGTCCGGCCAGTCGGGCGAGACAGGCACCTCGCTGTCCGCCGTGAGCCAGGCCTTCGACTTCGCGCGCGGCACGGTCGAAGCCGTGTCCGCCAACGCCGCCGCGATCGAAAGCACGTCGCGCCAGGTCCGCGCCGACGCCAGCCTGCTGGCCGAGGACGTCGGTGCGCTCGACAAACTGTTGAACGAGGGCGGAAAGAGCCTTGAAAAGGTCGCCATGACCGGCGAATCGATCATGCAGGCGGCGTCCGGAGCCGGCGTGTCGTGCGCCGACAGCCACTTCATCGAAATGGCCAGCAAGGCGGCGTCGCAGATCAGCGCCCTGTTCGAAAAGGCCGTAGCCGACGGCACGATCACGCTCGATGCGCTGTTCGACAAGCGTTATGAGCCCATCAACGGGACCGATCCGGTGCAGCACATGACGCGCTTCGTGTCGCTGACCGACCGCCTGCTGCCCGACATCCAGGAAGCGGTCCTGGGCTCCGACAGCCGCATCGTCTTCTGCGCCGCCGTCGACACCAACGGTTTCCTGCCGACGCACAATCGTAAGTTCTCGCAGCCCCAGCGTCCGGGCGAGACGGCATGGAACACGGCCAATTGCCGCAATCGCCGTATCTTTAACGATCGCGTCGGCAAGCGGGCAGGAGCCAACAGCGGACCGGCCCTGGTCCAGGCCTATCGCCGCGACATGGGCAACGGGGTCTTTGCCATGATGAAGGACATCTCCGCGCCGATCATGGTGGGCGGCCGCCACTGGGGCGGATTCCGCATCGGGGTCAAACTGTAGAATTTGCGGCAGAACCCGTTGGGCGGTCGCCTATGCGGCGTTTGAGCTGAAAAAAGCCCATACCAACGGTCATTCTTTATGACGTTGGTATGGGCTTTTGTGTTGTCGCGATGTTCACGCCGAAAACTGCCGGCGCATTTTTCGCACGGTCTTCTATTTCGGTTTCCGGAATACCAGCGCCATGCGGTCCGTGTGGCCGCGCACCGCCGGATCGAACACCTTCAGTGAATGATCGTCCGCCGGATTGGCCAGGGCGTCGCTGTCTTCCGCCAGTTCGAACCCGGCGGCCTTGAAGTCGGCGACGACGGTCGCCTTTTCGATGCGGTGAAGCGTGCTGGTTTCGGTCGCGCCCTTGCCGTCGGCCGTCTTGTGGTCGGTCAGGATGACAATGCCGCCGGGCTTCAGCGCATTGTACAGGCCCTTGTCGACCGCCATGGCGTCGTGGCCCGGAACATTATAGGTGTCGTGATAGATGGTGCCGACGAAGATGGCGTCATAGGCGGGCTTCGGCGCCGGAACCTTGTCGAAATCGACCGTCAGCAGGTGGATGTTGTGGCGGGCGGCGGCCAGGGCCTGACGCGCCGGGCCCTCCTTGAACTTGACGTCCCATTCTTCCGGATTTTGCGAATCGACGGAACCGTCGCAGACCGCCGCGGACAGGATCATGGTTGAATAGCCCCGGCCCGCGCCGAGGTCGAGCACATGGTCGCCCGGCTTGATGTGGGCGACGACGAACCGGACCTCGCTCTGGCGGTTGGCGTCGTTTGCCGTCTGGTCGGCCGGCCGGTCGGTTTTCGCCAGGACGGCGGCCACGCGGGTATCGAGCGAGGCATTGGCGGCGCATTCGGGCGCGGCCGCGAAGGCGGGAGCGGAGAGGGCCAGCAGGGCGCCGGCGGCAACAAGGGCAAATGACTTCATGGCGTATCTTCCTTGTATGAAAAAAAGGCGTCCGTTGCCGAACGCCTTACTGAATTCAACGATGTGCGAGCCTTACAGGCCCGGCAGCTTGAATTTTTGTTCCTTCTTCTGGGCGATGACGATCGGCTGGTTGCCGGTCAGCGCCTCGAGACGGGCCTTTTCGGCCGTCGCGTCGACGGGCGTCGACTCGTTGGCGATCTGGGTGTTGACGTTGACTTCCGACTTGTCCTGCTTCTTGTGCCAGAACATGACCTTGTCGGCGAAGGACGGTTCCTTGTAGGCCAGGTCGCCGAATTCGTCGTCGACGACGTAGCGCGCCAGCGGATCGGCCTTGTCGCCGCCGGCCTTGGCGACCAGAAGCTGCTCGCCCTGGCTGCGCGTGACGGCGTCGCGTTCCCCCAGCAGCGCCTGACGGGCGGCGCTTTCCGGCTGCAGTTCCTGCGGGCGCGGTTCGCCGGGCGCGGGCGGACGCAGCGCATAGTCGGGCGGCACGACCAGCGGCGCCTTGGTCACGACGCGAAATTCGTCGGGCACGACCTTGTTGAGACCCAGCGCGTTCTTGGTCGATTCACACGCCGACAGGGACAACCCCGCCAGAACCACCAGACCCGCGATCTTCACCGACTTCATCATTTGCTCCGTTCCCTCCGCCCGCCGGGCGAAAGAGTGATACTTGGTTTATCGTCCCCTAACAAGGCCCTAACCTTGCGGGGAGGTTTCGTCCTTGGCGGCCGTCTCGCTCTGCAGGAAGTACCAGGCGAGCAGGGCGACCCCGATGGTAATGGCGCTGTCGGCGACATTGAAGACCCAGGGGAAGATGTGCGTCCCCGAAAAGTCGATAAAGTCGACGACCGAGCCGAAGCGGATGCGGTCGATGGCGTTGCCGATGGCCCCGCCGGCGATGAAGGCCAGAGCGATCCCGGCCAGCGGTTTCGTCTGTTTCGAAGCCGCAAAACCGAGCGCGCAACCCGCCGCCAGTTGGAACAGCGTCAGGACCCAGCGGAACAGGCCTCCGCCGAGCAACCCGAAGCTCATCCCCGTGTTCTGCACATAGGTGAAGGAAAAGAAGGGCAAAATCGTGACCGGTCCGTGTGTCGGCAGACGTAAGGCATAGAGCACCCACGCCTTCGATGCCTGGTCGAGCAGGATAATGGCAGCCAGCACGGCCAGGCATTGGACGCCGAGCTTCGTCACCGGGGCGGCAAGCGTCGCCTTGATGATATCACGCATGCTCGGCCGCCTGGTGGTTCGCGTCCCATTCCGCTACCGCGGCGGCATCGCGCAGGGAGAGATCGGGATAGCGCGGGTTGCGGCCGACCTCGGGCAGAATGCGCCAGGACCGTTGGCACTTGTTGCCTTCCGCCAGCTTGAACTCCACGGCCACGGTCGCCACGCCGTCGAGGCGGAAGACGTGGCGCGGGGCGGGATCGGTGGTGATGGCAGCCTGCGAAGTGCGGAAAACCTCGGCGGCATCGACCGCCTGGCCGAGGCTGTCGCCAAAGGCTTCGTAGAGGCCGTTGTCGCTGAGATAGACGACGGGCGCGGCCTCCAGGGCCGAACCGATGACCTTGTCGCGGCGCTTTTCTTCCAGCGCCGCGGTCACCACCGACAGGACGGTTTCGATCTTGGCCCAGCGGTCGGCTTCGGCGTGATTGATCCAGTCTTCGGAGGCCGGTTCCAGCACGCGGAACAGGTTGGCGCTCGCGTCCGGATAGCGGCTCTTCCAGGCCTCTTCCATGGTGAAGGTCATGATCGGCCCAAGCCACAGGGTCAGGCGGTCGAACAGGATGTTCATCACCGTGCGGCAGGCGCGGCGCGTGACGCTGCCCGGGCGATCGCAATAGAGGCTGTCCTTGCGGATGTCGAAATAGAGCGCCGACAGGGTCTGCGAGCAGAACTCGCTGACCGGGCGGATCACGCCGGCGAAGTCGTACGACGCGTAGGCCTCGCGCACGGTGGCGTCGAGGCGCTGGACCTCATGCAGAATATAGCGTTCCAGCGGCGGCATGTCGGCATAGTCGACCGCTTCGAAGGCCTCATAGCCCTTGAGCGCGCCCAGCAGGTATCGCACCGAATTGCGCAGCTTGCGATAGGCGTCGACGGTGGTCTGGATGATCTGCTTGCCGATGCGCAGGTCTTCCGAATAGTCGGACAGGGCGACCCACAGGCGCAGGATTTCGACGCCTGATTCCTTCGCGATATCCTGGGGCGCGGTGACATTGCCCTTCGACTTCGACATCTTCTCGCCAGCCTCGTCGAGCACGAAGCCGTGCGTCAGCACCGCTTCGTAAGGCGCGCGGCCGCGCGTGCCGCAACTTTCGAGCAGCGACGACTGGAACCAGCCGCGGTGCTGGTCCGAGCCTTCGAGATAGAGGTCCGCCGGCCAGCGCGAATCGGCGCGGCCTTCCAGCGTAAAGGCATGGGTGCAGCCCGAATCGAACCAGACGTCGAGGATGTCGGTGACCTTCTCGTAATCGTCCGGGTTATAGCCGTTGCCCAGGAAGTCGGTGTCGGGGCGCGTGAACCAGGCGTCGGCGCCGCCGTCGCGGATGTAATCCGTGATGCGCTGGTTGACGGCTTCGTCCTTGAGCGGCTGGCCGGTCTTCTTATCGACGAACATGGCCAGCGGCGTGCCCCAGTTACGCTGGCGGCTGATCAGCCAGTCGGGGCGCGTCTCGACCATGGCGCCGATACGGTTGCGGCCCTGTTCGGGGTAGAACTTCGTCGCGGCGATCGCGGCCAGGGCCGTGTCGCGCAGGGTTTCTCCGTCCTTGGGCGTTCCATCCATGCGGATGAACCACTGGGGGGTGTTGCGGAAGATGACCGGCGCCTTTGAGCGCCACGAATGCGGGTACGAGTGCTCGACGCGGCCGCGCGCCAGAAGATTGCCGGCCTCGATCAGCTTTTCCATGACCGCTGCGTTGGCCGGACCGAACTTGCCGGCCTTCTTGCCTTCGGTTTCCAGCACCTTGAGCCCGCCGAACAGCGGCACGTGAGGGTAATAGGCGCCGTCGGGGTCGACGGTGTCGGGGATGGTGTCGAGGCTGCGGCCCGACGCCAGCCAGACATTATAGTCGTCGGCGCCGTGGCCCGGTGCGGTGTGGACGAAGCCCGTACCCGCGTCGTCGGTGACGTGGTCGCCGGCCAGCATCGGCACGTCGAAATAATAGCCGTTGTCGAGCGCCGCCAGCGGGTGCCGAAGGACAAGGCCGGCCAGCACATCGCCCGGCAGGTCGATGACGGTTTCCCACTTCGTCGCGTTGGCGGCGGTGAGCACGCTTTCCGCCAGCTTGTCGGCCAGTACCAGCTTGTCGCCCGGCTTGACCCAGGGCGCGAAGCCCAGCTCTTCCTCGGACTTCACCGCGGTGACGCGATAGAGCGAATAGTTGATCCTGGGGTTGAACGACACGGCACGGTTGGCGGGGATGGTCCACGGCGTGGTCGTCCAGATGACGATGTTCATGCCGTCGAGCTGGGCGTTCAGTTCGTCCGATTCTTCGGCCGTATCGCCCAGGACCGACGAAGCGGTGGCGTTCTTCACCGGGAACTTGACCCAGATGGTCGGCGACACATGCGGATGGTATTCGACCTCCGCGTCGGCCAGCGCCGTACGTTCGACCGGCGACCACATGACAGGCTTGGAGCCGCGATAGAGCTGGTCCGACATCAGGAACTTGTGGAACTCGGCCGTCACCTTCGCTTCGGTGTCGAAGTCCATGGTGGCATAGCGCTTGTCCCATTCGCCCAGCACGCCCAGGCGCTTGAATTCCTCGCGCTGGCTGTCGATCCATTTGGCGGCGTATTCGCGGCAGGCCTTGCGGAACTCGGCCGCCGGGACCTCGTCCTTCTTGCGGCCCTTGGCGCGGAACTCTTCCTCGATCTTCCATTCGATCGGCAGGCCGTGGCAGTCCCAGCCCGGGACATAGTCTACGTCGTAGCCCATCAGGAATTTCGAGCGCACCACGAAGTCCTTGAGGATCTTGTTGAGCGCGTGGCCGATATGGATGTTGCCGTTGGCATACGGCGGGCCGTCGTGCAGCACGAACAGCGGGGCGCCTTTGGCCTGACGCGCCTTGCGGACGGAATGGTAGAGGTCGGCCTCGTCCCAGGCTTTCAGCATTTCGGGCTCGGCCTTGGGCAGGCCGGCGCGCATGGGGAAGTCGGTTTCGGGCAGGAAGACGGTCTCGCGGTAGTCGCGGCCGGTGGGATTAAAATCGGATTCGGACATGGCTTTCGCAGTCGAAGAAAAGAGTCTGAAGGTCAAGGCGCGGGAGCGCACGGCGGGTTTACCCGGCACAGGCGGTTTTCAAGCCCGCGCCGGGGCCATAATTCGTATGAAACGGCCTGTTGACGACATAGGCCGAGGCTTTACCAGAGCGGGCAGGGGGAGAAAAGCGAAAAGGCGGCAACGGCTTGCATCTCCCCGTACGAAGCATGGGGAGGGGGAGCGCACGAGGAGCGAAGCGACGAGATGTGGTGGTGGGGTTTCTTGCTTTTTCCTACGCGTAAGAAGCGCGGAAAGTAAGCAGGAAACCCGACCACCGCATCTCACTCACCCTTGCTTTGCAAGGGTTTGCTCGTGCGGTCGGCACGGGCCGCTCCGCCCCTCCCCATCGCTGCGCGACAGGGAGGTGCAGCTACTGACGCCAATTGACGACGGGCGGCCTATGGTGGCCGTATCAGGGAGTGCCACACATGTCCAAGATCGACCTCAAGACCGAATACAAGTCGCTCTATTCTGCCTCCGCGCGGGAATTTTCGCTGGTCGAGGTCCCGCCGCTCAAATACCTGATGTTCGACGGCAAGGGCGATCCCAATACGGCGCCGGAATACCAGCAGGCCGTCGAGGCGCTCTATTCGCTGTCCTATACGCTGAAATTCACCAGCAAGCGCGCCTTCGGCCGCGACTATGTCGTGGGCCCGCTTGAAGGCCTGTGGTACGCCGACGATCTTTCGACCTTTATCTCGCGCCAGAAGAGCCAGTGGTCGTGGACCATGATGATTCTGCAGCCCGACTGGATCTGCGAGGAGATGGTCAGGGGCGCGCGTTCGGAGGTTCTGATGAAGAAGGGGCTGCCGGGGATCGAAAAGGCGCGGCTGGAAACGCTGGAAGAAGGCCTGTGCGCGCAGATTCTCCATATCGGTTCATACGACGACGAAGGGCCGGTCTTGAAGCGGTTGCACGAGGAATGGCTGCCGGCCAACGGCCTGGTCGAGGCCGGCCATCACCACGAAATCTATCTCAGCGATCCCCGCAAGACCGCGCCGGAAAAGCTCCGGACCCTGCTGCGCCAGCCGGTAAGACGGGCGTAGAATGATACCTTGTTAAAAAATGAAAAGGTTTCGCCCTCCCCATTTATGGGGAG
>CAKZJB010000080.1 GCA_936940865.1 uncultured Asticcacaulis sp. | reverse complement strand
AGAGACCTTCGCGCGGCCGGCGCTCGCCAAGATCCCTTATCCGGTCAAGGCGGAATACGAGCACACCCTGATCGTCGGCGGCACGGGCTCAGGGAAGTCGGTCGCGATCCACGGCGTGATCGACACGATCAAGGCCTGCGGAGACAGCGCCATCGTCTACGACCCCGAGGGCGAGTTCATCCGCGCACACTATCGCGAGGGCCTCGATCTCATCTTCAACCCATTCGATGCACGCAGCGTGGCCTGGTCGCCATACATGGACCTGACCGACCTCACGCACTGGCAATCGAGCGCAGCCGACATCTACCCAGACCCGAAGACAGGCGACCCCTATTGGACGATCGCGACACGGTCGATCTATTCGTATGCGGGCTGGCTGCTCGGCACGACGATGCGGGCGCGTCACGGTCGCAACCCGACCATCAACGAACTGCTGAACCTTTTGGTCGGGCCGCATGATCGCCTCTACGCGCACCTGAAGGACACGCCGGCGGCGAACACATTGGGCGAAAAGGCGGGCCCCCGGTCGGACAGTTTGCGCAGCGTGCTGATCACTGGCGCGGAGCGTCTGAGCCATCTCCTCGGCACCGAAGAGAACTTCTCCATACGGCAGTGGATCAACGATCCGAAGCAGAAGGGATTTCTGTTCCTGAGCGCGCCCGAGGACCTGGCCGCGACGATCAAGCCGATCCTGGCGCACCTGTCGTCGTTGACCATCACGGCACTGCTGTCGCGCGACCCCGAACAATCGAGGAAGACGACGTGGATCGTGCTCGACGAGTTCACCTCGCTCGGCAAGATGGACAGCCTGGCGGAAAGCCCCGCGCGCCTGCGCAAGTTTGGCGGCTGCATGGTCATCGGCATGCAGCAGGTCAGCCAGATCGAGGAGATCTACGGCGAGCCGAAGGCCCGCTCGATCGTCGGCCAGTTGCGCAACAAGCTCATCCTCGCATGCAACGATCCGCGCACCGGCGAGTTCATGTCCGATCTCATCGGGAAGCGCGAGGTGCGGCGGATCGAGGAAACGACATCGTACGGCGCGAACAATATCCGCGACGGCGTTGGTCTCTCCCCGAAGGATACGGTCGAGCCCATCGCCATGCCCGAGCAGATACAACGCCTCGCGACGCGCACGGGCTACGTCATGTTCTCGCCGGGGCAACAAGGCACGTCCTTCCCGGTGTCGCTCGTGACCTATCCCTATGTGATCCGTCCACCTGTCGCGCCGTCCTTCGTTCCGCACAACCGCCGCAATCCGATCGAAGTCCATTACCTGCAGGCTGTCGCGGCGCGGGACGATGCCCTGGGCGGACTGATGGCGCCGGGCGCACAGGTTCTGGCGACGACCGGCGATGGTCAGCACGCGCTCGACAAGGAAGCCACCCACCACGACCTGGCGGACCTGGCGCCCGTCGAGACGGATGCCGTCCGCTCCGCACCCCATCAGTCTCTCGTCGAGGAAGGCAGTGTGACCGCACTTGCGCCGGAAGATGCCAAAGGTGCGGCCGACCATGCGAATGCCGCTGATACCGGTGTGATCCTCGATTCGATCAACGACCTGATCAATGGTCCGACCCTGGGCGGCATCTGATCATGCTCAGTGTCTCACGCATAGGCTCGCCTGGCGCCGCGGCCGCCTATTACACTCGCGAGGATCATGCCTCGCTGGGGCCGAGCGACGAAGCCGCGATAGAGACGATCAGCGTCGTCGATGCCGACGGCGCGTTGGTCGAATACTACATGCTGTCGGAAGACGACGGACTGACGAAACTGCATTGGGCCGGAGACGGTGCCGAGCAGCTGGGCCTGGAAGGCGAAGTCTCTGAGGACGATCTGAAGGCCGTGCTCCACGGCATCAATCCGGACGCGGATGGAGAAGCGATCAGCAAACGCGAGCAGGGGCTTCGCAAGGTGGCGGACGAGAAATCACAGGATGTGTCTAGCCCGCTTCCCAATGAACCGACTCCGGACATCGGCGCGGACCAGGAGGTTGTCCAGAAGGAAGCGGACACGAAAGACGGATGGAGCGCCATGTCGCTCGACGAGCGCGTGGCGGCCGCGGCCGAAAGCAGCGAAAAGCATGTCGCCGGCTGGGATCTGACCTTTAGCGCACCAAAGTCGGTTTCGATCGTCGCACTCGACAGTGATGGCGACGCGCGGCTCCAGGTTGCCCATCGGCAGGCGGTCGACGTCGCCATGGACTATGTCGAGCAGCACTTCTCGGTGTTTCGCATTCGGGAGGGCAAGGGCGAACGCAGGGAGGAAATCGCCGGCAACCTGCTGATGGCCCGCACGACCCATATGACTTCGCGCTCAGGCGATCCGAACCTGCACGACCATGTCCTGGTCATGAACGCCGTACGCGACGAGGACGGAACCTGGCGCGCTCTGGAGAGCGAACACCTCTTCAGGCACATGAAATTGGCCGGCGGTATCTATCAGGCCGAGTTGCGTAATCTGGCGCGGGAACTGGGCCATGACGTTCGCGACGGCGAAACCCTGAACACGTTCGAGCTGTCGGAAGTGCCTGCCCATGTGGTCGTGGCGCATTCGCAGCGTCATCGACAGATCGACGCCAATCGCGCCGAAATGGAAGCCGCCAAGGGCCGTCCGTTGTCGAAGGCCGAGGACGAGGCCGCCGTTCTTAAAGACCGTCCCGCCAAGTCGGAACAGACCCTGGATGCGCTCCGCGCCGCCTGGAGCGCAACGAATGAACACGAGGGGTTTAGCGCTGGTTACGTGGCGCATGCGGCGGCCGGCCGTGACATCGGACGTGACCGGTCGTTCTCCACGGCGTCGCCATTCCTCGACGCGATCGAAAAGGTGAAAGACGTCTTTCGCGGCAGCTCGGCGGTCTTCGAGAAGCCGATCGACGCACTCAACTATGGGCGCGAGGCGGCATTCCACACGACGACCGTCGCGACCCCGCACGACATGCTGTTTCGCGCCTTGACGGCCAACGGCAATCGCCTGCGCCTCGACGACTATCTCGAAACCGGCTTTTTCGAGCGGGACGATTTCAAACGCGCCGACAAGACGGTTCTGGCCGGGGTGACGACCGACGAAATCGTCGAGCGCGAACAGCGAATCAACCGGCATATCGAGACCCGGCGCGGCCGCGCCCATGGATTCGCCCCTGACCTGGTCGGCGAGGCTCTGAGGCCAGAAGCTTTACGTGCGCGAGGTATCGACGTCGATCTGACGCCCGACCAGCTCGGTGCCGTCCATACGTCGCTGACATCAGACGACGGCGTCGTCGCGATCCAGGGCTTCGCCGGTGCCGGCAAGACGACGGCCTTCGAGACCATGCAATCGACACTGGCTGCGCTTCAGGCCATGGCCGCTGCCAAATCCTCCCTCGGGGCTTCCGGACCTGTCCAATTGGTGGTGCGCGACGAGGCAAGGGTCGAAGCCTTCGCTGACGCCAAGGCGCAGGGGCTGAAAGGCGCGGCGCCCACTCATACCGCCGTCCGGGAACTCGCCGACAAGAACATCGAAGCCGACACGCTCTCGGCCATGCTGTCGCGCTACACCTTCGCCCGTGACCAGGCGCCGAGCTATCTGCGAACCCTGCGCCGGGAGATGAAGGGCGCGACCCTGATCGTCGACGAGGCTTCGATGCTGGGCAACCGGCAACTCGAGACGCTCTTCCAGATGCAGGCCGATCTGAAGATCGACAAGCTCATCCTGTCCGGCGATATCCGCCAGATCGCCTCCCTGCAGGCCGGGGCGCCGTTCAAGATGGGCATGGATCACAATCCGCAGATGGCGCGGGCCGAGCTGACCACCATCATGCGGCAGAACGACAACCCGACCTTAAAGGAAGCGGTGATTGCGTTCGCTGAAGGCAAGTCGGCGGAGGCGATGCGCCGCTTGCAGCCTTTCATCCACGAGACGGGCCGTGGCGCCGGCGACGACGCGCTCGCGGTCAAGGCGCATGCCTTGTGGCGGGAAAGGGAAGGCCAGGCCAAGGTTGTCGTCGACACCAATTCCATGCGCGGGCGGCTCAACGGGCTGATCCGGTCGGATCTCGTCGCGGCCGGCACCGTATCGGCCGAGAGCTTCGTACAGCCCACCTACCGCGACGCCGGAATGTCCAACCACGACAAGATGGTCAGCCGCCTCTATGAAAAGGGCGAGGTGCTGGTCTTCTTCGGCGACGGCGGGCGTTTCAAGGCTGGCGACACCCTGGACATCGACGGACTGAACCACAAACGCAACGTCATCAGCGGGACGATGCGCGACGGGAGCCGCGCCAAGCTCGATATCGGCCAGCAGCAGAAGGGCAGGGACCTTCCGTTCGGCGTCTATTGGCGCAACGAAACCGAGTTCGCGACGGGCGACCGGGTCCTGTTCAATCGGACCGACAAGGATCGCGGTATCCGTACGAACGACGAGTTCGTCATCGCTGGATGGGACAAGGACCAGGTGCGGCTGCGCGGCAAGGATGGCGGCGACGAATTGTCCCTGCCCCGGAAGGACGCGCAGCTCGAATTCATGACCTATGCCTACGCCATAACGGCCGACAAGGCGCAGGGCAAGTCGTTCGACCGCGTCGTCGCCGTACTGAAATCCGTCGGCCAGGGCGATTTCGTCAACCACGCCCGCGCCTACATCATGGCATCGCGCGCGAAGTCCGACTTCGACCTGGTCACGGACAGCTTCCGCGACCTGATGCGCAAGGTGACCGAGCATGACGGCATCAACCTGATCGGCCTGGACAACCTGTTCGGCGGCCGGCCGAAGGCGGGCAAGGGTCTAGACTTCGCGGTTGGCCCAGCAAAGGACGAGCCCGGCGCCCGGTACAGCACCGA
This sequence comes from uncultured Asticcacaulis sp., assembly GCA_936940865.1. GTDB lineage: Bacteria > Pseudomonadota > Alphaproteobacteria > Caulobacterales > Caulobacteraceae > Asticcacaulis. Next base: position 69,116 of record CAKZJB010000080.1, on the reverse strand, counting down.
CGGCAGCAAGGACATCGGCGACAAGGTCAAGGCCATGGAACGGCCGCAGCCTGAACGCAGCATGTAACCCAATTACCAACCAAGAAGGGAAAGCGAGGCAAAATGCCTGGATATATGATTTGCGGCGAACGACAGCCGACCAACCTGGATGACGGCGCCATGCAGGACGTCCTGCGCCGCCACTACGCCGACTACAAGGGGCAGCCGGCGCTATGCCTGTGCACGGACCTGCGGCCGCGGTTGTATATCGCGCGCCTGGCCGATCAGTTCGTACTCAAGCGCTGGCCGGGCAGCGGCCACGAACACGCCGCCGACTGCGACCGATATGAGCCGCCGCTCGAAGCCTCCGGCCTCGGCCGCCTGTTGGGTTCGGCCATTCGGGAGGATACCCTGACGGGCGACGTCGAATTGCGGCTGGGCTTCCCTCTGAAAAAACAGCCCCGGAATAGTGCGGCGCCGGCGGAGGCACACCCGGAAGACGCGACCGAGGATGGCCAGGACGGAAAGTCGTCGACATCGCGCGCCGGGTTCCGAGCCTTGCTTCATTATCTCTGGGACCAGGCCGAGCTCACGCACTGGAAGCCCGGGATGAAGGGCAAGCGCAACTGGTGGGTCGTTCGGAATCGCCTGCTCGGCGCCGCCGCGCGCATGACGGCCAACGGGACGCGGCTCAGTCGCCGCCTGTTCATTCCCGAGCCGTTCCGGGTAGAGACGAAGGACGAAATCCGCTTGCGGCGCCGCGCTTTGCTGCAGACCGTTGCCAGCCACAAGGCGGCGCGTGAGCTGATGATGTTCCTGGTCGAGGTCAAGGAGATCGCGCCGTCCACCTATGGCTATAAGCTTATCGCCCGGAATGTTCCGGACGACCCGATATATATGTCGGAAGAGCTTTACGGCACGATCGGCCGGCGTTTCGAAACCGAACTGGAGATGTTTTCGCGGCCGGAAGGGCAGGGCCATTTGATCGCCTTCGGCACCTTGTCGGTGAAACCCAGCGGCATCGCGACGATCGAGGATCTGACCTTGATGGCAACGACGGCGGAATGGATACCGGTGTGCGATGAGACCGAGGCCGTGATCGTCGATTATTCCGTCGTCACCGGTCGGGCCTTGGTCAAGCCGCTGAAATACAATATGGGACAGGGTCGCGCGCTGGCGGCCGTGCTCTATACCGACAGCCCGGAAAAACCCACGGCTTTTTATGTGGTGCGGCCGGACGAGACGGAGGTGCTGGTGAAGGCCAGGGAGGAGTTGCTCCAGAGTACCGCGACCAACCCGGTGTTGTGGCGTCTGGCCGACGACCCGATCCCAAGCACATTGATCGACGGCATTCCTTGCAGCAGCCGCCGGCCGATGGCGGCGGCCTCGTGACCGTATCAGGTCCATATTGACTCAGGGCGGATTAGGGAACAAATATAGAACGCACATTGGAGAGTGTCATGCAGAGCTTGCGGTTCAGGGTGAAGAGCATGGATGGCGACATCCGCGCGGAAATCGAGCGCGAAACCCGTCCCGGCGTCGGTGAATCCCTGCTCGTTCTCGATTATCCCTATGTCGCGCGATTTGTCGTCGAGCGGCTGGAGGCGCGATCGGATATCCTGCCTTTCGACCCGCTCGAACCGGAGATGATCGTGCTGCGCAAGGTCGATACGGTCGAGCAATCGAGCCGCGCCAAGCGCGGCATCTGTATCGATCTCGCCCATGACCTTGTGGCCCGCGTCGAGAAGATCGGCGAGCTTGCGCGCACCTACATCACGGAAAAGCTGACCCTCGAAATCTGCCATGCTGACCTCATCGAGCTATGCGCTGGCAGCGGCCTGTCCACCGACGTCGCGGCGTTCGACCTCCTTCTTTTCCGCGGGATACCGATGACGGTCGGCGAAAAGGATTACGACTGGAATGCCTACACTGCCTTCTGCGGCTTCAACGACGATATGAGCGTCCTTTACGTAACCCTGCCGGGTGGAGAACCGTTCGTCATGGAGCCGCGCTATTTGGAACTCACGCGCCGGATCGGGCGCGGGGAAGTCGCGGAGGACGAAGCGGTCGAGGACGTTTGCCTGGCCCTGATCGACAAGAGCACGCCAGTGACAGACGCAGTCCTCCACCGGATCAAGAACGCCGTTTCGCTGGCCTTCGAAGGCATCATGCCGCCCTATGATGCCGCCCAGGAACTGGTCCGGGTGACGCAACCGCTCAAATCGGCCCGCGCGCAGCTTGCGGACGCTGCAACGGGTGAAGGACCGACCAAATGAAACCGGGCGATTACGTCGATGTCTGGACGCGCGACCGGACGGGGGCGCACGTCATCAAGCAGATGAAATGGGGCCTGGTGCCGCCTGATTTTCGGGGATATCCGAACCAGTGGACGGGGAACACGAGCCACGCTCGGATCGAAACGGTCCATGAACTGCCGAGTTTTCGCGAAAGTTGGGCGAAGCGACGTCGGGTGATCTTCGCGATGGGGCACTATAACCAGAAGACCAACGGCATCCCGGACCTTCTCGGCGAACCTCAGGAAGTTCGGGTCAATATCGGCCGGAGCGATGGTGAACCGATGGCGGTGTGCGGAATCTACAGCGCCATTGCGCGCGGCGACAGCCTGTTCTTATCGTGCGCGATGTTGACTCGTCCGGCCAGCCCCGGCCTTGAGCACATCAACGACCGCTTCCCCGTCATGCTCGAAAAGAAGGAATTGGCCGCCTGGCTCGATGGCGCCGCCAATCTCGATTTGCTCACCCCTCCGCCGGCCGACGTCTTTTCGATTTCGGTTGCGGCGTAATCAGAACAATTCGGCCTGCGATGGGGCGGGAGCCTCTTCCAGCGGCGCGGGCCCTCCGTCCTGCCGTGGTCCTATATTGACGATCTTCAGCGAACCGTCAGGCAGCGGAAGCTGCATCCCCTTTGCGATCTGCGCATAGGGGATGGTGAACCAGCGTTCGATTTCTTCAGGCGTTCGCAATATGACCGGCATCGCCTTGTCGTGTACGGCGCCGACCTCGGCATTGGCCTTTGTGGTCATGAAGGCAAAAAGGTCATCTTCGGTTTCGCCTGCCTTAACCAGGCGAACCGATTTGTACTTTGGAATCCAAGCGCCGGCGAAGAAGAACAACGGCCGACTGTCATCGAGCGCGAACCAATGAAGTTTATTGGAGCCGCTCACCTGATCGGGCTCGCAGAAAGACGTCACCGGCACCACACAGCGGCGGTTCAATGGTTCGAGATAGTCTTTCCAAACGAAAAGCTTGCGCAGATTGGTGACACCCCGGTCAGCATTGCCCGATTGACGCTCGGGAGGCGTGGGCAATCCCCAACGCACCCTTGCCAACTCCCTACTGCCGTCATCCGTTGCCCTGATGATCGGCGCCCAACCATTGGCATAGATGCCAGGGATTGCAGGCAGGTTATCCATTTCCGGCGTGACGCGGAGGAAGTTGGCAAACGCGCGGATGGCCTCTTTGTTAGAGACCATCGAGTACATATTGCACATGCCTTAAACCTCGTTTTCTCGCGAATGGAATTCGGCGGCCTGCTGGTAACCGGCGGCGTATGCCTCGGCGACGGTCGAAATACCACCTGCCTCGACATCAATAAGATATCCCATGCCAGCTGTTGTCAGTGTCGCCACGCCGCGCTCGTCTTCGAACAGAAAGCCGAGCCGCTTGCACTCGGCTTCGCCGAGGCTATCCACGAGCGCTTGAATTTGCTGCATGTTCTGAAAATCGAAAACGGGCATGGCATCACCATATCACGGATGCTCGGGCCGCCAAGACTTCACTGGTATTGTCCAGTAGTTGGCGTTGGTAGATCGGTCTATGCCTCGGGCTCGTCCTGCTCGCCCATGGCGGCTTCCATGATCTCCTTGGCGGCGCCGATGTTCATTGCGGCAATTGCGCTGCCCACGATCAGATCTGGCCAGGCGGTCCGCCAGAACAGGGTTACGACGCCCGCCCCGATGATGGCGATATTGGCGAGGACGTCGTTCCGTGCCGACAGGAAGGCGGCTTTCGTCAGGCTGCCCTTGTGGTTTCTGACACCTGCCAGGATCAGCGCGCACGTCGAGTTCACGACGATGGCGCCGAGCCCGGTCAAGGACAGGGCGAAGGGTTCGGGCGCTACAGGTTCCTGCAATTTCTGCCAGGCCGTCCAGACAAATGCGATCGCCGGCAGGACAATGATGGCCGCCAGGAGCATGCCGGTTCGTGCCCGCCACTTTGCTGGCCAGCCCAAGGCAATGGCTATGAGCAGGTTGACCGAGGTGTCTTCGAGGAAGTCGACGCTGTCGGCAAACAGGGATACCGAGCCGATCATCCGTGCGACGACAAATTCGACGCCGAAATAGGCGAAGTTCAGGAGCGCAACGATCAAGACAATTCGCTTTAATCTTGGACTGGTCTCGACCATTGGGGCCTCCTTTCCATCCGGTGATCGGATGGCACGGCATATATAGAGCAGACCTAACGTGCCTGTCGCGGGTTGCACGATGTCCGCATATCCAGGACCGGCGGGAGAATGGTTGACGGCTGGCGCACAGGCAGTATGGTTTTTTCCATGCAACACAAAGCGCGCTTCAATACGATGGAGCCCGGCATCGGGGCCATTGTTGCGATATCCGGCAGCCAAATGGCGGCTGGCGACACACTGGTCTTCGATCCCGCTCCGTCAGGAATTTCGGTTTCGGCCGTCAAGGCATTCGGCCTGGGGCGGCTGGTCATCGATATTGGCGATGCGACATTCGAATTGCGTCCCTGGCACAAGGGAGACGGTCTGGCGCCGACCGTGGACGGGCCATCGTCTACCTGGACGATCAGCGGCATGCCCAACCACACGCGTATGGGTGCATAACGTTCCAGTCGTCGCATTTGCCGCGGCGCGTTTGACGTTTTCCCCAAGAGAATTCAAAAAATCTTTCAATCGCGAAGGCGGCGATAAATCGTTGCGGCGATTGGAAATTCCGCGGGCCGTGCCTCGTCGCAGCAAATGGACACTGCGATGCTCAACTTGCGGGACCCTTGACGAAATTCGCAAAAAGAACAAACATAGAACAAATATATTAACTCACTGCCATTAGGTGTCAGCACTAGCGCGCTCCAGAAAGGAACATTCATGCTATGTCACGACAAGACGCCGTCCGCATTGCAGAGCTGCGTGACCAGATCGAACGGATCAGCGGCGTCGCCACGCGTACGCGCGCCGTTCTTCCGTTCGGTATTTCCGAGATCGACAATCGGCTTCCCAAAGGTGGGCTTGCCCTGGGCGCTCTTCACGAGATCGCCGGCGGCGCCAATGGAGCCGTAGATGGCGCCGCTGCCATTGCCTTTGCCGCCGGCATTGCCGCGCGGACAGGAGGCCAGGTGCTCTGGTGTTTCAGCCAGGCCGACCTTTTCAGTCCGGCGCTGGCACAATCGGGTCTGACCGAAGACCGGGTCGTTTTCTTCGAGGCACCTGACGACGACACCATTCTCGGGTGCTGCGAAGAGGCACTGAGGCATGGAGGCTTGACGGCGGTTGTCGGCGAGGTCGCAAAGTTGTCCCGCACGTCGTCACAGCGCCTGCAACTGGCTGCCGAGACGACCGGCACCATGGCAATCGCCGTGCGCCGATGGAAGCGCCAGGTCGATGCCCGGGACTTCGGTAATCCCACGGCCGCCTATACGCGCTGGCGGGTCACGGAAACACAGTCTGCCCCTTTGCCTGTCTGCGGCGTCGGAAGGGCGCGATGGTTATTGGAGTTGATGCGGTGCAGGGGCGGGGACTGCGCCGATTTTGAAGTCGAGGCGTGTGATGCCAAGGGTCTTATCGCTTTTCCTTCCGACATGGCCGACCGATCGGCTACGTCGGGCGAACAGCGACGCGCCGCCTCGTGACGTGCCGCTTGCACTGAAAACCAAAGTCGGCTCGAAGCGTATCATCTCGGCCGTCGACGATCTGGCGCGCCAGGCCGGACTATACCGTGGCTTGCCTGTCGCCAAGGCTCAGGTCCTTGTCTCTGATCTGCAACTGATCGATGCCGATCCGGAAGCCGATGCCGTTGCCTTGGGCAAGCTGGCGCGTTGGGCGCTCAAGCACTACTCGCCAATCGTCGCCGCAGATCCCAGGGATGGGCTAGTCTTGGACATCGCCGGCTGCGATCATCTTCATGGCGGCGAAAACGGGCTCGTCGAAGACATCCGCCGGCGTCTTGAAGACGTCGGCGTCCACACATTTGCAGCGCTCGCCGACACCTGGGGTGCGGCACACGGCCTTGCCCGGTTTGGCGGCAAATCGGTCTCGATCGTTCCCTCGGGAAAAACGGGGGAGGCCATTGCGTCTCTGCCAGTCGCGGCACTCCGGCTGGACAACGATCTCGTCCAGGAACTGATGCTCCTCGGCATCGAAACCGTCGGCGAGCTTTCCGCCAAGCCGCGCGCGCCGCTGGCGCGCCGATACGGTCCGAATATGTTCCGCCGCGTCGACCAAGCCTTCGGACGGGTCGCCGAACCCATCATACCGGTCGAATGCCCGGAACTGATATCGGTCGACCGGGTCTTCGCTGAGCCCATCGGCGCGCCGGAAACCATCGAGAAATATACCCGGCGGCTGGTCGGCCAAATCTGTGAACGGCTGGAAGAGGCGGGTCAGGGCGCCCGGCGCCTGGATCTGCGGTTCGTGCGCGTCGACAATCGTATCGAGGCCATCTCGGTCGCGACCGCAAAGCCGGTGCGCGACCCCAAGCGCCTGGCGAAACTTCTGTGCGATAAGATTGAGACCGTCGAGCCCGGTTTCGGCATCGACAAGATGGTGATGACGGCGATCCATACCGAGGCGCTTGTCTTCAGCCAGATTGGCAGCAGCTTCGCGGAACCCCCGCGCGCCGACGTCGAGGACCTCTGGGACACGCTGACGAACCGTTACGGCGGTGGACGCCTGTTTCGCGCGGTATCGGTAGCCTCCGATATCCCAGAGCGAGCCGTAAAGCGCCTGCCGCCGACGTCGATTGAGATTGGATCAAGGCGCAATGCCCAGTTCCGGCGGCCGATGCGCCTTTACCGGCCGGAATCGATCCAGGCGCTGTCGGTCTTGCCCGACCATCCGCCGAGGGCGTTTACCTGGCGTGGCCAGCGTTACTCCGTCATCCGGGCTGATGGTCCGGAACGGGTCAAAGGGGAATGGTGGCGGACGGACGGCGAAGCCGGAAAGGTCCGCGATTACTTCGTGCTGGAGGTCGACAGCGGCGAGCGTTTCTGGGTGTTCCGTGCCGGCGACGGTCAACACGGCGAGACCGGGTCGCTGAATTGGTATCTCCACGGCAAGTTCAGTTAGACGCATGGCTGACTATGTCGAACTCCAATGCGCGTCGCACTTTTCCTTCCTGCGCGGCTGCAGTGCTCCGGACGAGCTGTTCTTCCAGGCCCAGGCCTTGGGCATGGAGGCGCTGGCGATTGCCGACCGCAATACGCTGGCGGGATTGGTTCGCGCCCATGTCGCGTCGCAGGCAACAGGTGTGCGGCTGATCATCGGCTCCTGGCTGGAACTCAACGACGGCATGTCGATCCTCGTTTATCCGACCGACCGGGCGGCCTACGGCCGGCTGTGCCGCATCCTGTCGCTTGGCAAGAGCCGGGCAGGGAAGGGAAAGTGCGACCTCACCTGGGCGGATGTGGAGGATTTCCATGAAGGTTTGATCGCGGTCTTAGTGCCGGACAACGCCGACGAGCTGTGTGCCCAGCGCCTGCGCAAATTCAAGGCGCTCTTCGCCGACCGCGCCTATATGGCGCTTAGCCTGCGGCGGCGCCAAGGCGACCACATGCGTCTGCATGAGCTGTCGCAACTGGCCTTCCGGCATCGCGTCCCGACGGTCGTGACCAATGATGTCCTCTACCATGTCCATGACCGCGACATGCTGCACGACGTCGTCACCTGCATCCGGCACAACTGCACCATCGACACGATGGGAGATCTTCGCCACCTCTATGCCGACCGCTACCTGAAGGACGGCGTTGAAATGGCGCGCCTTTTTCCGTCCTATCGCGAAGCGTTGGCGCGGACCGTCGAAATCGCCGACCGTTGCCGCTTCTCCCTCAATGAGCTCAAATACCAATATCCGGAAGAACAGCTAGATGGTCTATCCGCCGACGAAGCCCTGCGCCGGCTGACATGGCAGGGCGCCAAGTGGCGCTACCCAGAAGGCGTCCCTGACAAGGTCGTCGGCCTCCTAAAGCACGAACTCGACCTGATCAAACGGCTAGAATATGCGCCGTACTTCCTGACCGTCAATTCCATCGTCCAGTTCGCCCGTTCGAAGGACATTCTGTGCCAGGGCCGGGGGTCGGCCGCAAATTCCTGCGTCTGTTTCGTGCTCGGCATCACCTCAATCGACCCAGACCGCAATGACCTGCTGTTCGAGCGCTTCATCTCCGAGGAGCGGCGCGAGCCGCCGGACATCGACGTCGACTTTGAGCATCAGCGCCGAGAGGAAGTTTTGCAGTGGGTCTACGAGACCTACGGTCGAAACCATGCTGCCTTGACCGCTGTCGTCACCCGCTTCCGTACGCGAGGCGCCATTCGCGCAGTGCTGAAGGTCATGGGCTTCCCGGAGGACACCATCAAGACGTTGTCGAGCCAGATCCACCACTGGCATCGAGGCGGCTTTCAGGAGGCAGATGCCGAAGGACTTGGCATCAACCTCAATGACCGGCGCCTGCAGCTGGCCATTGCGCTTCACCGCGACCTGTTGAATGTACCTCGTCACCTTTCACAGCATCCGGGTGGCTTTGTCCTCACACACGACCGGCTCGACGAACTGGTGCCGATCGAGCCGGCCGCCATGAAGGACCGCCAGGTCATCGAATGGGACAAGGATGATATCGACGCGCTGAAGTTCATGAAGGTCGATTGCCTGGCGCTCGGCATGATGAGCTGCATGAAGCGCTCGTTCGATCTGCTGGCCGACTGCAAGGGCGTTCACCTTGATATCGCGACCATCCCGGCCGAGGACCCAAAGACCTATGCCATGATACGGCGGGCGGACACGCTTGGCACCTTCCAGATCGAAAGCCGGGCGCAGATGGCCATGCTGCCGCGGATCAAACCCCGGACGTTCTATGACCTGGTCATCGAGGTCGCGATAGTCCGGCCCGGCCCGATCCAGGGCGACATGGTCCATCCCTATCTGCGCCGCCGTGAAGGCAAGGAGCCAGTGTCTTTTCCAAAACCTGAACTCGAGGCGATCCTTGGCAAGACCCTGGGCGTTCCGCTTTTTCAGGAACAGGCTATGAAGGTAGTCGTGGCCTGCGCGGGCTTCAGCCCGGGTAAAGCCGACCTTGTGCGTCGCGCCATGGCCACCTTCAAGCACACCGGCGGGGTCTCGAAGTTCAAGGACGAGATCATCGAGGGCATGCTCGGCAATGGCTACAGCCGCGAATATGCCGAGCAGTTGTTCGGCCAGCTCGAAGGCTTTGGTTCTTACGGTTTCCCAGAGAGCCACGCGGCAAGTTTCGCCCTTATCGCCTACGCCTCGGCCTGGATGAAGTGCCATCATCCCGACGTTTTCTGCGCCAGCCTCTTGAACAGCCAGCCCATGGGCTTCTATGCGCCGGCGCAGATCGTCCGAAATGCCATCGAACACGGCGTGGAGATCCGGCCGGTTTGCGTCAACGCGTCCAGATGGGACTGCACCTTGGAATCTACAAGTCGGGAAGGACGGTTCGCTGTCCGGCTGGGCTTGCGAATGATAAGTGGCATCCGCAGCCATGACATCGCGGAGATGGTGCTCCACCGCGGCGAGTTGCCGTTCAAATCCATTCCCGAGCTTTGGCGCCGGGCGCGAACCTCGACTGCGACACTGCAGCGCCTGGCCAAAGCGGATGCTTTCAAACCAGCGTTTGGCCTTGCGCGACGCGATGCCCTGTTCGCTATCCGCGCACTCGGCGACGGCGAGTTGCCGCTTTTAGATCGGCTGATCGACGGCGCAAGCCACAGCGCGCCTGGCGTGAGCGAACCCGCCATGCACCTGAAGCCCATGACGGCCGGCGCCGAGGTCGTCGAGGACTATAACCATGTCGGCCTGACCCTAGGTCCACATCCGCTTAGCTTCCTGCGGTCAGAGCTTGCCGAGCGCGGCATTATCACATGCAAAGACGCCATGCGCTCAAAGGACAAGCGCTACGTCCAGGTCGCCGGCATGGTCCTCGTGCGGCAGCGGCCGGGCTCGGCCAACGGCGTCGTGTTCATGACGATCGAGGACGAGAGCGGTGACGCCAACATCGTCGTTTGGGAAAAGACAAGCGACGAGTACAAATCGGTGCTGTACGGCGCCAGCATGCTGCTCGTAAGCGGCTATATCCAGCGGGAAGGGGAGGTCGTTCACCTCATCACCCGGTCGCTGGCCGACTTGTCGCCAATGCTGGCCAGTGTTGGCCGGCGCGACGTGCCGCTCAAGGCGCCCCGGCAGCCTGGCGATGAATTCCGGAACGGCGGACCGAATTGGGATCGCCGTGTGCCGGGATTTGTCGAAGACGGCAGCCTGCGGCATTCAAGTCGGGATTTTAGATAGCCATATTAGTAGAGTTCGAAAGATTAGCAGAGCGCGACACGAACGAATGCCAACCATCTTCCGCATGTAGAAAATCGTCAAAATCTTCGCTGGTGATCAACGTGTAGTAAAAGCGGTTGCCTTCAGCCAGCAATTGCGCGGCTTCCTTTTTTGCAATTACTACTGGATCGTTGGATTTCCAAACTGATTTGACTTCTACGAGATGGGTCGTTCCGTCCTCTCTAATAATCAAGAAATCTGGATAATAATTGCAAACGGTATGAGATTCCGGGTGGATATAATTTACTCGGAACCCGGACTGCCCATGAACCAGCATTCCGGTGAAATAGATTCGATCACCGGCGTTTAAACCGAGCACCTTCTCAAAAAAATCGAGTTCGGGTTGACTATCGAAGCAATAATGGTCGAGATGAAATGTCCTGTCTCGAAGACCACCATATTTCGGAAAATCTCTGCTCGCGACTAGGTGAGGTTTGGCCCGAAATTGGAAAGAAGGCACCCGATTTGAACCGCCGTTATATCCCTTCACTAATTCAATCTGCTCGTCGACGCGGTCTTCAAAGCTTTTGATCTCGAACAGAGCGCGGAACACTGCCGGAATAACAACTTCATATAGAATGTCATTTGACAGGTTTACTGCGGCAACCAAACTTTCCAAGTTAGGCTCTGCGGACTCTAACATTTCAGAAATTTCGAAAGGAGAAACGTTGTCGCCGGCAAAATATCGGGCCACTTCACCGACGAGACTGAATTCCGAAAACATCCGGTTAGCGACCTTATCAGTTACATCTTGTTGCTCGTATGCAGACGCATTCACACTTTTACGGCGCCGCAAGGTACCTCTATAGGGTTCGAGGGCCGACTCCGACAGATCAAATGACAAACATTCCGGCTGCTCGCGGCGCCGGGTCTGAAACAGTTCACGACGCCGTGTTACCGTCATGACGACTGGAGGAGGCACAGCTGTAACAACGTAGGTCTCGCTCTCGTCGTCTTTCTTTGGGCCGATCTCGTCTGTAGTGACTCTAAAATTCTGTTGTAACTCGTCTCGCAGAATTTCCATATTTTCGGCGGAGAGATATATTCGTCCAGTCTCCTGGACATCCCCAATAGCCCTTAGGCAGCGCATGGTCGACTGCAACACGAATATTCGAGAGTTTGGTTTCCTATAAAGTGCGACGCCGAATAAAGAGCGGCAATTCCAGCCTTCCCGTCCTTTACCAACCAAAAGGATGAACTGCTTTTCTGATGCTGGTGAATCAAGCCGGTTAAACTCTCGGATATCTTCGGCCGTTGTCAAACTTTCGTCACCCACGTTCACCAGGATACGATTTAGAGACACGCCAAGCTCAGATAGGATTTTTTCGAGCGCAGGCCTGATTTCATTATCAAGCTCCGCAATCGTAGATGCAAAAATAGCCAATTTCGGCAGCATTCCTTCGCGGCGATTTTCACCCTCCCGCGAATAAAAATCTTCTACTACCACCTTAAGGAAGGCATCTGATTTCACGTTGCCCGAAAAGTCTACGAAGTCAGGCTGTTTCAGATAACCTTTTTCAATGGCGCTTTTCAGCCCATAAGCATAAACAACCTCTGGCATGATAGTGTCTTTAACATAGGGCGTGCCGGTGAAATTATAGCACGCCACAACGCTCGTCTTTTTATGATCGAGCGCGCGAGCCAGTTCATCTATCGTTGTTCTCAGGGCCGAATCTTGCTTTGACTGACCGAGGTCTTTTTCCAGGGCTGCCCCCATAGAATGGTGGGCCTCATCGACGTAAATACCTAATTGTGGAAGCCGGGCTATGCGCTGGAACCTCGCGTTCACTGCTAGATCGGCATCTGTTTCTGGCGCAGCCTCGCCCAACATTTCGTACAATTCGCTGTAGACGTCAGAAAGCGTAGTGCTTTTTTCCGAAAATAGTTTTTCCGTTGCAGACTGCTTTGCGGCCCGCCTCTTCAAAATTATTTTCTGAGTATTCGATATGATAACGTTGAAAGATGATCCGTCCTGGGCGCCGATTGTTGAAGCAGTATCGTCTAGAAAGTGGAACTTTAGATTTGATCTTAAGAAGTTTGCGTACTCTGGTGGTATGACTAAATCCAAATCGAAAGTCTGAATTTCTTTTAAAGATTGTAAAACAGTTTTATCAGGAGCAAACACCAGAGCATTTTTGCAAAATCTGGAATCCTTGCTGAACTTATTTGCAAGCAAAAACTCGTAGAATATGCAGGTGGCCATTAGGATTGTTTTGCCCAAACCCATGGTCAGCGCAAATATATAGTTGGGATAGCTGCGCGCTCGCTCGCTAAGGCGCTTAAATATTGAGTTATACTGGTCCTCGCCTTCGATTTCCAGAAACGGCAAAAGCGACCCTTGACCCGATTTGTCAGCTCCGGTCGTCTGATAGCCGGCGAACACACCGTCATTTTTTGCCCAGTGGTGAAAGAGCTGGTGTACGTGCGAGTTGTCGCTAAATTCTTTAAGGAAAACATAGATTTCTAGAGCTTCAAATTGTGGGCGGCGCAAGAAAGAGTCCGCGCGAAGGTCAGGATCATTAAAATCAAGAATTTGCTTAGTGAGTTGCTTGTACTTTTGGCGAATGCGGCCACGGTTCGTGAAATAGAAATTTACTATGGCTTGGAAGAACGCAAAATCCTGGCGAACGTTTTTCTTGGCTTTAGCCATTATCGATTTCCCCCTCCCAAGACTCGGAGAGCAAATCAGTAATCTTCACTCTGATCGTGCCGGCGTCTGAAGGAATGGGATAGGTCCCGGCCACTAGCTGATTTTCGCCAGGTGAATCAACAATTGCGGGTGTCAAAACAGCACCGTCGTAATTAAAGTCAACCTTAATGCTTTCGACAAGTTGCCGCCAATCATCCACTGCCTCTTTTGCCACGGACAGCTTTTGCAAAAGGTTCATCGGGTAGAAGCCCTTAACGATTAGATTGCCTGACTCGATTGCAAGTCTCGCATCGGAGGCCTTCTTGAAATGCAGATGCGCTTTGTCCCTAATTAGGTCAGTGACCATCACCTCGATATCATAGGGCTTGGTCTCCTTCACCAGTTCTGGCCCTAGGTCGGGCTCATGTCCCATGCATACGAGGTGAATACGCTCGACGGGCTTGTTCGGGGCCTCGGACTGGCGGCGTTCAAAAGCTTTAAAATCTAGGCCGTTCAGGATTTCATTGAGGTCTTGTCGCGTGGCTATCCGGTTCATGGGCATGATTTTGACAAGGTATCCATCACGTTGCCCATCGAAGACGCTGCTGGGAGGGAGTGGTTGCAATTCCATGGCTTCGCGTATCAGCGCGCGCGCTTCGATAGGGTTCCGGAACAGGTCGTAATTGTTTACGTTGAACACCTCGAATCCGGCATAAGTTGTGCCGGAAAAATCCGTTTGATTTTCAGGAAATAGCGAATCAGGCACCTCGGCGGACTGACGTACTTCATTGAGACGTTTAGTGGCCGTTTCCACCGCGCCGATATTGATGTCGGCGCCAATAAAACGTCGCCCCATTTTCATAGCAACGGCCTGAGTGGTGCCAGACCCCATAAAGCAGTCCAAAACGAGATCGCCTGGCTGCGTCGTCGTACCAATGATACGGCGTAAAAGCTGCTCAGGCTTTTGGGTTGGATAATCCAATCTCTCAGCGGCTTGGGAGTTCACCTCTTTGATGTCAGTCCAGATATTCTGAATGGGCATCCCGAGAAGTTCGTCTGCGAAGCTCTTCCGCCTAATGCGCCCCTCTTTGCTTTCGGGAAAATGTAGCCGACCTTCTTTGTCCCACTGTTCCATTTTTTCACGGCCAATCATCCAACCGTTCGGAGGCGACTTGTACCCTTTGTAGTCGTAGATCAGGTTTGGGCGATAGCCAGGGTTCACAAGGCTTGTGGCTTGGTAAAGGCGGCCACTCGCGTCTTTGCTTGTAAAGCGCGTCCTAATGTATTCTTGATACTCTTCCGTGTCTTTGTTGTACTGCGGAATGAACGTGGAATCCGCACTTTTAGAATAAAACAAAATGGTGTCGGTTGAGACGCCAAATTGGTTGGAGTCGTGTACGGCACTACTGCTGCCGACGCGCCGTTTCCAAATTATTTCATTTTTAAAATTTGCACGGCCGAAAATCTCATCCATTATCAAGCGTATCACGTAATTTCTATTTACATCGCAGTGAACAAATATGCTGCCCTTTTCACTTAGCAACTCACGCAATACGATCAATCGCTCATACATAAATTGCAAATATTGATCATTTACCCATATATCGCCGTATTGCGCTTCTTCAAAGGATGTATAATCATTCTTTAGGCTCACGGATTTAACAGATACAACCTTCTTGTAATCTGCTTTGCTGTCAAACGGCGGGTCAATATATATAAGGTCTACTTTGCCCCGAAACTCTCTGAGCAGGTGAGACATCACTTGTAAATTGTCACCCCAATAGATACGGTTCCACCAGCCGCCGCACGGGTCGCCGTAGGCTTCCTTTCGTTGGGCGGGAAAATACTGTGTGGACTTAAAAGGGCGTTTCCCAGCCCAGCGCAATTCGGGAAAGCCGCGAATTGGGGGTAGGTCGAATTCAAATGTCTCGAATGCTTCTTGGGTCTCTTTGCTCATCTAATGCCTTAGCGGATTTTGTTTCTTGGTCATTGACGGCAGAACGTCATGTCGCAGAATGACCGGAAGTCGCAGTTCTTACAGATTTTTTCTGGACGTTCGTTCATCTGGTACCTCTTGGCAACTATTTTGCCGATGACGCCGTCCACTTTTTCAATTGTTCCCCTGATGTCGGCGGTCTCCCTTGGGAAGGTAATCCGTGGGTTGCCTGCCTCTTCTCCAGTGTAATAGATCGTCATTCGGTCAACGCGCACCCCTCGCTTCTCTTCAAACAAATGGGCGTATATCTGCAACTGGCGACGATAACGGGCAAGTTTTTCCACATCGTCGATCAGGTCGGGCTTTTTTTCGGTTTTGAAATCGACGATCTCCCAAGCCCCATCGTCCGCTTCGATCAGATCGACGGTCCCTGTGAGTACGTAGTCGTCCTTCAAGAGGCTAAGTTCTATTTCAGCCTCGCGCAATCGATGCCAGTTGTTGCGCTCACGGTCCACATAGTTAGCGACATGGCGTCTAGCGATCCTCAATGCTGCGTCCGCGAGGTACACCCGTTCCTTCTGAGAGATATTGGCGTAATTGCTTTTGAACCATAGGTCGATTTGATCGCTCGTGACCTTCGTTTCTTCGCCCCGCAGCACGGCCTTATGAATGTCTTCAATGGTCTGATGGACCAACGTGCCGAACAGGATAGCGTTCGTTCGAACTGGCGCAAAATCGAGATCTTTGAAAAATCGATATTGTTGCGGGCACGCTTCAAAAATGAGCACGTCGGACGTAAACGAATAGCTATTCTTGATATTGCTGTCCTTGATCGTTGCTAAGGTCACCTCAGAAGGATTGAAAGTCAGAGCGCGCCAGTCCTCAAGATTTGCGTATATGGGCTGGAAATATTGCGATGGCACATTCCGTTGTCCGCGCCCCTTCGGGGTGTTTTCCTGACATGTAAGTACCAGTATGTTCTGGGCGCGTGAAAACGCCGTGTAAAACAGTCGCCAGAAATCGAACGTCTTCACGCGATCCAAGGGTTCGAATGGCAGGCCGTCACCGAACTCCGAATCAAGAAGGTCGTCCAGTGGCGACTGCTGACGACGTGGAAATGCGTCAAGAGAGCCGACGAACACGATAGGAAACTCCAGCCCCTTCGACTGGTGAATTGTCATAAAGGAAACGCATCCCGACGGCGCGTATTCGGTTTGATCCTCGTATTCGTCGATGCCCCCATCCCACAGAAAACGAAAGAAATAATTGAACAGACCGATTAGGTCCCGTTCCAGCCTGTCAGGCTGAAGGACGATCACGTGATACAAGTATTCGTATTTGTTCAGCAGCCTGGAAAACTTCGCTAGATTCCGGGCGGGCCGACTATCCCTTAAACCGCCGTGTGCTACATCCTCGCCTAGAAACCGACTGAAGGTCGGGAACTGGATTAGCTGATAGAAAAGACTGGCGAACGAGTAGTTGGTATTTTCTGACAAGGTCAGATGTTGTTTCGCACGGTCTTTGATCCAAGCTCCAATCTGCGGATCAGTCCCGGTCCTTAAATGCGTGATGAACTGAGCAAGGCAGTCGTCGAAGTAAGTCCAGACGTCCAGTTGCATCCCGTCGCGTGTGACCCGAAGCGAACCATATTGGGGGAACATGAACATGTAGGCGCCGACCATGAGCCTGATCTCTTCGCGCTCGAAGTACATGTTTGAACGCGGCGCGTAGATCGGTATGCCCGCCGCCTCAAGGTCGCTCGCGAATTGCACAACTTTGGGATTACGGACTGAGCGAAATAAGAAGGCAACCTGGTTCCAATCTTTTAAAATTCTCTCGGCCTTCAGTCGGGTCAGATGGGCAATAACCTCGGCAGACCAGTCGCTTTCGCCGTCATGCCCTGAGACTTTAAACACGGCCGGCCGCTTCGCACGGTCATCTCCAGCGGCCTCGATAACCTTGGCAAATCGGTAGTCATAGTCGGCACCTCGCCAGTCGGCCTGGAGCATCCAACCGTTGTAAAATTCCACGATGTCAGGGTGCGACCGGTAGTTCTTTGTCAAATAAATTTGGCGGCAAATTCCGGCAGGGAAGCGCTTTTCAAATTCCAAAATATTGCGAATTGACGCGCCTCTGAACCGATATAGCGACTGGTCGTCGTCTCCGACAACGCAGATATTGTTGTGGCGCGAGGCCAGTTTGAGCACGATTTTTTCTTGGATAGTGTTGGTGTCTTGATACTCATCGATCATCAAATAGTCGTAGCGATCGCACAGTTTGTCGGCCACGTCGGGCAAATTCAAAAGTCTCAAAAGCTCGACCTGAATTGTCGAAAAGTCGATGTAATTGTACTGATCGAGCAGTTCCCGGTACCGAACGTATGCCTGGCTCAAGACTTGAAGTTCAGGCGCGGAGGCGGTTCCCAACGCTGTACCGTCGATAGCCTCCTCCGATATTTTGTTCAAATAAGCGCATAGGCGTTCTGCGATCCGCCAAGAGGAAGCATTCGCGTATGGCGTTACGAACGCTTCGAGACCGTCGATCTGACGGAATTCGGACATGCGCTGGAAGACGAAGTATTGCTGATCAAATTGATCGAGAACGGTGTAGTTTCGGCGCAGTCGGGAGAACGCCCTGAACTCATCGATCAATTCCAGGCAAATTGCGTGAAGCGTTCCGATTGTGAGATCGAGCGGGTTCACTTCCAAGCTCGATCTTTGCAGTCGATTGCTGATCCGCGTTTTCAGCTCTTTCGCGGCTTTCTCGGTGAACGTCGAAAGTAAAATTCGTTTGGGATCTATTCGCCTCTGTAGAAGAAGATTAACAGTCCTCTCTACGAGTGAAAACGTTTTGCCTGAGCCCGGCCCTGCAACCACCAGAACTGGCCCGTCCAGGGCCTCGATAACCTGCCGTTGCTCCTGATTGATAAATGGCAACGATAAACCCCGCTTGCTTTCCCTCATTCACCAGGGCCGCAGGTTAGCTCTTAATCCGTTCTCCCAACGGATCAAATAGTCGGCATACCTTTTCAACTGCTATTTGTTTCATTCGAAGGGCCACAGCCGCGGCTCAAGCCGAATTTGCAAGTCTGTAAGCATGTTGGAGTCCATCCCGTCGCCGGCCAGCGTTTGCAGGTAATCGAGCAGGTCGTCCTGCCGCGGTTGACCGAAGGCCAAGCGATAAACCGTCAGGCTGCGTTTGAGCCAGGCGAGCCGCGTGACTTCGCGGCTGAACGGCAACATTGGCACGCGCCGCTCGACCCGGACGGAGCCCTCGTAGATCCAATAGGGAATGAGATCGGTGTCGACCGTCGCTTCGGATCGAGCGCGCTCGAACATCAGCTTCCACGGATCGTCCGGCGCCTCCCCACCACCACTGACTACACTGACCTGGCGCTCCGCCAGGTTGAGGCGCACGGCGTGGCCCTTGAAGCGGTGGACACGGCCTTCACGCTGTTCAAGGTCCACCGGATTGCTGGGCAGGTTCCAGTGATAGACGCGATAGCAATAGGGATGGAAATCCAGTCCCTCCTGGCCGACGGACGTGGTGGCGAGAACGAACGGCCGGAACGGCGAGTTGAACGCATCGCGCACGCCTCCGAGCCGCGCGACGGCGCCGTCTTCGTCCTTGTAGTCGGAGAGCCGCATAGCGAAGCGCCCGCGCATCTGGAATTTGCTTATGGAGAGGGTGTCGCCATCGACATGCACGTCGTCAACGTCGATCTGCGACGGGCGGATAGCCAAGGCCTGGGCCATGGCGCGGGCGACACCCATTGCGCGCTCTTCGGCAGGGCGCGCGCCAAGGCCCTCGGCATCGACAAGGTAGTGGGCGTATTCGTCGAGGACGGCCTGGAGATTGTGTTCGCAGCAATAGACCAGCACGCGACGCCAGTAGTGATCGTCGGTATCCCGCCGCAGCAAGGCGACCGCATCATGCTGGTTGAACAATGCCCGGAACGACCAGGCGACTTCAGCGGCACCGCTGAGCAAGTGCGGGTCGTCCCATGACAGCTCCGGTGCGATCCGCTTGAGGGCGCGAAGCGCGCAGACGGCTGGGCTGCCGAGCGCCACGTCAACCAGCAGATCCGAGAGATCGGCGGACGAAGCGCCGATGTCGTGTGCCTCCACCGCTGCCGCCAGTTCGGCGACATGATCCTGAAAGGCGTCTTCGCTCGCCAGGGCGCGCATGCCGTGAGGCGCCTCCAGCCAAGGGCGGGATCGCGCGCCCAGCAGGTCATCGATCACGGCGGGAGCGGCCCACTCGGCGCTATTGGCGTCCGGCTGCGACACAGCCCCTTTGCTCAGAGCCTCAAGAGCGGGCTTGAGGCGATCGCTTATGGCTGCGCGCATGCCCTCCTGCGACAAGACAGTTTCGGTTTCACTGAAAACCGCGAGCGGATCGGCCAACTCGGCCAGAGTCGGCGATGGATAGATCAGAAGCAGCGCGCGCAGTCCCACGTGCCGGCCCTGATCCTGTCGGAACTGCAAGGGGCGCAGACGATGCTGCTCGAAATAGCGCCGGCCGGATTCCCCGACGCCCATGCGGCGTTCAGCCTCAAAGGAAAGCAGGGCCGCGACCGCATCGGGCACCATCGACCATGACGAAAATATCAGCGCCTTGGTCAGCGGCGCGCCAAATCGTGCATCGCCGTAGTATGGCATGGCGGCGGGTATCCAGAGATTTTGCTCGAGGTTCTGGCCGAAGATGTCGTCCATGATTGCGCGCATGCGGCCGTTGGCCGGCTCCAACGGCGCATAAATGTTGATGGCCTCGTGATCGAGCATGGCCGGCCGCGCCGCCTGAATGGCATCGCGGAGGGTCGCCGAAGGCGCCGCCGCCTCGTTCGTTAGAAGTTGCTTCAGGCTGTAGTGGCGCATGAAGTTGAGCAGGTAAGGTGCCGATTTCCAGTATTCAATGATTTCCGGCGCATCGAGCGTGCGCGCCACTTGCGACAAGGCCGATGCCTGCACGAGGTCGGCGGGCGCGATCGAGACCGTGATGGCGGGTTCGCTCATCATGGAGTCGCGCTCGACTGTGGATGCGACCCGCTCGGTTCGAGCAATCACTTGGCGCAGGCGCTGTTCGATAGCCCGGCGAGTTTCGACAGCGGAGGCATGCGACTGCGGCAGGGCATGTAGGAGACCACGAAAGGCGCGCATTTCTTGCGCCAGCTTGGCGGCCACTTCCGGCCCGTTTTCGCGACCGTAGAGGAAACTCAAGGTCTCAAGGAAATCCTGATAGTGGTCGCCTTCGTCGGGCTCGTCGCCGGCTAGCGTGAGCATCCGGTAGGGTGTGGCGGAGAGTAGCAGGGTGCGGGCGGCGTGTCCGTCACCCCCAGAGTAGTCGAAAAGCTCGCGTGCGAGGATCGCTGCGTCGCTGTCGCCATGCAGCAGATCCCGGAACCGCTGGAATTCGTCCATGATGATGAGGTCGGGTTGCAGCGCATCCACGCAGGCGTGAGACAGCTTGGCGCGGAGCCGAGCGACCAGGTTGTTGCGGGGCTTTGTCATTTCTGCGGGATAGGAGTCCCGGCGCCGCGGGAAGAGTTCGCAAACTCGTTCGAGTTCCTCGAAGAGGTCGCGATCCGCCTGCACGTCGCGGCGGAAACGCTCGATGATGTGCTTGTCGACGCCGTCGAGGGTGAGATTGTCCACGGCACGGTTCCAGCCATCGACGCCAGCCGTGACTTGCAACAGGTTGTGCAGGCCGCGCGGGCGCGTAACGAGGTCACGCAGGAGATGGAGCAGCAAGGCGCGTTCCTGCGTCACGCCTGTCGAGGAGCGCAGATCGAAGGTCGTGCCTGGCGTCAGGCTGATGAAGTTCACCTTGTTGGCGTCGAGGCCCGACTGGTCGCGTAGTTGCAGAGGAACGAGCGTCATGCGGGTTGGCAGGGCCACCTCGCGCCGCCCGAGGACGTTCAGCCGGTTGAGGTTCTGGGCGGCGATCGCCTGGTTCGAGCAGATGTAGAGGATGTCGATCCGCTTGGTGCTGTCCCACAGGTGTTCTATCATGCGGGCTATGACCCCGCGCGCCACCATCGTCTTGCCGAGGCCAACTTCGTCGGCGACAAGGAACTGGCGGACAGGATCGTTCTGGCCGTATAGCCGATCGAAGACGTAGTCGACGGTCCGCCGCTGAAAGACCTTGAGAGGAGCGAGCGCCACGTCGGCGCGAAACCGTTCATTCGGCATGCGCGGCATCCTGCGTGGCGAGTGCAATTCGGAATGTGTTCCAGAGTGCGCGGAACTCGGCCGGAATCGGATCGGTATCGTCACCGTCGCCGGCTTCCAGGCGTGTGATGAGCCGTTCGATGGCGCGAAGCTGGTCTCCGCCCCGACAGAAGGCGCGAACCATATCCTCCAGAATGGGGGCATCGTCGCTGGCCGCTCGCCAGGCGCCCTGACCTGACCCGTCCTGCGCCGCGAGGGCGGCCGCGAAGGGATCGCCCAATTCGGAGAGAAGCAGCCGGAGATAGCGGAAAAAGGCGTCCTTGCTGTCGATGACCCAGCGCAGGATGGCGGAATGGCGCTCTGCAGGCAGTCCCTCCATCAAGAGCCCGGTGCTGAACAGGAGAGAGACGCCTTCTGTCTCGTCTGTTAGGTGACAGGCGAGGAACCGGGTGAGGTCGACCAACGGCATTGCGCCAAGGTCGGCGGGTTGTCCCTGCCGGAGCGGCTCAAGCACATCGCACGCATGGCCTTCGCCCCTTGTGATCGGCCAAACACGAAGCGCGCCGAGCCCCGTAACGGGCAGCGGTTCGGACGGGACCAGCCAGACCCGCCAGACCGGCGCGGCATCGGCGGCGTATTCGCCGCGTTCGCAGCGGAGCGTGAGACCGCTACGGCAAATCTCACGCCGGGCCTGATCCAAACGCGCTTCGGCGGCCCGTTGCGCCGCATCGGCGGCTGTCGTTTCGTCGTGAACGAACGGCCGCGTCAACCGGCCAAAGCCCTTGTCGCCGAGGATTTCCTCGACGCTGCCGACCTGCGATCGCTTTCCGGTCAGGGTAATGAATATCTCGACATTGCTGCCGGTCAGCAGCGCCGGCCGCGTGGCGTTTCCTGAGCCGACCGTGATCGCGGTGTCCCAGCCACGTTCGGCGATGAACGCCTTGGCATGCAGCCCTTGTAGGGCCGATGCGTCCTCCTCCTCGCCATCTTCTGTCGCAGCCATTTCGTCGAGCACGGCCACGCGGGCAAAGCCATCGAGCGTGGCGGCAGGCACCTGGGCGAGTTCGTCGGATCGCCCAATGAAGATTGGCTTTGTTGCGCTGGCTAGGCCAGCGAGCTTCGACAAGGTTTGATCGTCGCAGAAGGGCGACACGACGCCCAGCCGTGCGCAGGGTTCCGGGCGCCATGGTTTTCCGCCGAGGCCATTGACGGCGAAGGAGACGCTCTGGAACGGTTCGGGCAGGCTCCATTCGGTGCGGCGCATGTCTTCGGCCAAATCATCGACAAGCGTCTTTGTTCCGTCGGGAACTCCGACGGTAGCGAGGTCGGGAAGCTGGCGAAGGAAGTCGGCGACCGGGCGGTTGATGGCTTTGGGCTGCTTGGTGATTGCGCCGTCGAGGGTGGCGGCAATGTCCCACGAGCGGTCGCGCGTCAGGTTTCGGGAGAGAATGAGCAGGCGCAAGCGGGCCGGGTCTTCGGGCCGAAGGGGCGTGAAGCGCAGCGCCCACATCTTTGGGTGGAAGGCTCCGCCTTGAGGGGCGGCGACCTCGACGACGATGCGTTCGAGCAGAGAGCAAAGGCGAGAATGCGGCCGCGCGCTCGCCTGGATATGGCCGGCGTCAGTAAAGATGACGAGGCGGCCAGCGATGCGCTCGGCGCCCTCAAGCAGCGCCAGCGGATGAGTGAGAATGTCGTCGCGGTTCTCGGCGGCGAAGAGCGCCAAACTGACCGGCACGGCAAGCGCGGTCTCGAAATCGAGCGAAAAGGTCGTGGCGACCGCCGCGTCGAAGACATAGCCCGCTGGCGGCTGCAGATTGGCGCCGTAAAGCGTTCGCTGCTCGGGATCGAGGCTCCGCCTATTCAGCATGTGCGAGATCCCGCAGGTGGGATTTGGCTTGCGCCCAGCGGAAGCTGAGGCGGTCGGCACCCGATGCGCCGGTCCAGCGATCGCGGACAGCGTGATTGGCGTAGCGTGACTGGCTGGTCTTGAGCCGGCGTTCGCGCTCCTCGACAACCCGCCGCGCCGCCGGCGCCGAGATTACCTGCTCTGTTCCGGCCAGAACCAGATCGCGCCAATCGCTCACGAACCGCTTGGCGGCCGGTCGGACGGCATGCGCCGGGTGCTCCACGACATTCCAAAATTCATCGAGCGACCACGCACGGACAGCTCCGGAATCGAGTTCGTCGCTCCAGGCTTCAAGCCGAGCGCGATAATCCTCAATCCAGTCGTCGCGCTGACGCAGTTCGCTGAGTGCGAGGTTATAAAGCAGCGCCGCGCCGTGCATTACATGGGAGAAGATTTCCCCATGCTGGACAAGGCAGCGCGCGGCAGGCGGAAAGGCCGAGAGGTGGGGATGCGTCCAGATATAGTCGCAGTCCGCGTCGATTCCTTCACGCGCGAGCATCGTGAGCAGCGCGGTGGGCTGGCTCGCGACCAGGCGGTCGATCAGGAATTGCGCTTCGTCCGTGGTCAGGCGGAAGATTGCGCGTTCGAGCAGGTCCCCGGGCATCTGCGGCAAGGCCGGATTCCAGATGGCGGGCACCTGCGCACCAGCCAGAGCGTCTTCGCCGCCGCCTGCGCCGCGCGAACGGCCACGGCCCCGTAAGGTAACGAACAAACTGTCGAGCGAGCCGGGAAACACCCGAATGCCCCACGTGCCGAGCCCAGCCCAATAGACGGAACTCGGCAGCCGCTGGAGCCGCGGTCCGGCATCGCGGCCTATAATGCCGTTAGACTCGCCACCGGCTTTCAAGGCGTCGGCAAGCCGGATTTCGGTGTCGCGCGCCTGCGCGCGGAGCTGCGCCTCGGAGACCTCGCGTTTCTCTAGCGCCCGATAGAGCCAGGGGATGAACACCATGTATCGTAGGCGCGTCTGGATCGTGCTCGTGCCCGGAAAGAGGTGATCGGCGATAGAATCGCGGATCGCACCCAGCCCAAGCTCGTCGCGAGTCTCGCGCTCCTGAAAGAGCGCCATGATGCGTTGCGCACGCTGCCGCTCAGCTTCATCGAAGTCGATCCAGGCAAGAGACGACATGGGCTCAGGCTGCCTCGCTCTCGCCCGGCTTCGTCGGCTGGACGGAAATGACGGATCCGGAGGTCATTAGCACGATCAGTCCGCGCTCGGCACCGGTCATGTCGAGATAGGCTCGCACCTGCGCGCGATAGTGATCGAGTGTCCCCGGCGCCGGCGTCACATCGCTCTTCCAGTCCACAACGACGGCGGGGCGGCCCTCGGTCGTAAGGGTTAGGGCGTCGGCAATCCCCGCGGTTGCGGTTTCCACGCCGTCGGCCGCCTGTGCAGCATAGACGGGAAATTCGGCCAGTAAATCCGACCGCAGGGCTGCGATGTCGGGCAGGGCCAGGGTCCGGACGACACAGGCCGCCAGTTCCTGAGCCGACAGCCCCATCGAAGGGTCGGCAGTCGGCAACTGCCCAATTGCGTGGATCAGTTCTGTAGCCCGTTCGCTAAGAGCGGCTATGGACTCGAAGGTCTCGCCGGTCAGAACCTCCTCCATGAGCTTGTGGAGAATAAGGCCACGTTCTCGACCGCCCTGCACAATGGCGGCCGCCTCTTGCCCCAGAGGCTGGTCGTCGGCCGCCACCGTCCAGACAGTGACTTGTTCCTCCTGAAGCACAGTCCCGGCAACGCTTTCATCACGGCTGGGGGCAAGCCAGATCAGTCGCGACTCAGCGGCCATGATGGCTTCGGCTTCGGCGGCGAAACTCGCGCGGGTCTGAGTGTTGCGTGCGCCCGCGCCAGCGGTCGCGAAACCGTCCGGAAAGTGAGAAAAGTCCAGGGCGGGCAGGCCGGCGAGCGAAAGATCTACAAGTCCGATCCAGGCGGACTTCGACGGCGCGACGTCGAGCCGAGGCAATACGAGGAGTTCGCGGGCGCGGGTGGCTGCGACATACCAAAGCCGAATGCGTTCACGGTCCAGCTCCTCCTTTTCCGCCTCGCGCACGGCTTCGTAGCCCTCGGGCGTGACGCCCAAGACCGGGCAATAAAAGGTCTCGGCCTGGCGGTCAATGACGGCGCTGTCGGGCGCCATGACGCCCGTCATGGTGTTGATTGGAATGACAATCGGCCACTCCAACCCCTTCGCCGCGTGCATCGTGAAGAGCGCGACCGCTTCCTCCTGGGCGTCCGGCCGTCCCTCGACGGCGCGGGCCTCGTCGGACCACGCCGCTGCCATGGCCTCGGCGAAGGCGCGCAGACCGCGCACGGCGTAGCCGGTCGAAAGGCTAAGATAAAGATCGACATTGGCGAGTGCGCGTTCGGCCTGGCCGCGATGGCGCTCGAGGAGTAGCGGACGGACACGCATCACATCCACGGCCTGCGATAGCAACTCGTGAGGGGTCGTGCTATTGCCGCGCCGGGACAGCGATTGCAGGCGCTCTATGATTTCACGCGCGAGCGGGTGCGTGACGACGGCAGGGTCGATGCTGAGATCCAGGCGCGGAATCCGATCCGGCTGTTCCTCCGAGCGCGGAAGTCCCCAGATAATGTCCAGCAGGTCTTCTTCCGTGAGACCGACCAAAGGCCCGCGCAGAAGCGAGCCGAGCGCCAGCGTATCGCGACGGTCGGCCAGGACACGGGTCAGCGCGATCAGATCCTGGATTTCCTGGCGGCGGAACAGCCCTTTGCCGGCTTGGGTCGCCACGGGGACGCCGCGGCGTTCCAAGGCTTCTTCATAGCGCCACAGCTCCGCGCCGGTTGGCGCCAGCAAGGCGATGTCGCCCGGCTGACAGGGGCGTTCGGCTCCGCTGCGACGGTCGATGATGGGATGGCTTTCGATCAGCCGGGCGCACAACTCGGCGATGGCGTCGGCTTCGGCGTCGCGCTGACGTTCGGCGCTGGCCTTGCCATTTTCGTCGGCCACGGCGATGTCGAGGGCCGCCACGCACAGGCCGCCCCGATCGTCATGGAACGGGTCGAGGGCGGTGAAGCCCGGCTGGCCGTCGGCAGAGAGTACGGCTGCGAAGCGCTCGTTGACGAAGGTGAGGATCGAGGCGCAGGAGCGAAAGTTGGTCGAGATCGACAGGAGGCTGCCGGGGTCCTGGGCGCGGAAGGCGTCGCGGGCCCGCACATAGGCGCCGACATCGGCGCCCCGGAAGCGATAGATCGCCTGCTTGGGGTCACCGACCAGGAAGAGGGCGCCGGGCCGGATTTGGAACCGGGTCCAGTCGCTATCGTCATCGACCGGCTCGCCGCATAGCCGCCAGAAGATTTCGGTTTGCTGCGGATCGGTGTCCTGAAATTCATCGACGAGGACATGGGCGAAACGCTGTCCAAGCGCCTGGCGCACGGCATCGTGGTCGCGCAGCAAGTCGCGCGCGGCGAAGATGAGATCGTCGAAATCGAGTTGGGCGCTGGCGCGCTTGTGGACGCGATAGCGTTGCAGGATCTGATGCGCTTCGTCGATCAGCGCTGCCAACGCATGGCCGGCGACGCCTTGCGCCAACGCGACCCAGGCGTCGCAACAGGTGGTGTAGTTGGTCTCGGCCGCGTCGTTCAGCCGGTCGCCGTCGGCCTTGGAGAGGCCGGCCTGCTTGGCTGCGGCAGCCCATTTGCCCTTCTTGCGGTAGGAGGCGAAGGTGCCGGTCTTTGTGCAAAGGTCCGGGTGGGGCCGCGAGGTCAGGAGCCCGACGAGGCCCGCGGGCGTCGCGGGATCGGGACCGTTCGCCACGGCGGTCGCCATTTCAGCCAGCCGTTCGACAATCGTCACCGTTTCCGGCTCGGCCGCTGCCGTGTCATCCATGAAGCTCGCGAAATCTGCCGTGGCTTGGCGGAACGCCGTCAGGTGGCCGCTAAGTGGAGAGACGGTCGGGGCCGCGAGCGTGGGGCGGCGGCGCAGGCTTTCGGCGATCTTATGGATGAGCGCCACGGTTTCTCCGGGGCTGTGCAGCACCAGCTCGGCGAGGATGCCGCCCTGGCCGCCGGACAGGCGTTCGCGCAGCCAACCATCGACAATTTCGAGGAAAGTGAGGTCGGCCTGGTTGCGATCCATGACTCCGGCACCGGGATCAATGTCGGCTTCCGCCGGATAGGGCTTGATCAGGCGCTGGCAGAAGCCGTGGATGGTGGTGCAGGTGATCTCGTCGATCGCGGCGCTGGCGGCGGCGAGATTGTCGCGATGGGCTTGGGACAGTCCATCGGGCAACGCCACGCGCAATTCGGTTGTGATTGTGCCGGCCGAGAGATCGGCGACGAACTCGCGGACACGCGACAGCAGTTCGCTGGCCGCAAGTTCGGTGAAGGTGACGGCGGCAATCGAACGCGGCGCAACGCCTTCCGCCAGCATGGCTGCGATGCGGCCGGCCATAACAGCGGTCTTGCCCGAACCCGCGCCGGCCTCGACCAGGATCGAACGATCGTGGAGGCTGATCGCATCGCGGCGAGCGTTATCGTCTTTCAGTACCTTAGATACGCTAGTCATTATTCCGCCTCCCAGACCTGAGCGACTTCGCCAAACCGCTCCGTGGCGGCCGGCATTTTGCGTTTGCAATAGGTGGCGCTGGCGTTGGCCGGCAGGGCGAAGGCGAGGTCGTCATAGTCGCCGCCGGTATCCGGGCCAGGCAGGGCCGCACCTCCGGCGAGACTCGCCCGTGCCGCCCGCAGATAGCCAGTGATCTCCGCAAGGACGGCCTCGGGATCGTCGAGCTGGAGATCGACGGGCTCGCGCGGATAGAGCAGTGAGGCGCTGATCGCGACGTCGTCGCCGAGCAGCGCCTTCACCGCGAAGGCATAGAGACACCGCTGAAGCTCACGTCCGCCGTTCAGGCGGATGTCGCCGCGCGGCGGCCGACCGGTCTTGTAGTCACGCACGAGGGCGCGCTTGCCGTCGCCCGAGATGTCGAGCCGGTCGATATAGCCGGCGATGTTGAAGGCCGTGTCGGGAATCGTGACGGGCGCGCTCGCATCCCAGGGGGTTTCCGCGTCGGATTTCGGCTCCAAGCCGCCGAAGGGCACCTCTCCGTAGGAGCGTGCGCCCGGCAGAACATCATCACCATAGGACAAGGCGCGACCCGCCATCACGCGGGCGTCGTCGAGGGTGCGGCTCCAAATGACGGCCGGCGGAACCGGACGCTCGCTTTCCCAAACGCTGGCGACGGATTGCGCCGCCCGAGCCACCGCCGCTTCGATGGTCTTGGCGTCGGCAGAGGCAAGACCGCTTCCGGCTTCGAGGTCGCACAACGCGCGATCGAGAACCAAATGAACGAGGTCGCCGATCCCAAGCGCGTCGAGCACGAGTGGTTCGGCGCTGCTCTGTGGTTCGCGCCAGCCAAACGCGTAGACCCACACGAAACTCAGCGGATTGCGAAGCAGGCGGCGCAACGAACTGGCGGACTGCGTGCGCCCGAGGATAGCGAGGATGAGTGGGTGATCCGCCCTTACGAGCCCGTCATGAGAAGTAATCTCTGTCTGCCGCCAGTCGCGCCAGCAACTTTGCGCACCAACCGCTTGGGGATCGGCGGCGAACTCGTGCGGCCGGGCCATGAGGCGGTCGGTCTCGCTGAAAGCATGCGTCGGCGTCGCGTTCCGGCGCAGATACGTTTCGTCGCCACGTCCGGCAAGCAGAGGGCTGCGACCCAGGAGGCGCCCGTCGCTGTCGCGCCGAGCGCGCGACAGAACGACGGTATCTTTCGTTGTGGCGAGGATGGTCTCGAAGTCGCGGCGGTCGGCGAGATTAACTGGCAGGGGATCGAGCACCGAGGTCGGGATAATATGGTCTGGAATCAGCCGATCCTCGGAAATTCCGCGCGGCCAGCGAGAAGAATTGAGACCAATGAGCCGCACGAAGCGGCGCGGCGAGGCCGCGAGCGCACTGGCTGGCATCCAGGCGACACTTACGCACGCATCCAGACCGTCGTCCTGCCTCAGAGCTTCAAGTGTCACATCGATCGAAGCCGCCGGACCAGCGAGCAGTGCCTTGCGCCAGATCGCGAGCGCGCGTCCCTTGAGAACGACGTCTCCGATCTCGCTGGCGAACTCAGATCCTTTAGCAAGCGTCTCGACCGCAGCACGTAGTACCGGAGCGTGGTTGACGCCGTCGGGCCAGTCTTCCGGCTTCAGACGGGTTAGGAGGCGGTTCCAAGAGCCCAACGTCGAAAGAGGCGCGTCAGTGGGCAACATACGCAGCCACCCATCGGGAAGGTTCTCGAACAGCCCACAATCTCGACAGAGAGATGCGAGCCGACGTAGGCGAGACTGCGACAGGCCACGAATGACTATGTCAGCCAGCGCTGCCGCTGCTTGCCCTTCGACAGTCGCCACAGTTGGAATGCCATGGACAAAATGCAAATCGATATTTGCATCGACGCGCAAAGCCAAGAAATGAGCGTCATAATCGGCGGGCGAGGCGGTTGCGATGGCGATTTCCGAGGGTGACACGCCTGAGGTGAGCAGGCCGCGCGTCCACCGCATCGCCTCAATGGCCTCGTGATAGGCTGTCGCCGCGCTTACAGCGTCGATTTCCGGTGCTTGCGGAGCTGCGCGCGAGATGGCTATTTCCATTCCGTTCAGCCATGCGGGCACACTTCTGGGGCCGGCCGTCCATTGCACCGTAACTTTCGCAGTAAGCGCCTCTAAAAGTGGCCGCCAGCATGGAGAAAGTTCGGTGAGACCAACGATCTCCACAGTGCCAAATATCGCTTGCGCATGGGCGATGCGCTGGGTCGCGGCCGCCGCGATATCAACAGGCCGCAGCATGCCGACCTCAAGTTGCTCGAGAACTGAGGCTTCGAGCCGAGCAATGGCACTCAAGCGCGGATGGTCGGACGCGAGGCCCGTTAAATCGATCCCTGCGCGCCAAGCCTTCTGAAGTGTCTCCGATGCCGCGCCAATCATGCCCGGAAGCATCTTGATTGCTTCCAATTCTCCCATGGGCGTCAGGGGCAGTGCCAATTGGACCGCCCTGCGCAAGCTCTCGTCGTCTATTGACCTAACAAACCCGCCAGCGAGCCGGACCGCAGCTTGCTCGAAGGTCATGATCTGGAGGCCGTGATGACGGGCACGTGCAGCTTCTAACCGCGCCTGCCGCATCGCCAAGCGGCCACCCACGATCTTCGTAGAGCGAGACAAAAAGGTCATAGCAAACCCCCTTAAACATTCCAGCAATTGGCTACTATGCACGTTCAGCCGCGATCGCCGGTAGCGGTGAAACTTTGCCGAATCGCTCCGCACCCTTCGGTTGACCAGCCAAATACTTTCGCGCGTTCAATGCAAGAGCCTGTATTCCGTTCTTTTTTGAAACGCATGATATAAAGCGCCTATAGACCGAAGAAGTCGGACCGGGTTTTCATTATGGTTCAAAAAATGCCTTGAGCCACTGGACTATCCCGCCCAAGAAACCACGTCTCGGGGCCGGCGCTTGCTCGATCAGTCGTGCCTTCTCAGGTTCCACGGTCTGGGCTTGCGGCGATCGGTCGTAATACCTCTGCTTCGACAGCCGATCTTGGTCCCTGCCAGCATCGATAAGTTGCTTGGACATCGGCCCAGCCGCTTGAACCGCGTTGCTCTTGATCCAGTAGTGGGATTGGCAGGGAATGCTCCAGTTGCCAATGGACGGAGCTAAGGAGACCGTACCGTCAAAGGTTAGGCGCCAGTCCGTTTTGGAAAGCGGCGTAACAATTTTCGTACCGCAACCACAGCAGCACCGGTGCGACGCTGTCGAGTACGTCATTGAAACGTAAAGGATACCATCCTCAAGTTCTCTCGGGATGAATTCGACAAAAAGAGGATCCAGTTTCTCGATTTTCATAGGCGCTCGTCATTTGCCAGCAGGTTGTCATTGATCGAGAAAGTGATGCTGCACTCTTTCCCGAAGTCTTGATAGAAACCGCAGTGCTTCTTCCATTTGATAACGGCAAGAGTGGCGTTCAGAGCGTTTAAGTCGGCGACCTGGATATTGCGAACATACGCGTCATCGATGTTGAAGTCGTCGCCCATGGGGACACGCGCATCCAGGTGGTCGAACTTTTCCGGCGTCCCAAGCGTAACCCGGCACATCCCGAAGAGATTTAGACTCTGGTCTTGAACGTAAATGCCCATGCCGGTGTCGACGAACGGGACGCCTCGCGCCCGCAGGCCTGTGATGATCTGACGGCGGGCGTAGCCCTTGTCGACACAGATGAAAACGAAGTCAAAGCCGTCGAGGAGGTCTATATTTTCATCGGTCACATACAGCTCGTTCGGCACGATTCCCCGCCGGAACCTCCCATAGTGCTGCGCCCAATAAACGACCTTGCTGGGTGCAACCCCCTCGAAAGTTTCCTTTGGCGCCGCCGATGGAGAGCGAAAGGCGTTGTGCTGCAGAAACTTGTCCCCATCGAACAAATGGATTTCGCGGACCGGCGTCTTGGACACGAGATCCAAAACCCATGAACCTGTACCACCTAAACCGATTATCGCTACCTTCGACATCTTAAGCTTCTCGCTGATCGCGGCGATGCCGGCGCGGCTAGATGCAGAGTCCTGGTAAAGGAACACACTGTCCTCGTCGTCGTTCTCGATCAACTTGTAGGTCTGAGCCGTGACACCGGGATCGATTGCCTTGGCCGCATTAGACATGATCGTGATATAGCGCACCATCTTGTCGTAGTAGTTTTGGTAGCCACCCTGGGGCTTATTTGAGAAGCTGCGCTGAACGGTGAGTCCCGGAACGATGGTTCGGGCCGAAACAGAATGTTCGATCTGCTTGATCACCGAGCCATCGCTGTTGCAGGGCTGGTCGCCAGTAAAATAGGCGATGTGGTCTTGGATTGGTGAGCCCGTCTGGTCGCCATGCAGCTCCAGCACGGAAACCAACGAGCCGTAGGCAATCTCCCGATTGGATTTCACGTAAGGGATCGAATGAACGATCAGATGGCCGTGCGTGACAACGATTTCATAGCCGGTGTCACGCAAGCGCTTAAGGTCCTCGTTACGATTTATCAGTGTGGGCGACATTGAGGATCATCCCCTTTTTGAGTTTGAGCGTCTCGCCCGCTACGAGGGTGCCTTCCGGCTTGTTCCCCTGGCCTCGGCTGTAGGCGACGGTGAAGATCGTGTTTTCAGTGCGTTCGAAATTCGGGAAGGCGAGGAGGGTGATCTCGTCGAAGGTAAGATCGCGATCCTCGACCTCCACCAGGGTCCCGTTAATTACGATTTCGATGAGCTTGTTTTGCCCGGGGGCGGTCTCTTTGGCCATGAAGGCCTCCTTTAGTTAACGTCGATATGATCCATATAGCTAATCATTTTGATTATGACAAGTGATCGTCACGATTTTTGTTGCAGATCAATTTGAAATCGGTGAGAATCCAGAAAAACTAAGGGAGTCGCAGCCGTCATGTCCGCCATCCAAACCGAACGACTAACCTTCATCGACTTCCGACTCATGTTTCTTGGCGATATCAGCCGACAGGACTTGACCGACAGGTTTGGAATTTCTGAACCTGCAGCGACACGAGACTTGGCGGAATACAGAGAAATGCGGCCCCAGAACCTGGAATACGACCATGTTCTTCGGCAATATGTTCGCACCGATTCCTTCGAACCCATTTATTTGCACAGCGGTGAGGACGCCCTTGTCCTGATAACCGAAGGATACTCTGCACTGTCTGAACGTCGGAAGAAGTCGATATTGCGTGCCGAACTGCCGGTACAGCTCGATCGACCCGCGACCGAGGTAGTGGCCGC
The DNA here is from genome assembly GCA_936940865.1 of uncultured Asticcacaulis sp. GTDB lineage: Bacteria > Pseudomonadota > Alphaproteobacteria > Caulobacterales > Caulobacteraceae > Asticcacaulis. The sequence continues at coordinate 36,130 of CAKZJB010000080.1, read as the reverse complement.
TGTGACGCGAGCGATCCACCAGGGAAGAGCGATCTCTACGCAGTACTGCTCGCACAGCAGTGGCTTAACAACCCGCGAGATCGTTCCGTTTGCGCTTGTTGATAATGGCCTACGGTGGCATGTCCGCGCCTATGACCGCCGTCGACGCCGGTTTTCTGATTTCGTGCTCGCGCGTATCGGCGCGCCTAAGATCATCGAGGGCGCAATAGCCGAGGAAGAGCAATGGGACCACGATATTCAATGGAACCGAATTCTGGAACTGGAGCTTGTTCCGCACCCCAAACGGCCGCACCCGGATACTTGTATTTTTGAACATAGGATGGAGGACGGCGTCCTGCGGCTGAAGCTGCGCGCTGCCGTGGCCGGATATTTCCTACGCCGCTGGAATGTCGATTGCTCGTCGGATCACCACCTTGAGGGTAACGAATACCAGCTTTGGCTCCGAAATTGGCAGGCGCTTTACGGCGTGGAGACGCTTGACATTGCGCCCGGTTATCATCTCGAAAAGGCGTAGCGACCGAATAGCAACCGCCCCATAATTTCCCATAAGATATATTATGCGTTTTTTGACAAGTCGCGGAAATCACTATATAAAATTGCCATTCCTCTTCCATATGGGAACCCCCGATGGCCCAAAGAATGACCAAGATTGACCCTGCTAAAAACATGGCCCGGTTCTACGAAATCGACATCCAGCCAGGTCTTTTCGGAGATTTTTCCGTGCTGAGGCATTGGGGCCGTATAGGAACGAATGGACAGTCATTGGAGGGTTGGTTCAGCGACGAAGATGCCGCGGCCACAATCGCTGAGCGCATCGCGCGGCAGAAAACTGGCCGAGGCTATAAGCCGGCCATCTGACCGAATGGACAAGATTTGAGATAGTCGAGGATTATTTGCCGCACCTCAATGGTCAGCGCGTCATTGACTTTTAACAGGCTGCACCTATCCTAAAGCTAGATGTTGAAAGCCATCCTTTCCTTTTTGGCCGTCATAGGGCTCTTGCTGTCGCCAATTCATGCTCAGGCGGCGCAAGCCGACTGCATGGCTATGATCGCGAAAGTGACGGCAAAAGCGGACTCCATGGCGTCCATGGATATGTCGTCCTGCTGCGACAAGGACATAGCGAAGCCGTCCAAGGACAGCTCCAAAAACAAGGCCTGCATCGACAATTGCATCGCCATGTGCAGCATCGCGAACGCGGTTGCGTCCGACGGATCGGTTGTGCGACCGGTGCTAACCGTTCGTCAGATTTCATTTAACGCCAAGGCGGCTCCGCTCTTTACACAAGAGCCAGGCCTCGTCGTTCCTCCTCCCAAATCTCAGGCCTAACGGGCGTAATCCGCCCTCTCCAGGCCGCTCAAGGCATACCGGCTCCCGCCTTCGCGCGCCGGTGAGCCTTGTTTCTCGCTTGACCGTGATGCCACGTGCCGCGGCCAAGCCTCTGATGATTTGAGGATATTTTCCAATGACTATGCGTCAAATGCTCGCCACCACTGCGTGCGCGATTACTATCACCCTGTTGGCCACGTCTTCCGCCATGGCCGGCACGAAAGATGGCCAGCCTTGCCACAAGTGCGATTATCGCACCGCGCCGCCATCGTCGAACCCGCACGATCAAATGCCGAAGATCGTCAAAGTTCCGTGCGCGCCGGAACAGATGGGCGATTGCCTGAAATCAGCAAAGTAACGCGTGGCCCCCCGCCGTCTCTGACGGCAGGGGGCTGTCCGTTTGCGATCTCCATTTCAGGGACATCCCATGCGATCTATATCTATTGCAGTCTTGGCTGCCGTGCTGGCGCCGATCTGTGCATCCGCCGCCGTGGCAGAACCCTTGACGTTCGACACTGCCTTGCGGTTGGCGCTGCATAACGCACCGAGCCTCCAGGCGAAGGCGGCCGATGTGGACGGCGCCAGATCCGCTGCGCTGGCGGCGGGACGCCTGCCCGATCCCAAACTACGCTTCGGCGTCGAAAACTACCCGGTCTCGGGCCCGCCGGCCGGATCCTTCACGGCCGACAGTATGACAATGGCTACGGTGGGCGTCATGCAAGACATGCCCAATGGCGCGAAACGCAGAGCCGAGCGCCTGAAGGCGTCGGCTGACGTCGATCTCGCCAGCGCCAACGCTGCCCTGGAGACCCGGGACGTTCGACTGAATACGGCTCTCGCGTGGATCGACCTCTATTACGCCCAAAGGAAGCTGGCGGCACTCGATGAAGCACAGCAGGCGATCCAGTCGATAAGCGCAACCGCGCCATCACAGGTCGCCGCCGGCTCGCTTCGGCCAGCGCAGTCCCTGGATGGCGACCTTCTCAATGCCCAACTGGCAGACCGCCGGGTGGAACTCGCCGCCAATGTCGCGAAGGCCCGTGCCGAGCTGATCCGCTGGACGGGTGACGAGTCCGCCGATGTCGCTGGCAGTCCTCCTGACTACGTGGTCAATGAGGCCAATCTCCGCGCCGGCCTCGACCACAATCCGGCATTGCTGTCCCTGGGCGCGATGACCCAGCAGGCCAACGCCGACGTCGTCCTTGCGCGCGCCGACAAGCGTCCCGACTGGGGCTGGGATGTCACCTATCAGCATCGCGATCCCCGCTGGGGCGACATGGTGTCGACAGGCGTCACGATCAGCCTGCCACTCTTCCAGAAATCGAGGCAGGACCCGGTTGTCGAAGCCAAGGCCGCAGGACTGACGCGCGCCAGGCTCGACCAGGACGCAGCGTATCGCCAGCTCCACGCCCAGCTCGATGCCGACCTGGCCGACCACGCCATGCACCATGACCGGCTGATCCGATCACAGACGACACTGGTGCCACTGGCCGAGAAAAAGGTCCAACTCGAAACCGCGAGTTACGGCGCCGGCAATGCGTCGCTGTCGGACGTCCAGCAGGCCCAGCTCGCACTGGCTGAAGCACGTATCGATGCCCTTTCGCGCGAGGCCGATGTCGCCCGTGACGGCATTCGCATCAACCTCACCTATGGAACGGATGCTCAATGAAACCGGCCCTCACGCTCTCCCCTGCCCTCCTCGCCGGCTCGGCGGCAGGCATCGCGTTGATCGCGGGTGCCGTGGGTTTTGGACTCGCCCATCTCGACTCGACGCACACACCTGCGGTTATGGGCTCAAGCGACAATCGCAAAGTCCTCTACTGGTACGATCCCATGGTGCCGGCCCAGCATTTCGACAAGCCTGGCAAGTCTCCTTTCATGGACATGCAGTTGATACCCCGTTACGCCGGCGAGGACGAAGCCGGCCAGGGCGGCGTCCAGATCGACCCAGTCCGTCTGCAGAACCTTGGAATGCGTCTCGCCGCGGTCCAGCGCGGCGACTTCGCCGACGACATGACCGTCGCGGGCCAACTCGACTTCAACCAGCGCGACATCGCCATCATCCAGGCGCGCGCCAACGGCTTCGTGCAGCGCGTCTATGCCCGCGCGCCCGGAGACGTGATCGGCGCCGGGGCCCCGATTGCTGATATTCTGGTGCCGAGCTGGGGCGGGGCGCAGAACGAATACCTGGCCGTGAGACGCACGGGTAATGCCGCACTTGAAGCCGCATCCCGCCAGCGGCTGGTTTTGCTCGGCATGTCCCAGGGCTTGATCGACAGTGTGGCCAAGACGGGCCGGCCCGTGACGGCGATAACCATATCGACGCCGATCAGCGGCACGATCCAGACGTTGGATGTCCGGCAAGGCATGACAGTCAATATGGGCCAGACGCTGGCGCAGGTCTCCGGCCTGTCGTCTGTCTGGTTGACGGCGGCCGTACCGGAAACCCAGGCAGCCCGCATCAAGGTCGGTCAGCCCGTGTCGGCGGACCTGACCGCCTTTCCGGGACAACCGACAACCGGTCGGGTCTCGGCTATCCTGCCGACGACACAGGCTGACAGCCGGACCTTGAGCGTTCGTATCGAATTGCCGAACCGTGACGGCAGACTTCGCCCCGGCATGTTCGCTACCGTTCATCTGACCGGGACGAATTCATCTGCGCTGTTCGTTCCAACTGAAGCGGTTATCCGGACTGGAAAACGCACATTGGTAATGTTGGCTGACGGCAAGGGCCGGTTCACGCCAGCCGAAGTGCAGACAGGCCGCGAAAGCGGCGATCGGACCGAGATACTGGCCGGTTTGAATGAAGGCGACAAGGTCGTTGCATCGGCCCAGTTCCTGATCGACTCGGAAGCCAGTTTGGCTGGTGTAAGCGCCAGGCCCCTGACCATGCAATCGCCCTCGAACCCGGCAGCCGTCGAAATGCCGGCGATGTACCAGACACGCGGGCGCGTAGAAGTCGTCAAAGGCGACGCCATCACTCTCAGCCACGAGCCCGTTCCCGCTATCGGCTGGCCGGCCATGACCATGACCTTCAAGCTGAAGACGGTTGCCCTGGCTAAAGGCGTAAAGCCGGGAGATCACGTCACCTTCAAGTTTGTTCAGATGCCAGATGGTCCCGTTATTGAATCGCTTGTGCCGGCAGGTGGTCAATGATCGCTGCGCTCATCCGCTGGTCCGTCGCCAACCGCTTCTTCGTGCTGATAGGTGCCGTGGCCATCGTCGCGGCCGGTATTTTCGCCCTGCGACAGACCGCAGTCGATGCCTTGCCGGACCTGTCCGACACCCAGGTCATCATACGCACGCCCTATCCTGGCCAGGCACCCCAGATCGTCGAGAACCAGGTCACCTACCCCTTGGCCACCACCATGCTTTCCGTGCCTGGAGCGAAGACGGTGCGCGGCTATTCCTTCTTCGGCGACAGCTTCGTCTATGTCCTGTTCGAAGACGGTACCGATCTCTACTGGGCCCGCTCGCGCGTACTCGAATATCTCAACCAGGTACAAAGCCGCATGCCGGCCGGCGCCAAGCCGTCGCTCGGGCCCGACGCGACAGGGGTCGGCTGGGTCTATGAATATGCCCTGGTCGACAAGACCGGCCAGCATGACCTGTCACAGCTTCGCTCGTTGCAGGATTGGTTCCTGCGCTACGAGCTGAAGAGCCTGCCCGGCGTCGCCGAGGTCGCCAGTATCGGCGGAATGGTCAAGCAGTATCAGGTCGTGCTCGATCCGGTGAAGCTCGCCGCCTACGGCGTGACTCACCGGCAGGTCGTGGCGGCTATCCAGAACGCCAATGGTGAAAGCGGGGGATCGGTGCTGGAACTGGCAGAGGCCGAATATATGGTCCGCGCTGGAGGCTACCTGAAGACACTCGACGATTTCCGCGCCATTCCGCTGAGAACGGCGAGTAGCGGTATTCCCGTGACTCTGGGCGATGTCGCCACGATCCAGATCGGGCCCGAAATGCGCCGGGGCGTCGCCGAATTGAATGGCCAGGGGGAAGTCGCGGGCGGCGTGGTCATCCTGCGATCCGGCAAGAATGCCCGCGAGACCATTGCCGCGGTCAAGACCAAGCTCACGGAACTGAAAAAGAGCCTGCCTGCCGGCGTCGAGGTCGTCACCACCTATGACCGCTCACAACTGATCGATCGAGCCGTCGATAATCTCCGCGAAAAGCTGATCGAGGAGTTAATTGTCGTTGCCGTCGTCTGCGCGCTGTTCCTTTGGCATGTGCGCTCGGCCCTGGTCGCCATCATCACCCTGCCGGTCGGCGTCCTGGTCGCGCTGATCGTCATGCACAGCCAGGGCGTCAACGCCAACATCATGTCGTTGGGCGGGATTGCGATCGCCATCGGCGCCATGGTCGACGCCGCCGTCGTCATGATCGAGAACGCCCACAAAAAGATCGAGCACTGGGAACACGATCACCCCGGGGAGAGCGTGAAGGGCGAAGAGCGTTGGCAGGTTCTGACGGAAGCCGCCGCAGAGGTGGGTCCGGCCCTGTTCTTCAGCCTGCTGATCATCACGTTCTCCTTCATCCCCGTCTTCACCTTGCAGGGCCAGGAAGGCCGGCTGTTCTCGCCGCTGGCCTTCACCAAGACCTACGCCATGGCCGGCGCAGCCATCCTGTCGGTGACCCTGGTGCCGGTGCTGATGGGTTACCTGATCCGCGGCGAAATTCCGGCTGAATCTTCGAACCCGCTAAATCGCTTCCTGACGGCGATTTATGCGCCCATACTTGGCTGGGTAATGAGGCGGCCACGAACGACGCTTATCCTGGCAGTGCTCGCGTTTGCGACCACAGCCTGGCCGCTGACCCGCCTGGGCGGCGAGTTCATGCCGCAGCTCGACGAGGGCGACCTGCTCTATATGCCGTCCGCCCTGCCGGGTCTTTCGGCGGACAAGGCGTCGGAGCTGCTGCAGCAGACCGACCGGATGATCAAGACGGTGCCGGAGGTCGACAGCGTCTTCGGCAAGGCCGGCCGCGCCGAAACGGCGACTGACCCAGCGCCGATGGAAATGTTCGAGACCACCATCCGCTTCAAGCCCCGCGACCAGTGGCGACCGGGCATGACACCGGACAAGCTCGTCGAGGAACTGGACCGGACGGTCAAGGTCCCTGGCCTCGCCAATGTCTGGGTGCCACCGATCCGCAACCGCATCGATATGCTGGCGACCGGCATCAAGAGCCCGATCGGCGTCAAGGTGTCCGGCAGCGATCTGGCGGAGCTCGATCGTATTGCCCATGACGTCGAGACAGTCGCCAAGACTGTGCCAGGTGTCAGCTCCGCCCTTGCTGAACGGCTGACAGGTGGGCGCTATGTCGATGTCGATATCGATCGCGCTGCGGCCGCCCGTTACGGACTCAATATCAATGACGTTCAGGCGATCGTCTCGGGTGCCGTTGGCGGCGAAAATGTCGGCGAGGTGGTCGACGGCCTGGCGCGCTATCCGATCAACGTCCGCTACCCGCGCGAAGAGCGCGACAGTCTGGAGGGGCTGCGCAATCTTCCCATCCTCACGTCCATGGGGCAGCAAATCACGCTCGGCACCGTGGCCAGGGTCGAGATCGCCGAAGGGCCGCCGATGCTGAAGACCGAGAACGGCCGGCCGTCGACGTGGGTCTATGTCGATGTACGGGGACGCGACCTGGCCTCGGTCGTCGCCGACCTGCAAAAGGCAGTGACCAAGGACGTCAAGCTGTCGCCAGGCGTATCGGTCGCCTATTCGGGCCAGTTTGAATATCTTCAGCGCGCGGTCGAACGCCTGAAACTCGTTGTCCCGGCGACCCTCATGATCATCTTTCTGCTGCTCTACGTGACCTTCCGGCGGTTCGACGAGGCAGCCCTGATCATGCTGACCCTGCCGTTCGCCCTGACCGGCGGCATCTGGACACTCTACTGGCTGGGCTTCCACCAGTCGGTGGCTACGGGCGTCGGCTTCATCGCCCTGGCCGGCGTCTCGGCAGAGTTCGGCGTCGTGATGCTGATCTACCTCAAGGACGCGCTGCGCCACCGTGGCGCCGATCCAACCCCCGCGGACGTCGAAGCCGCCGTTCGTGAGGGCGCGCTCCTGCGGGTCCGGCCCAAGGCGATGACCGTTGCCGTAATCCTGGCCGGGCTTTTCCCTATCCTACTTGGACATGGTGCCGGTTCCGAGGTCATGAGCCGCATCGCCGCGCCCATGATCGGCGGAATGCTCACGGCGCCGCTGTTGTCCATGCTGGTTGTACCCGCCGCGTATCTGTTGATCCGGCGCAAGCGTTCCCCATCGATATCCTCATCTTCCCAACCCTAGGAGACTTCCATGAAGACCAAACCTTTCCTCACCCTGTCGGCTTTGGCCGCCCTGGCGACGCTGGCGGCCTGCAGTCCGAAACCTGCGGCTGACACCTCGTCCGCTTCAACAGAAAGTCCGGCCGCCGCGATGGCGGAAATGTCCGGCATGGCTGGAATGTCCGGAATGGCCATGGATAGCTCCACAAAGACCGGCACCGGCGTAGGCACCATCACGGCCATCGACAAGACGGCCGGAACGATAACGATCCAGCACGAAGCAATTCCAGCGGTCGATTGGCCGGCGATGACCATGGCCTTCAAGGCCAATCCGGCTTCGCTTCTCGATACCGCCCAGGTCGGCCAGAAAGTCACCTTCGGAGTTTCGGTCAAGGGCAGCGATGCCGAAGTGACCTCTATTCAATAAGGCATTGGCAGGTGGTGCCCTATCCAACACCGCGCTCAATCAGCCGGCGGAAATGCGAATTGATTTCCGCCGGTTCCGTCCTGGCGCCGCCGTCCAGCCACTGCGTCATAACTGCCATGAAAGCGCCGACGACGAAGGCCACCTTGACGTCCCGATCATCGCCTCGTCCGTTGGATCTAAGTTCTGCGCGCACAAGATCGGCAATGATGTCTCGAATGCCGCCGAGGCTGACTGACAATCCCTCGCTACCAATAAGAGCACGGTAAGCTCCGACGTGATGCCTGGCGTGTTCGAACATGGCGAGCGTGAATCCGAATGGACGGGCATCGTCCGTCGCCTGGAGCCTCGCTTGGCCCTCGACCAATTCAGCCCGCAGGTGTTCCAGACTCCTGCGTTTCAAATCGTCTTTGCCGGTAAAGTGCGAATAGAAGGTGGAGCGTCCTACGCCGGCGCTGGCACAGATGTCCTGGATCGTGACCGCATCGTATCCCCTCTCCTTAATGAGATGAAAGAAGGCACGTTCAAGCCGCGTCCGCGTCCGAGCGACGCGGCGATCGATTGCCTGAGCGAGTACCGCCTGGCCGGGCGCACCATGCAGGTGCAGGTGCCCATTCCCAGGCCCATGCGTCATTTTCGATGTCCCGATCTCAGGATGAATATCAGCTTCGCCAAGAGTAGCACGGCGGCAACGCCTCCGACAGCGATCAATGCCGGGTTCGACAGGTCGAACTCCCCCAGCCGAAGCACGAATGCACCCGCTGCAAGATGGGCAGCGACAATGGCAAGGACGGCAAGTCCGATGCCGAGCGTCAGAAGACCGCCGCGTGACTTGCCGTGACCGTGCGCCATGGTGAAACCTCCGAATTCCTCGGCGAGAACGCGGGCCGCCGGAACCTTTTCGCGCTTGAGCAAGGACCGCATCGCCGACACCATGTCTGGAAGACCTGCGATGTAGTAGGTGGCCGGTACGAACTGGCCGATATGTTGGCGAACGAGATCCGCGTCGATGCGCCCCTTTTGCCCGGTCCAGGTCGCTAGCTCCGCTCCGGTCATGGTCGGAACGAACACGAGGTTTTCATGGCGCCCGGCCAAGGCCTGTAACTCAGCGAGAAACGGAGCATCCGCGGGGGTCCGCGACGAATAGAAAAGGAATAGCTTCCGCCCGGTCGACTTAGCCAGTGCATCCCGGATCATCGAATAGGCCGGCACGACACCGATCCCGCCCACCAGAAAAACCGCCGGCTCGGTCGCATGGTCGTCGAGCGCAAAGGCGCCGTGAGGCGCATTGACCAGCATCTCGATCCGTACATTGTTGCCCTCGGCCAGCGCCATGAGCGATCGCTTGAAAGCCGTTTCACGCATGCGCATGACAAAAACCAGGTCTTCATCTTGCGGCGCGCTGGCAAACGAGAGGAATCGCGCCTCACCGGCCTTATCCCGATAAGGCGGGTTCAAGACCGTCATGCGAACATGCCGCCCGGCCTGGTAGACAAATCCGGCAGGCCGCTCGAAACGAAACTCCCAGGTGTCGGTTGCAATGGCTGCCTTGCCTTTCAGAGCCACGTCGAAACCGACGCGCTCGAAGCCCCCTGCCTTCCCGCCGTGCAGGCGCCGCATGTGCTCGTGATCCACGGATACGCTCCTCGACCTTGCTCTGCCTCACTGGACGATAGGCTCGGTAGGAACTGATTCATATAAGTTTTCCGGGACAAAATGGACGTGCTGTTCAGCTTCGTCCAAAAACTTCGTTGCCGGCATCTGCCGGACACTTGCGAATATACCCCCAGGGGTATATATACCCCCCATAGGTATATGGAGGTCTCATGTCGGAACACCCCAGTCACACGGAACAATCGCCGCGCCTCAACCGCGCCATCGGGCAGCTCGAAGGCATCAAGCGCATGATCGGCGAGGGCCAATATTGCGTCGACATCCTGACGCAGTTGCGCGCAGTCCGAAGCGCGATCAAGACGATCGAGCTCAGCGTCCTCGAAACCCATATGAAATCATGCCTGGCGAAGTCCTGCCAATGTGGAGACGAAACCCAGCGCGACCAGCAGATCGGCGAGATCATGCTCCTCCTCAAGAAGTACGAGTAGATGGCCATGGAACATCACCATCAAGGCCAGGACGCCACAAAGTCTTGCTGCCACGGCAAGTCGGTAATTGGCGGCACCGGTCAGTACACCTGCCCGATGCATCCGGAAGTCCGTCAGGACGGTCCAGGCCAATGCCCAATCTGCCACATGAACCTCGTGCCGATCGGTGAGGACGCGGCCCAGAAATCGGCCGAACCCTCCGAGCACGGCCATTGCGCGCATCACGGCCATCACCGTGGCCACGAAGCCAAACCGGTGCCTGTGGCCAAGGCGGGGCAAAGCATCTTCTATACATGTCCGATGCACCCCCAAATCCGGCAGGAAGGCCCTGGCTCGTGTCCGATTTGCGGCATGGCGCTCGAACCCGAAACCATCACGCTCGAAGAGGGCGACAATTCCGAACTGCGCGACATGACGCGGCGGCTCTGGGTTTCTGCGATCCTCGCGGCCCCGGTCGCCGTGCTCGCAATGGGAGCGCATTTTGGGCTGGCCACGTTCGTGCCAGACAAGATTTCGGTCTGGCTTCAGCTTGGATTGGCGACGCCAGTCACGCTGTGGGGTGGCTGGCCGTTTCTGACCCGCGGCTGGGATTCGCTTCGCACCCGTAACCTCAACATGTTCACGCTGATCGCCCTCGGCATCCTCGTCGCTTGGGGTTATTCGGTCATCGCGGTCCTGGCACCCGATGCCTTCCCGCACATGCCAGGCATGACGCCGGACATCTATTTCGAGGCGGCCTCGGTGATTACCGCGCTCGTCCTGGTCGGCCAGGTCCTCGAACTGCGCGCAAGGGCCCAGACCGGCAATGCCATTCGCGCCCTTCTCAAGCTCGCGCCGGCTGCAGCGCATCGCCTGAAGGATGGCGCCGAGGAGACGGTTCCTCTGGAACAGGTCCAGGTGGGGGATCACTTACGCGTTCGGCCTGGTGAAAAAATACCGACGGACGGCGAGGTCGTTGAAGGATCAAGCCATGTCGACGAGTCCATGCTGACCGGCGAGTCGATGCCCGTCGCCAAGCGGGCGGGCGACAAGGTTACTGGGGCAACGGTCAACCAGGCGGGCAGCTTCGTCATGAAGGCGGTTCGCGTTGGCAATGACACGCTTCTTGCCCAAATCGTCGCACGCGTCGGTCAGGCCCAGCGCTCTCGCGCGCCGATACAAAGGGTCGCGGATATCGTTTCGGGCTATTTCGTGCCGGGAGTAGTTGCGGCAGCAGCGCTGACCTTCGCCGCGTGGATGATCTGGGGCCCCGATCCGAAACTCGGCCACGCCATCCTGAACGCCATTGCCGTCCTGATCATCGCCTGTCCCTGCGCGTTGGGACTGGCTACGCCGATGTCCATCATGGCGGGCACCGGGCGGGCCGCGCGCGAAGGCATCCTGGTGCGCGATGCGGCGGTTCTTGAGGCCTTCGAGGGCGTAGACACGCTCGTTTTCGACAAGACGGGAACCCTTACCGAGGGCAAGCCTACCCTTATTGCCGTTGAAACCCTGGCCGGCGTCGATGCCGACCAGTTGCTCACCCTCGCCGCAGCCTTGGAATCCGCGAGCGAACATCCGATCGCCGACGCCATCGTTCGAGGCGCCAGGGAGAAGGGCCTGGCAAGCCGTAAGGTCGATGATTTTCAATCTCCGACAGGCAAGGGCGTAACGGGAACCGTCGACGGAGTCTCCGTGGCGCTCGGCAACTCGGCCCTGGTCGGTGAAGACGAGACCCTCACCGAACTGGCCCGACCGTTCCGAGAAAAAGGCCAGACAGCCATCTATGCCACGCTCGATGGCAAGCCCGCTGGCATCATCGTTGTGGCCGATCCGGTGAAGGCCTCGACGCCCGAGGTGCTCAAGGCCTTGAAGGCCGAGGGCTTGCGACTGGTCATGCTGACCGGCGACAACGAGGCTACGGCACGCGCGGTCGCCAAGACGCTTGGAATCGAGGAGGTCGAAGCCGGCGTCTTGCCCGACCGCAAGGCCGAGGTCGTCGAGGGCTTGTTGGCTAAAGGCCGCAAGGTCGCGATGGCCGGCGACGGCGTCAACGATGCACCCGCCCTTGCCGCCGCGACCGTCGGTATCGCCATGGGCAATGGTACCGATATTGCCATGGAGAGCGCCGGCATCACCCTGATCAAAGGCGACCTGCGCGGCATCGTCAAGGCGCGCGCCCTCAGCCAGGCGGTCATGCGGAACATCAAGCAAAACCTCGTCTTCGCCTTCGCCTACAATGTGCTCGGCGTGCCCATCGCCGCTGGCGTCCTCTATCCGTCCTTCGGATTGTTGCTGTCGCCGATCATAGCGTCAGCGGCTATGGCGTTCAGCTCGGTTTCGGTGATCGGCAACAGCTTGCGCATCCGGAATGTCCGTCTTTAGTTGTTGCGCACTATACCCTATAGGGGTATAGTGCGCATCGCCACATTCTCATTTCATTTTAACAATAATCGCTCTAACTGATGCGCATGCTCAAGCTCTGGACACGGTTGATGGTGGGACTGATATTCGTCTTCGTGACGATATCAGCGCCCATGCACGCCGCTGCCATGAGCGTTGGCCCTGAGGACAAAGTATCAACGGCAGGTTCCGCGCAGTCGGTCATGCCGGAAATGGCCGGAATGAGCGACGCCTGCGCCAAGGCAATGGCGGCCGAGCACGCACACGACAAGGCGAAGCCGGCAAAGGCGCCGACAGGCCACGGAAAAGGGTGTTGCGCGGAAGGCTGCAATTGTCCTCTCAGCCATTGTCCGGCAACAGCGCCGGTCTTGGCGCCTGTCGGATTTGCAATTCTTCATATAGAAGCCGCCAACACAGGCGCCTCGAAGACGCAAATCCTGCGTTCCTACCTCGCCGATACACTGAAGCGACCTCCCAGAGCCTGATCCTGATCGACAAGTCACCCTCGGTCACGCGTTCGCGTGCGCCACCCCTTGTCCATTTCCAGGAACATCTCCCCAATGAAACACCTGCTTTACGCGGTGTTGGGCTGGCTCGCCGTCGCGTTCGCGCCAATGGCGGCCCAGGCCGAAATCCGCGAATACAATCTCACGATCGGGAGCAAATCCGTCTCGATCGATGGCCATACACGTAACAAGATCTCGATCAACGGAACGATCCCTGGCCCGGTCTTGCGTTTCACCGAAGGCGACGAGGCCGTCATCCACGTGACGAACACGCTGAAGGAGGAAACCTCGATCCACTGGCACGGCATGATCGTGCCGGGGTCACAGGACGGCGTCCCCGGCTTCAACGGTTTCGACGGCATTGCGCCGGGCCAGACCTTTACCTACCGTTTCCCGATCAAACAGGCCGGAACCTATTGGTACCACGCCCACTCGATGGGACAGGAACAGGACGGCCTTTATGCTGGCCTCCTGATTGCGCCAGCGAGCGCCGACCTCGTCCAGTCCGATCAAGACTATACCATTGTCCTTGCCGACGAGAGCCTCGAAGATTCTGAGGATATCCAGGCGCACCTGAAGATGTCCTCGGACTACTACCAGTACCATCGCCGCACCGTCGGTGACTTCTTTAACGACGTTCACAAGATGGGGCTCGGCAAGGCACTCGCCTCTGCCGGCATGTGGGGCAAGATGAACATGCTCCCCACCGACCTGTCCGACGTCGAGGGCTATCATTTCACGATCAACGGCATGACGCCCGGGCAAAATTGGACCGGCCTTTTCAAGTCCGGCCAACGCATCCGGCTCCGCTTCATCAACGCCGCCAGCATGACGATGTACGACATCCGAATTCCTGGCCTGAAAATGACCGTTGTTTCAGCGGACGGCCAACCCGTAGAGCCCGTCGACGTCGACGAGTTCCGCATCGGCAATGCCGAGACCTACGACGTCATCGTCACGCCCCAGGACGACAAGGCTTACACGATTGCCGCCGAGTCGATCGACCGGACCGGATTCGCGATCGGTACCCTGGCGCCACGGGAAGGCATGAAGGGCGAAATTCCCGCGCAGCGTCCACGCTCGATTCTGAGCATGTCAGATATGAACATGCAGAAGATGATGATGGACGACCCGAAGATGGACATGTCCGCCATGGATGCGCCCGCCGCCTGGGGCGATCATCATGCGCCTGCCGGGACGACTATACTCGATTACAGCGACCTTAAATTTGCAGGGGTTCAGGCCGACCTCCGGGAGCCGACGCGCGAGATTACGGTTCATCTCGACGGCAACATGGAGCGTTACATCTGGACCATAAACGGCAAGACCTTCGATCCGGCGGTCGGCATCCACCTCGCCTACAACGAAAGGGTCCGTCTCACCTTCATCAACGACAGCATGATGGCGCATCCGATGCACCTGCACGGCATGTTCGTCCAGCTCGACAACGGTCAACCGGCCGACAAGCTGCCGAACAAGCACACGGTCATCGTTCCGCCGGGCCAAACCGTGTCGGTCCTTCTGACCGCGGACAACGTCGGCACCTGGGCGTTCCACTGCCATCTGATGTTCCACATGCTGTCAGGCATGATGACCGATGTCGTGGTGTCGCCTCCAGGGCAGCCCGTTCTTCCGGATGACAGGACCGCCGATGGAGCGCCGGTAAAGCCGGTCCCCGGCACGATGGCGCCGATGGCCGCCGGCATGGACATGAACCACGGCGACATGAAGGCCATGGACATGAAGAACATGGACATGGGCTCACCTCAGACAGACGCCTCCAATCCGCAATCGGGCATGACAATGGATCATGGCGGCATGCAGATGAGCGCACCCGCCGCCGCGCCGACCCAGGCACCCGCGACGAAGCCGGAAAGCATGGGCCAGATGGACATGTCCAACATGGATATGACCGCCCCAGCTACGGACAAGCCAGCGGCCGCAGACTCAACCTCGACATCGAGTTCCGGAACTCAACCGCCGCCCAAGACGACGGCACCGGCCAAGGCTTCAAAAGCGAAACCGAAAGCCAAGCCCAAACCGAAACAACAGAAGAAGGAGTCCATGCCGAGTATGCCTGGGATGGATATGAGCCATATGGACATGGGAGGTGACCATGCGCACTAGCCTTATCTGCGGGGCGGTGTCGGCCATCGCTCTTGCCCTCGCGGCGCACGCACAAGCCCAGACCCGCCAACCTGGCCTCGACGCCATGGCTGACATGCACAAACCCGGAATTTACCACGGGTTCACGCTCGAAACCGATCTGTCTCGGAAAGACGACGAGACGACCGGTCGGTGGGACCTCGACGGCTGGGTCGGCGGCGACATCAACAAGCTCTGGCTGAAAAGCGAGGGCGAGGTAACAGGAGGCAAGACCGAGAAGGCTGAGCTTTGGGCGATGTACAGTCGCAACGTTGCGACCTTCTGGGACGTGCAGGTCGGCGTGCGGGAAGATTTCAGGCCCTCTCTCTCCCCCCTGCCCGGCGTGCCGGCGGCCAAGGCCCATACCTACTTCACTACCGGCGTCGAAGGTCTGGCGCCTTACTTCTTCGAGACCGAGGCGCACGTCTTTGTGCGGGATGACGGCGCCATCAGCGCCCGCCTGCGGCAGGAAAACCAGTGGCTGATCACCCAGCGACTGATCGTGCGGCCGCGCATTGAGATCAATCTCAACGGCAAGGACGATCCCGCGCTTGGTCTCGGCACAGGCCTGACGGATGCCAGTATCGGTATCCAGACCCGCTACGAGATCCGGCGGGAATTCGCGCCCTATCTCGACCTTACCTACGACCAGAAATTCGGCCGCACAGCAGATTATGCCCGCCTTCGCGGCGAAAAGCCAACGGATACCCGATTGAGCGTCGGCATCCGCTGGATGTTCTAACCTTCCCAACCAAAAGGACTAACCCATGAAAAAACTGACCAATCTTGTATTCGCCGCGGCTCTCGTCGCCCTTCCCTTTGTGGCTGGCGAGGCTTCCGCGCATGCGAAGCTCGTCAAGGCTACCCCGGCCGACGGCTCGACGACCGCCTCCCCCCAAATGATCATGTTGACCTTCAATGAAAAGGTCGAAGGCAAGCTCTCGGGCTTCGAGGTCGTCAAGGCCGATGGCACCAAGGTCGAAGTCATGGTCTCCGTGGCTGGCGGTGGCACCATGTTGCATGCCATGCCGTCGAAGCCGCTCGCGCCAGGCGTCTACAAGGTCAACTGGCATGCCGTGACCGATGACGGCCACCGCACCCAGGGCACCCTCTCCTTTACCGTGAAATAGGGGCGGCGAATGGACGCTGCAGGCCTTCTGGCGGACCTGGCCCGCTTTCTTCAATATGGCGGCGCCGTTATCGTCTTCGGTACCGCCCTGTTCTGCCTGAAGAGCCTGCCGCCCTCTGGCGACGCTTCGGCCAGCCATTTGCGCTGGCCGAAACCCTTGCTCGCCGGCGCAGCCCTGACGCTGCTCATTGGCAGTCTTTTGTCGTGGATCGCGCAATCTGCCACCATGGGCGGGGTACCCCTCGCGCAAGTGGACTATGCCACGGCCGTCACCATTCTGACCGACATGTCCTGGGGCCATGCCCTGGTTGTCCGCTTCGTCTCAAGCCTCGCCGTCTTACTCATGACCCTAGTCCTGAGGCCAAGCCGACCTGCCATTTCGGCCAGCCTGGCGTTCGGCGCCGTGAGTCTTGCCACGTTCGCTTTCACCGGCCACGGCGCGGCGACCGACGGGTCTCTGGGTTGGCTTCATGTCGGCAGCGATATCCTGCACAGCCTCGCGGCCGGCGTCTGGCTCGGTGCACTCGTCGCCTTCCTCCTGCTGCTGGGTTCGAGCGACGCGGCTTCGGAGCCAAACCGTTCGGTACTCATCGACGCATTGAGGGGTTTTTCCGGAACAGGAACCCTGCTGGTCGCGATCCTGGTTGCCACGGGCATCGTCAACGGCCTGTTTCTGATCTCCCTGTCGAACCTTTCGGCTGTTCTTACGACCGGTTGGGGGCGACTTCTCGCCATCAAGCTCATGGTGTTCGTCGCAATGCTCGGACTTGCTGCCATGAACAGGTTTCGTCTCACGCCCGCTCTTGAGAATGCCAACACAGCCAGCGGTACGGCAAAGGCGATCGGCGATCTGCGTCGCAGCCTTGTCTGGGAAACCTTGGCGGGCGCCGCCGTCCTGGCTCTGATCGCGGTGCTGGGCATGATGGAACCGCCGGCAGCGCAATGACTTCGAAATAATAAGGGGAAACAAGAATGACTTTCGAGACCGTGCCGGCCGACCGGCCCCAGGACCTGAAACCGCTCACGGCGTTGCGCTTTTTCGCCGCGATGTGGGTCGTGCTCTACCACTTCTGGCCGAACCTTCAGGCCGACCGCCCCAACATCATCGCGCGAGGTTATCTCGGCGTTGAACTGTTCTTCGTGTTGTCGGGCTTCATCCTTTGCCACGTCTATCTCGAGAGCTTTCGCGCCCGCCGCTTCGGCTATCGCGATTTCCTGTGGGCGCGGCTCGCGCGAATATATCCCATGCACCTGTCGATCATCGCAGGGCTTGCCTTGCTTATTGGCGGTTTGTCCTTCGCTGGCATCCATGCCGGCGACAAGCTGATCATCTGGTCGTCGCTGCCTGCTCACCTGACGTTGACCCAGGCCTGGGGTCTTGCGCCGCATGGTGGTTGGAATCATCCGTCCTGGTCGATTTCAGCCGAATGGTTTGCCTACCTTACCTTCCCCGTTTTCGCCGTTGCGGCGGTTGCCCTGTGGTCTCGACCGGTCGTCGCACTAGGCCTTGTAGCGGTCCTGCTTGCGGTCTTGTATATCGTGTTTCCCCTGGTTGCCGGTTTTCCTCTGACCGAAGCGACGATGTTCTGGGGCGCCTTGCGGATCGTGCCCTGTTTCGCGCTGGGCTGCGCCGCCTGGCTTGTCTGGCGTTCCGGACGGATCACCTCCCGAACGGCGTCCATGGCTATTGCGGGGACGGGCTTGGCAGGGCTCCTGCTCACGGTGTGCCTGAACGGGCCAGACCTGGTCGCCGTGCTCTGCTGCACATTACTTATCCTCGGGCTTGGCCTGGCTGCGCGCCACGGGGCCACCCTGTTGTCGCAGGCGCCCCTAGTCTATCTCGGCGAGGTCAGTTTCGCCATCTACATGGTCTGTATCCCCTGGCAACTGGTCAGCGTCGAAGGCCTGCAAAAAGTCGCTCACCTCGACCCGGACCACCTTCCGCTTGCGCTTTGGCTTACCCTCGTCATTGGCGTCATACCCGCCGCGATGGTGTTGCACCACCTCGTCGAACTCCCGGCTCGCCACCACATGCGCAAATTCAAATTCTCGACCTACCGGCCGTCGGCGCCGGAACACACGCCGATCGACTGAAATCAGGGGGGGCACCCACCTGTCACGACCAACCTCATGGAGCCCTGTCATGCAGTCGCATACCGACCACGAAAACAAATCGCCCTACCCTAAATTCTGGATATCGCTCGGCATTAATGCCGTTTTGATGTTCGTCCTGATGTTCGTCATGGTGAACACCTTCGCCGACGTCATCCCCAATATCAATTTCGTCTACATGGCCATCGTTATGGCGGCGCCGATGGGGATCATCATGCTGGCGTCCATGCCGATGATGTATCCCGACAAACGAAAAAACGCGATCTGCTACGCGGGCCTCGCCGCCGCGTTCGTCCTGTCTTTCGCCTTTATCCGCACCCAAGCGTTCGTCGGCAATACAGGCTTCCTGCAATCGATGATCCCTCACCATTCTGGTGCAATCCTGATGTGCCGCAAGGCCAAAATCACAGACCTCCGGATCGTCTCGCTATGCCAGTCGATCGAAAAATCCCAGCAGCAGGAAATCGATCAAATGAATGCGATACTCACCTCACCTAATCAGGCCCAGAGGTAGACATTGTCGCGCCAAGCGCCATCGGCTCGCGGCACGACTCTCAAAAATCGTCGGCGGCAATGCGCTGTTTCGCGGCCTTTCACTGATCAGCTGCCGCTTTGGCGGCTGTTCGCTTTCGTTCGTAGCCAGCGTCTCAAATTTTCCAGCCGTTCGATCTTTGTCTGAATTCGGCGTGCCAAATCGACCTCGGCGGCGTCACTGAGAAGTGCGTCGTCGCCGGTCGACATCAGTGCCCGTATCTGCGGAAACGAGAGGTCGACTTCGCGGCAAACTAAAATCAGCTCCAATCGATTGAGATGACGCTGATCGAAACTTTCCAACTTCGTACCCTTTAGGTTTGGCGCGGGCAACACTCCCTCGCGCATGAATTTCTTGATCTCCGCCGTGGTGCACCCGGCGGTGATTGCAAGCTGACCGAGCCTCAAGGAAAGCATTCGCGACGTCAGCCGGCCGGCACGGCGGACTCCAGGGCCAGCAGGCCCAGGAATCCGACGAAGAACATGCTGGTTATGAATGGGCTATCCGGCTTCTCATGGGCTTCTACCAGCAATTCTTCAGTCACCAGATAAAGCAGCGCTATCAGCGCAAAGGCGAACGCAATCCCTTGGTAGAATGGAGGCAGCGTGTGGACTGGAGCCCCGAGAAGCGACCCCAGCGGCAGCAAGAGACCACAAAGGAACAGGCCAAGGAATACTTTGAGCGGCGTTTTTAAAGTCTCCTTCAACTCTTCGGCCGCAGTCAGCCCGAGGAAGAAGATTTCGAGGGTCAGGGCCACGAGGAGAAGCAGGCCCTGGCGAGCACCTGCGGCGAAGCCAATTCCCAATACGACGCCATCGACCAAAATATCGATGGCGATCAGAATGATCAGAGACCAGCCTCCCTTCAGGTATTTGCCCAGTTGCTTGATGCCAAACATGGCGAGTAGGCCAAGCCCGCCGCCAATCAATATTGCTGCAGTTGACCCCTGGTGCGTCAGGTCCGGCAGGACTTCAGTCGCGGCGGCGGCGAAGACGACGCCCGCGGCCAGGTGTTGAGTCGACGCGGAAAAGGTGTCGCTCGGGGGACGAAACATGGCGATAAGTCCGCCAATCGCAAGCGCAAACCACGGCACGAGCATGAATATCAGTGCAGCCATGGTGTCTCCGATCCGAAATATCTAAGTTACCGTACAACTTGATAAGTCCGCCGCGAAAGAAAATACAAGATCGTATTTTTACTCCACTAGAGTGTAATGAGAGCCATGACCTCGCCCCGCCGCTTTCGCGCCCTGATAATCTCCTCGCTGGCAGCTCTGTCGGCCGCCGGCTGTGCTTCGGTCGATACCCCTGCCCCAGGCACCGAACCTACGTGCAGCTATCATACTGAAAAGATGTCTCGCAATCCGCGAGACAAATTCTATAAGATCGTTAAAGACGACTGTAGTAAATCTTCGTCCGAAAGCGACGATTCCAGTTCATCAACGCCTTGATGCCTGGATTTTCGCGGGCGGCGGCGTGTTACACCGTATCAAATACCCGGCGCCACTAAGTGAAACACAATAACAGTAAGATCGGCGTTGACGGACTATTTGTCGCATAAACGGTTTTCTTACTAGTTTTCGCCTATGTTCGCGTGTATCTAACTAGGTGCCCTAGCCCAATCGGATCGAACACCCTTGTTCAGGCTTATAACCATCTGTGCAAACCTCTGCCGCGTGCGCAACGCGCTGACGGTTCTGTGCGCGATGTTCGGCTTGATGGTTTCGATGGCCCCGCAAGCGGAAGCCTATGTCACGCTGCAGCATAAAGCTGCAGGCGAAGTTATGGTGGCTGACGGCGGATGGACAGACGTTTGTGTAAAACAGACGGTGTGTAGCCCGGAAGACGACGGTGGCGGCCTGGCGCACGACAGCATACCCGTCCCTCACCATCATCACTGCGGCGGTTGCGTACAACTGGGCGCAATCAACGATTTTGTCAGCGTCGCGTTCCCGCCGACGCTTTCTGCGCGCCTGTCGCGCCCTGTCAACGGTGCTCAGCTGAAGCAAGCTGGACCGTCGGATATTGAACAGCCTCCGCGAGGCTGAGTGCACCTGCGTCACGACCTGACGCAGTGAATCTGCACATTTTTTCAATATCCAGAGGATCTAATGACATTCATGTCCCCAAAGCCGCTCGTGGCAGCGGTGGCGGTGGCTGGTCTGTGGGGGCTGTGTTTCAACACGGCGCTCGCAGACGCGGCGCCGTCGTACAAAGAGTTGCTTGCTCAGTCCGCCAACTCCCCTCGCCTGCGTGAAGCTAACGCCAATGTCGATCAGGCCAATAACCTCCTGACACAAGCGCGTGCGCGCCCGAACCCGTCTCTCAATCTCCAGTCCGAAAATTTCGGCGGCCGAGATTCGTACCGCGATTTCCGGTCTGCCGAGACGACCTTCTCCATCGACCAAACCCTAGAACTCGGCGGCAAACGTTCGGCCCGAATTCAAGCGGGCCGAGCGGGGGTTGGAGCCGCTCAAGCGCAGAAGTCCCAAACCGTCGCCGACTATGGCTACGACCTCGCGCTTGCGTATATCCAAGCTGAAGCGGCAGACAAAAGACTCGCTCTAGCGACCGACGCCCTCACGCTGACCGAAGAGGACGATCGCCGGGTCACAGCCTTGGTCGATGCCGGGAAAGAAGCCCAGCTTCGTCAGGCTCAAGCCCGGGCCGCCACAGAGTCTGCGCGCGCCGAGGTCGACGAAGCCAAGGCCGCGCGGGCTGAAGCGTTCGCCAGATTGACGGCGATTTCGGGTTCGCCGGTTCCTTTCACTTCCGTCTCGCAGGACATCCTGGCGCACGCGGACGTCAATGAAACGCCGCCCGACATCGACCCTCTGACGACGCCGTCGTATTTGGCAGCGAAGGCAGACGTCGAAAGCGCCCAAGCCCAAATCAAGGTGCAGAAGAGCCTTGGCGTACCGGACGCCACGGTGTCTCTTGGTGTCCGGCGCCTTCAGGCCGACCGCACGAGTGCGCTGGTGGGCGGGGTGAGCATGCCCTTCCCGGTATTCGACCGTAATCGCGGCAACGTCGCTGCCGCTGGATCGCAACGCGACGCGGCGCTGGCTCGCCTCGAACAGGCGCGCCTGGACGCGGTCTCCGAAACCAGCTCAGCCTTGGCGTCCCTCTTTGCCGCACGTACGCATGTGACCGCGACCCGAAATGCCGAAACCACAGCCGAGGAGGCCTATCGGCTGACACGGGTCGGCTACGAAAGCGGCAAAATCCCCCTGGCTGAAGTTCTCAACGCTCGCCGTGCCCTGACGGACGCAAGGTCCCAGGCCCTGACCGCACGTGTCGAGCGCCTCAACGCCGAAGCGACGCTCGCGCGTCTGCAAGGCGTCGCCCCATTCGGAGACCTCTAATGCGTAACGAAACCTTTCCCAAAAAAGCGACCAACAAGACCCTTTACGGCGGCGTCGCTGCAGCCGTAATCGTAGCAGCCCTTCTGGGCTTCGGCATCGCGAAAATGACGTCGCCTTCGGCTCCGAAAGCGGCCACCGAGGAAAAAGCTGAGGCAGCCGCTCCGAAGGTCCTGACCGTCAAGGCAGAGACAATTCAACAGGCCGGCATTATCGTCCAGACTGTCGAAGCTGGCGGACTGTCTTCCGAAATCCTCGCTCAGGGTTCGGTAATGTCGGCCCCCTCCGGTCAAGCCGTCATGACGGCGCGCGCCGGCGGCACGGTGACGCAAATCTTCAAACGGCTTGGTGATCCGGTTCAGGCCGGTGAAACACTGGCCCTGGTCAGCAGCAACGACGCAGCTCAAATCGCAGCCGACCGTCGCTCCGCCGCCGCCAAAGCGACACTTGCCCAACAGACGCTCGCTCGCGAAAAGTCTCTTTTCGAGCAGGGCATTACGCCGAAGGCAGAGTATCAGCAAGCGGTTGCAGAAGCCGAAGCAGCCAACGCGGACGCTGCTCGCGCCAGCATCGCCGCCAGCAACGCCGGCGTCACATCCGATGGCCGTGGCACGCGCGTGATCAGCCCGATCTCGGGCCGCGTCACCGCCGCGACCGCCAGTTTGGGCGCGTTCGTCCAACCGGAAACGGAACTCTTCCGCGTTTCCGACCCGGCCAAAACGCAAATCGAAGCGGCGATCAGCGCCGTCGATGCGCCGCGCGTGGCAGCTGGCGACCGCGTCCTGATCGACACCGGTGACGGCCAGAATGTCGAAGGCCGTGTCCGTTCGGTTACGCCGTCACTGGATGCTGCAACGCGTACCGCTACGGCCGTCATCGACGCGCCAGGTGCTCAACTCGTTCCTGGCCGCAGCATCCGTGTGCGCATGTTCGTTTCGGGAGCCGCAGCAGGCGGGACTTCAGCGATCGTCGTGCCGGAGGAGTCGGTGCAGTCAGTCGATGGCCGGGACGTAGTCTTCGTCCGCACCAGCACGGGCTTCAAACCCCAACCGGTCGTGACAGGCCAACGCAGCGCCGGTCGCATTGAGATCGTGTCCGGGCTGCCATCCGGTAGCGCCATCGCCACGAAGAACGCCTTCCTCCTGAAGGCCGAAATCAGCAAGAGCGCAGAGGAGGAATAGGATGATAGGCAACCTCATCAACCTGTCCGTCCGAGCACGATGGCTGGTTCTCATCTTAACCGTGCTCGTCGGCGCGTTCGGTGCTTGGCAGCTGACCAAGCTGCCAATCGATGCCGTGCCCGACATCACCAACCGCCAGGTCCAGATCAATACGGTCAGTTCGGGCCTCTCTCCGATCGAAATGGAGAAGCGCGTCACCTTCCCCATCGAAACGGCTTTGGCCGGTATTCCCGGCCTTGAAACCACGCGCTCCCTTTCGCGTAACGGCTTTAGCCAGGTCACGGCGGTCTTCTCCGACAAGACCGACCTTTATTTCGCTCGCCAACAGGTTAGCGAACGCCTGACCCAAGCACGTGACAGCTTGCCCGATGGCGTTCAGCCTGGCGTTGGCCCGGTCACGACCGGCCTCGGCGAAGTCTACATGTATTCGGTGGACTTCACGAACCCAGGCGGTAAGGGCGCCAAGATCAATAACGGTCAGCCGGGATGGCAATCCGACGGTTCGTTCCTCACACCCGAAGGCGATCGTCTGACGACCGATGTGGCCCGTGCTGCTTACCTGCGTACCGTTCAGCAATGGATCATCGCCCCTCAACTACGCACCGTAAAGGGCGTGGCCGGCGTCGACTCCATCGGCGGCTACGAGAAGCAGTTTGTCGTCGAGCCTGACCCCTCACGCATGACAGCCCTTGGGATCTCTTATTCGGAACTGGCCAAGGCGCTCGAGGCGTCAAACCTTTCCGCTGGTGCAAACTATCTCAACCGCGGCGGCGAAGCCTTCCTGGTCCGAGCCGATGCCCGCATCCGTTCGCAGGAAGAAATCAGCTCGGCGATTGTCGCCACACGCAATGGCGTCGGCATCCCTGTCCGTGATGTAGCCAACGTTTCAGTCGGTGGCGACCTGCGCACAGGTGCAGCCAGCATGAACGGCCACGAAGTCGTCGTGGGCACCACCTTGATGCTGATCGGCGAGAACAGCCGCACCGTCGCAAAGGCGGTCGGTGAACGTCTTGAAAACGTCAAGAAGTCCCTCCCTGCCGGCATCTCGATCACCACCACGCTCGACCGGTCCAAGCTGGTCAATGCTACCGTCTCGACCGTCGAACGAAACCTTACGGAGGGCGCGATCCTCGTCGCCGCAGCTCTGTTCCTTCTGCTTGGCAACTGGCGGGCCTCGTTGATCGCCGTGCTCATCATCCCGTTCTCGTTCCTGATGATGGCGAGCGGCATGAACTACTTCAAAGTGCCTGGAAACTTGATGAGCCTTGGCGCCTTGGACTTCGGCCTGATCGTGGACGGCAGCGTCATCATCATCGAGAACTGTCTGAGGCGACTAGCCGAACGTCAGCACCACGAAGGTCGTCTCCTGTCTTTAAAAGAGCGCCTGGAAGAAACCATGGCCGCGGGCCAGGAAATGATCAAGCCGACCATCTTTGGCCAAGCCATCATCTTCCTCGTGTTCGCTCCATTGTTCACCTTCTCCGGGGTTGAAGGCAAGACCTTCTCACCCATGGCCATCACCATCATGCTGGCGCTGGGCGCGGCCTTCGTCCTGTCCCTCACCTTTGTCCCGGCAATGGTCGCGATCCTGATCCGCGGCAAGGTCGCGGAAAAAGATGTCTGGCTGGTCGCAAAGACCAAGACGATCTACGAACCCTTCCTGAAGATGGCTGTGGTTAAGCCGTGGCGCTTCATCGCCGGTGGCGCCGCCGTGTTTCTTCTGGCGGGCGTCGTCTACACTACACTGGGCCAGGAGTTCATCCCGCAGCTCGATGAGAAGAACGTCGCTCTCTCCTCCTCGCGGGTGCCTTCGACCTCGCTTGAGCAGTCGCTCAAGATGCAGCTCGACGTCGAAAAGGCCATAACGGCCCTGCCCGAAGTCGAATTGATGTTCTCCAAGACCGGCACGGCAGAAGTCGCCACCGACCCAATGCCGCCCAACGTCTCGGACGGCTTCGTCATCCTGAAGGAGAAGGATAAGTGGCCGAAAGGCGTCGAGAAGAAGTCTGAGGTCGTCGAGCAGATCGAAAAGACGGCGAATGCCCAACTTGGGAACGCCTACGAACTCAGCCAGCCGATTCAGCTTCGCTTCAACGAACTGATCGCCGGCGTTCGCGGCGACGTCGCGATCAAGCTGTACGGCGACGATCTCAACAAGATGTCGGCATCGGCGGCAAAGATCGTAGCGGCACTTCAATCCGTTCCAGGCGCCGCCGACGTGAAAGCCGAACAAACGGGCGGCTCCCCTACCCTCGACGTGCAGTTCGACCGGGCCGCTATCGCCCAGTACGGATTGTCGGTCGAGGACGTTGCCGATACCGTCTCGGCCGCCATGGGCGGACGCGAGGCAGGCCTGGTCTTCGAAGGCGACCGTCGCTTTCCGATCATGGTTCGCGTGCCTCAGCAGACTCGCAACAATCTAGATGAGCTGATGGCTCTGCCGATCGTCCTGCCGGACGGCAAAGGCACCATCCCGCTAAGCCAGGTTGCGCGCTTCAACTTCACCGACGGGCTGAACCAGATTTCCCGCGAAAACGGCAAGCGCCGCGTGGTCATCCAGGCCAACGTTCGCGGCCGGGACGTCGGTTCTTTCGTCGCGGAAGCCCTGCCTAAGGTCGAAGCCGTCGAAATTCCGGCCGGCTCCTACCTGGAATGGGGTGGCCAATTCCAGAACCTGAAGGCGGCCTCCGATCGCCTGATGCTGGTTGTGCCGATCTGCTTCGCGGTGATCTTCGGCCTGCTCTACCTCGCACTCGGCAGCTTCGGTCGCGCTATCGCAGTGTTCACCGCCGTGCCGCTTGGCCTGGCCGGAGGTGTCTTCACCCTTGCCGCAACCGGCATCGCCTTCTCGGTGTCGGCCGCCGTCGGCTTCATCTGCTTGTCGGGTGTCGCCGTCCTCAACGGCCTGGTCGTGATGAGCAACATCAGAAGCCACATCGAAAGCGGTGTGGAACTGAAGACCGCCATCATCAACGGCGTGTACGAGCGGGTGCGTCCGGTCCTCATGACCGGCCTGGTGCCGGCCATCGGTTTCATCCCGATGGCTCTAGCCCACGGTACCGGCGCCGAGGTTCAAAAGCCCCTGGCCATGGTCGTCATCGGCGGCCTTGTCGGTGCGACCTTCCTCACGCTCCTGGTCCTTCCGGCGATTTCGGCCGTTGTCCTGGGCGCCTTTCAGAAAAAGCGCGTAAAGCCAACCACTGAAGCTCCGGCGGAAGTCAACCACCACGCATAGGCAGAAAGTCTCGGCGCCGCGCAGCGTGCGCCGAGACTCCCTACAGGAGAGAATTTCATGAACACCACCAAACTGCTGAGAATCTACACAAGCGAAAACGCCTATTCCGGCTCGACCAAGGTCTTCCAAATCATTTGCCAGCGAGCACGCGAGCAAGGCATTGCCGGCGCAACCGTCCTGGATGCCCGTCTGGGCTTTGGCCGCAACGCGCACCTGCGCACACGGCACATTCTGGAGGACGAACGCTCGGTCGTCATCGAGATGATCGACGACCAGGAAAAACTGCAGGCCTTCGTCAACAGCCTGGATGACATCAACGGTATCGCCCTGATTACGATGGAGGCGGTCATAATCGTAAGGGTAGGCGACAAATGACCCCCCACGCCCTCCCTTACGTCGCCGCGGGAGCGGCGATGGCGGTGGCGCTGGTTGGATGCGCCACCGCCCCTTCGGGTCCGTTTCCCGGAAACAGCATCCAGGACGCCAAGGCCCGTACGAGCCTAAGCTATCAATGCCAATCGGAAGCCATCTGGCCTGCGCATCAGAAGGCGGATTATCGCAACAGCGGCGCCAGGCGTCGATCGCAGATCGACAATGACCCCGGCTCCGAGGTCAAAGAGATGCGAAACCTCTGCTGGCAAATGGCGAATGCGACGGACGCGACAGCGCCAGCTCTCATGCAGCAATGCAATGAACGACTGGCGGCGATTTCTCGCAAGTATGGCGACGCCGCAGCCGACCACATCACCCGGCAACGCAAGCTCTGCGAAAGCCTAACCGGGCAGGCCAGTCCGATCTAGCCGGACCGATCCAGGCAAGTCCAACGACATCGAGGAGTTAATACCGTGGCTCACACTCACGACCATTCCGATCCCAACCATTCGCATACCCATGATCACGACCATGGCGCCGGCAAGGGCCACGGTCATGCGCATGGACATGGCGGGCACGGACATTCACATGGTCCAGGTGGACACAGTCATGCGCCTAAGGATTTCGGCGTAGCCTTCCTGGTCGGTATTCTCCTCAACTCGCTCTTTATCGGCGGGGAAATTCTTTATGGCCTCAAAGCCAATTCGTTGTCGTTGCTGGCCGATGCCGGTCACAACGCTTCGGATGTGCTGGGCCTGTTTGTCGCATGGGGCGCCACCATCCTGGCCAAGCGCCAACCTTCCGGCCGATACACCTACGGCCTGCGCAGCGCCTCGATCGTCGCTGCCTTGGCAAATGCCGTGTTCCTCCTGGTGGCCGTTGGCGGCGTCGCGTGGGAAGCGATTCAGCGTTTCGAAAACCCTGAACCTTCGGCCGGCGTCACCGTCATGATCGTCGCGGGCGTTGGCATACTCGTCAACGGATTCACGGCGTTTCTGTTCATGAGCGGTTCCAAGGGCGACCTCAACGTCCGGGGCGCCTTCCTGCACCTCGCCGCCGACGCCGCCGTGTCTGCCGGCGTCGTCGTCTCCGGTGCCATCATGCTTGCAACGGGTTGGCTCTGGCTCGACCCGGTTGTCAGTCTGGTCATCGCCGCCATCATCATGCTGGGCACATGGGGCCTGCTCAAGGACTCGATGAACCTGTCCCTGCACGCCGTTCCCACTGGCGTCGACACGCAAAAAGTTCGCGAATTCCTCCAAGGTAAGGAGGGCGTCGACACAGTTCACGACCTTCACATCTGGGGGCTCAGCACAACTGAAACCGCCATGTCCGCGCACATTGTCATGCCGGGCGGACACCCCGGCGATGCCTTCCTTCGACACCTTGCCCACGAGCTCGAAGAAGACTTCGCCATCAACCACGCAACTGTCCAGATCGAACTGGGGGACACGGGTGTTCCGTGTGCACTCGAACCGGACACGCACGTGTAGCACCGACCGGACGCCGGAGAACCGGCGCCCACCAACTCCACGACAGGTGAATTGCGTCCGAAAATCCGGGCCACCTGATCCCATACGAAAGACTATGTCATGGCACATGATCCATGCTGCCCTCCGGATGAGGGCAAGGAATCCAAGAAGGCGACTGGGGGAAAGACTGCTAAGAACACAGAGCACCATCACGAGGACGACGAACTCGAAGGTCTGCATGGTCACGACCACGAGGAGGAAGACGGGCCGATCTGGAAGACTGCCAAGGCGCGGCTGACATTGGCCTGTGCCGCCGCCTTCGGCCTGGCCTATCTCATTGCCAAGCTTTTACCGTACACCGCCCCGTGGGGTTATATCGTCGCCATGCTCGTTGGCCTCGTTCCGATTGCCGGACGGGCCTTCAAGGGGATCACAAAAGGCTACCCGTTCACGATCGAGACCCTGATGACGGTCGCCGCGGTCGGCGCGATTGTCATTAACGCGGCGGAGGAAGCCGCGGTCGTAATCGTTCTGTTCCTGGTGGGCGAACTGCTCGAAGGTTTCGCCGCCGGCCGCGCGCGCGCCAGCATCAAGGCCCTTGCTACGCTCGTCCCGAAAGAAGCCACGCTTGAACGCGACGGCAAGCCGGTCAAGGTTCAGGCGAGCGAGCTGAAGCTCGATGATATCGTCATCGTAAAACCTGGCGATCGCATCCCAGCCGACGGCCAGGTCACCGAGGGCGAAAGTGCCGTCGACGAGGCCCCGGTCACAGGCGAATCCGTCCCCAAAAAGAAAACCGTGGGCGATCAGGTCTATGCCGGGACCATCAACGACGAAGGCGTCCTCAAGGTCCGCATCACGGCGACGGCCGAGGACAATACGATCGCCCGCGTCATCAAGCTGGTCGAGGAAGCGCAGGAATCGAAAGCCCCCACCGAACGCTTCATTGATCGCTTCTCGCGCTACTACACCCCGGGCGTCATGGTCTTCGCAGCTTTGGTGACGGTCATCCCTCCTCTGCTCATGGGCGCTTCCTGGTCTCAATGGGTCTATAAGGGTCTCGCCGTCCTGCTCATCGGCTGCCCCTGCGCCCTCGTCATCTCAACGCCGGCGGCGATTGCAGCGGCTTTATCGGCAGGCGCCAGGCGAGGCCTGCTCATGAAAGGCGGAGCGGTCCTTGAGACGTTCCGGAAGGTTACGTTCGTAGCGATGGACAAGACAGGCACCCTCACCGAGGGCAAGCCCAAGGTGACAGATATCATCGGAAAGGACATGCAGGACGCGGAGCTGCTGAAGCTGGCAGCCTCACTGGAGTCGGGTTCCAACCATCCCCTTGCGGTTGCCATCCTTAACGAAGCCAAGGCGCGCAAAGTCGATCATGGCTCGGCTCAAGACGCCAAGGCCATCGGCGGCAAAGGCGTCGTAGGTAAGGTGGATGGCAAGGAGGTGGCCCTGTTTTCCCCGAAGGCGGCAGAAGAAAAGGTGCCACTGTCCGAGGACGACAAGAAGCAGATCGAGAAACTAAACGACGATGGCAAGACCGTCTCGATCCTCCTGATCGACGGCAAGATTGCCGGTTACGTGGCAATTCGAGATGAGCCGCGCGAAGATGCCAAGGCCGGCCTCGATGCGTTGAAGAACCTCGGCATCAAGACGCTCATGCTGACCGGCGACAATAAACGAACCGGGACTGCGATCGCGCAGCAACTCGGCATGGAAGCCCGTGCGGAGCTGTTACCTGAGGACAAGCAGGCAATCGTCAAGGAGCTTCAGGAAAAAGGCGAAACGGTTGCCAAGGTCGGCGACGGCATCAACGACGCGCCGGCGCTCGCCGCAGCGGACATCGGCATTGCAATGGGTGGCGGAACCGATGTAGCGCTTGAAACAGCCGATGCTGCTATTTTGCACGGCCGGGTCAAGGACATCGCCGACATGATCGGCTTGTCCAAATCTGCGATGAGCAATATCACGCAGAATATTACGATCGCCCTGGGCCTGAAGGCCGTCTTCCTCGTTACGACAATCATCGGCATCACTGGCCTCTGGCCCGCCATCCTGGCCGATACCGGCGCCACTGTCCTCGTAACCCTGAATGCCATGCGGCTATTGGGATGGAAGGGGGCCGGCAATGCCTAAGCCGGTCGAAACTGTTCCACGTTCGAAGGTGATCGATGTCGTGGTCATCGGCGCCGGACAGTCAGGGCTGGCGGCCGGCTATTTCCTGAAACAAGCGGGAGCGGACTTCCTCATCGTGGATCGGGAACGGCGTGTCGGTCAGATGTGGCGCAATCGCTATGACAGCCTGGTCCTAATCACACCGCGGGAATTGAACGGGTTGCCGGGCATGCTTATGCCCGGCGATCCGGCTGGCCGTCCGGCCGCCAGTGAATTCGCCGACTATCTGGAAACCTACGCGAAGGCGTTTGACCTTCCGGTCAAGTTTGGGGTGCGGGTCGACCGCGTCACTCAAACTGCGGACGGATTTTTCACTCTCGTCATTCCCAACCACCCGATCATTCGGGCGCGAAACGTGGTCCTCGCTTTCGGAACCTATCCGGGCGCGGCGCTCCCACCCATGCGCAAGGACTTCAGTCCCAAGGTTGCTCAGTTCCACACCTACAATTACGGCAATCCGAAGAATGTCCCTCCCGGTACGGTGCTTGTAGCTGGCGACGGCGCGGCAGGCCGGGAGATCGCAGCGGAACTGGCGGCCACTCATGAGGTTTTCCTCGCGACGGGGCGGCCCCGAGTGGTCCTCCCGGAGCGTTTCCTTGGAAAGACCATGTGGTGGTGGTTGGGAAAGCTCGGCGTCTACAAGGTGCGGAAGTTCAAGCCGAACCGCCCGCGGATCGACTTTATTCCAACCAGTGTTCCCGAAAAGGAAGCTCTCGTCGATCTCGGCGTCAAATGGAAGCCGCGGCTGATCACTGCCTCCGGCAACGTCGTGACCTTCTCGGACGGCAGCCAGGCGACGGTTAGGTCTGTGGTTTGGGCGTTGGGACACCTATTGGACACGCGATGGATCGACATTCCTGCCGCGAAGGACTCGGCGGGTCATTTCCTGATGGATCAGGGCGTTTCACCCGTCCCTGGTCTCTTCTTTTTGGGCCGACCCCACCAAGCCAGCGCGTCGTCGGGGCTGATTATGGGCGTCGGTCGCGACGCGGAATTCGTCGTCGGAAAAATTCCACTCCACAACGCGCCACGGGAGAAGACGGCCCCTGCCGTCCTCGCATCTTAATTTCTGACCAGTCGACAAGTTGAGAAAATCTATGTCTGCAATGACCTGCCCAGTTTGCCAGGGAAGCTTTCGCGAAGTGCTTAAGGAAGGCGTGCTGATCGATGTCTGCACCCAATGCCGAGGCGTTTGGTTGGACCGAGGTGAGCTTGAAAAATTGCTGAGCCTTGCGGAAGCCAGCGCGCTCTCCGGCGACCACGGGGCCGAGGACCAACTGACCGGGCGTGCCTATAGTCCGCGAAAAGATGATCGTGCGGACTATCGAGATGATCATCACGGCCGGCGCGGTCATGGAAACGACGGCAATGGACACCGAGGCGAACACGGCGGACGCCGTCGACGGTTCAACCTACTCGATTTCTTCGACTGACGGCGGCTCAAGGCCAATCGAAACGAGATCGCGTATTACCAACTGCGCGCGAAATGGCCCGCACGACATATTAGGGGAACAGAATGAAACTACAAAGAGCCGAGGCAGCGGAAAGTAAAACGCCAAACGCCGTGGACGTTCACGTTGGCGCCCGCGTACGCATGCGCCGGAAATTCTTAGGTCTGAGCCAACAGGCGCTGGCGGCAACGATCGATCTCACCTTCCAGCAGGTACAAAAGTACGAACGGGGGTTCAATCGAATAAGCGCATCAAAGCTGTACGAGATTTCCAGGACGCTCAAGGCGCCCATCCAATATTTCTTCGAAGGCTATGGCGGACATGACGTCGTCGACGGCTTTTCCGAGTCGACGTCGGAGCAAATGGTCTACGGGTTTCTGATGACGAGCGAGGGGATCGAACTGGCGTCAGCCTTTCCGCGCATCGGTAATGGACGACAACGACGTCGACTTGTCGAACTGGTCAGGTCGTTGGCGGAGGAGGTGTAGGTCACGTTCCGCCGACCGAAGATACCGGGGCAATATCTCTTAAACTGCCCAGTCTTCAATGTCCCGACCGAACTGACGGCCTTTGACCTGGGCCAGCGATTGCAACGCTGCGCCCATGGACATTGCGTAGTAGGTCGCAACGTCAAGACTCACCGCCCCGACGCCTCGATCGGCCTGCAAGTTTCGCAGTCCCCAATAGGCCTTGAGAAAGCGGGACAGGTCCTTGTTTCCAATGGCTTTGTAACCCTGCCGGCCGACAGTGTTGTGACAATACTGATCGAACGACCAGGTCAGGTCGTAATGCGCATCCTTGTCGAGCCGCGCACCTGAACTCGCATCATAGAGTCCGTCCAGGGTCTTTGTCGGGTCGTCAAACTCGAAGAAGTACCGTCGCGACACTTCGGCAAAATCGTGGGGAAACATGCGACGGACCATTGCGAAATAGTCGTCCATCGCGGCAAGTGTGTTCAGCCGGCCGTCGATGACAAAAGGTGTTGGCGCCTCTCGCGTTGGTATCATGGTCTCCCCCTATCCGTCCCTTTCCGCGGTCCGGTCGTTTTCGATGTCTTTGATCAGGTGCTCGAAGAAATCACCCCGCGTGACGCGGCCGTTCTGCACGCAAACGATATGTGTCGTCGCGGTGACGCAGACCCTCTCGTCGGCTCCCCTCAGAATCTGCTGGTGGAAATGGAGCTTCGCGCCGACGCGCTCGGCTGACAGTCGAACGAGCACCTCATCGCCAGAACGCAGCGCTTCCCGGAAATCGAGCGCCATATGCGCGACCATCAGGTGAAGGCCCTGCTCGACCAGCCGCCCATATTCGAAACCATGCGCACGCAAGAAAAAGCTACGGGCATGCTCCAGGTAGTTGACATAGATTGCATGGTTCACCACGCCCTGGCTGTCGATCTCGTACTCGCGAACCGCAAAGCGCACTTCGAACATGCACACCTCCCCAATCCGCACCTTGGTGCCGGAAAGGTTGCGCTAGGTCAACTTTACTCACGCGGCGCGGGCGCGCGGAGGCATTACCATCGCCGGATTCTTCAATTCGAAGTCATCGGGCAGCGAAATGACCAGCGCGTCACCTTCGATGGCGGCGTCGCATTTGCGGGTATATTTGCCGGTGGCGACCAGTTGCCTGATCGAAATCTCGGCGCCCTTGGCTTTCTTGTCGACCAGATCCCAACCGGTCGAGGCTGGCACGATCCGCACGCGCTTTTTCCCCTGCTTCAGGCTGACCTGGATTTTCACGCGCCGCTCTTTCCATTTGAGCCGGTCCATAATCTTCGGTTCGAGCCGCAGCAAGAGTGCCGTTTTTCGGGTAATGACCTTCACGCCCAGGTCGAGTTCGTCATTGGGGATCAGATCTTCCCAATCCATTTCTAATATCCTTCTGTAATCGCGATCGAACTGTGATCTGCGGGCAACTAAGTTTCTGACTCAACTAAACAAATGTGGCGCTCGCCTTGCCAATTCTTCGAAAGAAGCGTACGAACAAACCGTGATCGCCGCGAGGGAGGTGGACATGGTGGACAAGAAATCGGAGCCTGCTACGGTAGCGGTCCTACCGGGCGTCGAGCTGACGCCCGAAGCGCAGAAAATCCTGAAGAAGCAGCTCAACCGACGGATCATTTGGAGCTACAAGGCCACACGGTTCGCCCTGATAGTTTTGTCGCTTTCCCCTCTGCTCATTTCGGCGTTTTTCGGCTGGCTTTCATTGTCGGATGGTTTCCGTGACGTTGACGTTCTCAAAGTTTTGTTGTTGACCATTGCTCCGGCTGTGGCCGCGATATGGCTTTTCTCTATGGCTCGCCGGTACTAGCCGTCCGGCTTCCGCTTTTTAGAAATCAGCTTTTTCCCAGCATCGACAACCTTGTCTTTGGTCGAGCCAACCTGATCAGTAATGTTGATGTGTTCGCGGACCTGCTGGTTTCCGAGCGTGTTCTCTCCATGTGCGACACCCTGGTTGACGGCATCCGTCGTTGATGCCGCGCTGGCATTCCGCTGTGCGAAGGCGGCTGCCTGGAGGCTACTGTCGAGAGACGGCGCTTGCGGCTGCCAATTGGCGGATGCTGGCGTATCCGGCTCGGCACCTTCTCTTCCTCGGCTGCGCTTTGCCAGGCTAACTTTGCGCGATGGAACGGCCACCGCAGGTTGGAGGTCCAATCTGTCACTGATCGCATTCGTGACTTGCTCCGCCCTGGCGAGGTCTGGCGTCAATGGAATATCGGCCTTCCTTGGCGTTGCTGCGGCGTCGTATTTGGCGGCCAAGCTATCCGCTTGCAGATTGTTGTACTCCTGAGCCAGCGCCATACCATGGTCAAGGTCAGCCGCGTTCGCGCCGATCCAGACGCGGCGGGCATCTCCGACGGTGAGACCCTTCTCCTGGATCATCCAGTTGAAGAAAGCGGTTCCCTCGTTTCCGGAGACAGACTCGCTGCCGTTTCGGACATTGGTCGCATCTTCCGATAACCGATTGCCCGTCGCGCGCAGGCGCGTCGCGGTGTCGGTGATTGATTCCAGTGAGCTGAAACTCGATGAGTCGACATGGCGCTGCCCGTTGTCGCTCGAATGGGAGCGGTCGTAAGCCGAGCGCGCCGCATCGGTGCTGATCCTGTTGTGGGTGTCCGCAATCTCGGTCGACAAGGACTGGGTTAGCGAAAAGCCCTGATCGTTCGACTTCGCTTGGGTCGCCGTCGTGCTGGCGTCTTTGGACGCTTCGCCTTTCACGCCGGCCTTAACGGAGGCGAAGCCACCAATGTCCGCGCCGGCTTCAGCCTGCGCATAGGCCGTCACCCCTGCCCTGGTGGCCTCGGCATCGGCCTCGGATTTCGACATATGGTGGCTGGTCTGGTAGTAGCGGGAGAGCTGCTGAAGGTCGCTGATCACCCGGCCGGATGACGCCTGCTCTTCGCTGGACATGCCGCTAAGATTGACGGTGTTGTTGCTCCAGCCCCGGAAAACCTCGTCCATGACCGTCTTCGACCGTGTTTTCCCGACGCTTACCGCGTCGGTCAGCGACCGGCTGTCGTCGAGGTAGCTCTGGGACGTTCGCGACAGCGACTCGCTGTACCCTTCCTGCCTCGCCAGATCCAGAGCGCCGGAGCTGACAGCCGCGTTGGCGATCGTAAGGCCCGAACCGTAGCGTGTCATCGTGACCCCATCGCTGCCCACGGTCGTCGAGCGCGACCGGTCCTCGTAACGGCTGGTCACATTTTGATTTGCGCTTTCGTTCCACCAGCTGTGGTTTTCAACGGCGGTGTTGCCGAGGCTCCAGTTGCCGCTGGTCAACGAGGACGATGCGCTCTCCGCCCCAGACCTGAAGTTGCCCAACAAGGCTTCGCCTTGGGCACCGACGGCCATCGCGCCCTTTGTCAGAAGTCCGGCGAGGACGGGAATCATTAGAGCGTCGGGCGCTTAAGCGGAATCGCGGGGGGATTCCGTTATGTGGCGAGTT
>CAKZJB010000079.1 GCA_936940865.1 uncultured Asticcacaulis sp. | reverse complement strand
CGAAATGGCAGCCTAACTTAAACCAACGAGCCTCCGGCAAACCCGGGGCGGTTCAGATAGGGGATCGGGTTGTCTCCGAAATTCCTAACTTGGGCTGATATTCAGGGTGTGCCTTGTTCGTGAGTATTTTGTCCCAACGACATAATCCGAGTTCGCCAACTCAGGCGCAATTTTCGATGTTGAGAAAATAATTTGATGCGGAGTTTCTGATTGGTCGCTTACCTTAATGATTAGTCTTTGAAAATTCCAAGACCTTTCTTCAACCATACCTTTATCTTCGATGTTATCCATAATAATGAAGCGAGGAAGGTTAAATTTCTTGTCCTTTAATGAGGCTCTGAATAGGCTTAATAAAAAGCTATTCTTTAGCACAACCATTCCGCTCGCGCTTCCAACCCGATTTTGATTATTATTGATCGCAAACCAGTCATTGGCGAAGCTGAAGTTCACAGTTTCGATGTCGCCGAAATCGCTGTGCTCCTGAAGGTCCTGTTCCAGAAGCGCTTTTGCGCCACTTGAAATTTCGGTGTAGGCGACGCGTTTTCGATGCTGTTGCGCCGTCTCGGTTGCCTCTATCTGGCCGTTAAGTGTTTCTATCCGTGAATTCAGCGCTTCTTTCTGCGCTGATAGCGTGGCTATTTCGTCGGCCAGAGCCATCCGTCGCTCAAGTTGCTCTATCTCGCTGTCGAGGTATCCGATTTTTCTATTTGCTTCTGAAAGTAATTCATCAAATCTTGTCATAGTTCTGGTTCTATGGGCAAGATTCAATATGCGACTATTTAGTTTATTCGTAGCTATTCTTAGTTCACTGTTGAGTCTTGTTAATTCTTCTTTTCGCGCCGATTGTAACGCTAGGGATTCATTGACCTGCATTTCGAAGTCAAGTTTGACAGCCAAAACGCGACTTTGATCCTCTTCCTTGGATACTTTGCTTCCGCAAAGTGAGCACGTGCCATCGGTGCTGGGGGCGTGTGCCATTGGCGTAAAGCATGAGGGGCAGAATTCAAATCTAAGTGCACCCAAGGCAAAGAAAGAGGCGCCTGCGTCATCAAAATCACGCAAAGATTCTTTCAAGTGTTCTATAAATTGCTCACCATCTTCAATTTCGAATTTTAGTGTTTCAATCCTCTTTCGAATGTCTTCTACGTTTGCTCGATCATTGAGATATTCCTTGCGTTGTATTTTCTCGAGTTGATCTGATTCTGCCGATTTTGCGGCATCTGTAGCGCTGGCTAAGAGCTCATCTATCTGTCGTAGTAAGAGGTTGCGTCGGCTAATCGCTTCGTCTTTAGCAACTTGGATATGTTCGCCAAGAATTTTGTCGCCGTAACTGCTGGCAATACTCACAAGGCTGCGCCAACGTAGAACTGTGGCGTCGTACTCTTTTTTCAAATCCCGAAGAAAGAGCTGCAGCGCATATAAATCATATCCGCCAATTCCACATAACATATCGCCAACAGCTTGGCGCGTCTGCCAAGTGTCGAAAGACTCCACGCGAAATATGCGTTGAATCGGCGTCAATTGATCAGCGTATAGAACGCGGAGCAACTGGTGCATCGTAATGTTGCTGACACCGTCGCTTATCGCCTCCGGGATTCCGATTGCTTTGAAGAGCACTTGGCTGAAGCTAAGTCCGGTGCCATCTGGGCGTTTATAAGGAAATTTCTCCCAACTTGTTAAGCCGGCACTAAGCGCTTCTTCGTATGACCCAAAATAGATCGACATTGGGCGCATTGCGTCCGAAGATACATCTCGACGAAGTGTAAGTACTGCTTCGCCAGCTGTAATTTCAGCTAGAACATATTCAGCGAGATACGCTTCCTCCCGCCATTCTCTCAAATCTCCACCTAGCGCGAAGTAAATAAAATCAGCAATCGTACTTTTGCCGGATCCATTTGCACCATGGATAATGTTTACGCCGGCGTGAAAATTTTCATCGTAAAATACACTTTTTCCTCGATGAACGCTCAGCCTATTGAGTTTCAGTGAGGAGGTCATGACGCAACCGACCTGCGCGGCAATTTTGCATTTTGATATAGGCTGCCTGTTCCGCGAAGCGGAATTTCAGAGAATGGGCCCACTAAGAAATTTACCAATGGCTTGTCTTGACGATTTCTCTCAATTACCCGCTCCAAAAGGTCTTGAGGAAGTGCAGACTCTACGAGTCCCAGGAAACCTCTCTTGAGTTCTTCTCGATCCAGCATGCCTCTAGCTCCAAAATGACTCATAGCAAGATTTTGATACATCCTTAGTTCTTGGAATATCGACGCATTGCTTGGTAACTGCACAAAGATTTGCTCGGGGCGGGGAATGCCCAGATCTCGAAAACTTGTTTTGATAGGCATCGGCATTGTGGTTCTGTGAAGCAACGACGGGTAAAGCAGGAGCATGTCCAAGACGCGAATTCGTTCAATTTCGATGGGAAGTCCCGCTTTTGCCTGAAATAGCCGAAGGAGGCGAAAGCAGGCGTGATAAGCATCCCTGGATGCGTGCCATATGCGTACCTTAGACATCGTCCCACCGCAGATGGCAATTTCCAGCCAAATAATATAACGCGCTTTCGATTAAGCTCGCCGTAATCTCGTCACCGACTAGTTCATGCGCCTTTACCGTGGGATCAAGCACTGCATCTTGTACGAGCATATCGATTTCAGAATTGCTTTTGTGAGACAAGACTGCCGGAAGAACATGGCGATTGAAACGCGTTTCAATGTTAGACATAATACGAGTGTATTTTCGGACCGCTGATGGCTGCGCGATATTTCGGCGCAGGGCAATATTGAAGCGTTCCTTCAGTCGCTCCGCGCGCTTTATTTCTTCTGAACGCCCTGCGCTACTAAGCTTCTCTGCAAGGGTTTGGCGGTCTGTTTCGACTGGAGTTGTAAAGGCTTTGAAGTCATCAAGCACATCATCATCCAGCCCACCGCCAGATGACCCTCCAACGTCGGACGATGTGACAATGTCCTTAAGGAATGAACATAATGATTTGTAGACATTATGATCTTTACCACTGATCTTCGTAATCGTAATATGGTCTGCTGAAACTGCTGTCGGATCGCAGCCGTGCACGTTCGGATTTGCCGAGATTTTATCGACGACTAGGACGCCTTTTGTTTTCTCGGTTTCATAATATGCGGCGACTGGTATCCCTCTATCGACTGCCCAACCGCTGAACCATTGGGCTAAATCGACGAGCGGTTCGGCGCCTTTAACAAGATCCTTGAGTGGTTGGCTGGCGACAAGTTGAGCCACGGAAGTAACAGATTTTGCAATATCGGCGCCCAGATGGGGGGTGGCAAGAAATGCAACTCCTTTGACTAAACTTGCTACCGCTTTCTTCTTTTTGTTGGTTGCCGCGTCAGCTAGTCGTAACATTTGCTTGACGATAAGGCCCCCAAGACTATGCGTCACAAATATCACTGGGCGTGACGGGTCTTGCCGACTCGCCACGCTATCTAATAAGACACTGGCTTGATCTCGAATGCTCGCTCCTGCGCCTGTCATTAAGTCCGCAAGGAACGCCGAATCGTAGCCCGCTGCATAGACGTTGATATTGGGGAATTCCTCGATCAACCAGCTCGGCCAAAATTCTTCGTCGATGTTTGTCCAGGTTTTTTTGTAGTGTCCGGTGATGCCGTGAAGAAAGACCACATCGAAACCTTTTACGGTTCGCGACGCACCCTGCGACGCGCATTCGAAATATGATTCGCCCATTTCAGCCTCCCCATTGACCGCAATGGGAAACATATCGGCGAGGAAGTCAAGTCCTGGTTGCAATGCTGAGAAGAAGCAGAAGGAGGCTAACGAATTGAATAGTGGGATAAAATTACGGTGTTGCTTGGAAAGCGCAACATCAAAAGCCTCTGCCTAAACGCCCTTATCTAAACGGCCACAACACCTCCTGCCCGAATTTCGGTGGAATTTCGGAGACAACAGGTTATGAAATTTCCCGTTGCGTCGTCGCCCAAAACTCCGATGAGCTTTTTCAGCGGGTGAATGGCGGATTGTCAGTGCCGGTTTTCCTCTTGTAACCAAATCACCTTCCATACCTTACCGTTTCCGGCTATCCCTCCGACGTATAATTCGGAGGTCTGCCGTGTCTTCATCCCTTATAAAAACTATGCTTCTGGCGGCCTCAGTGATGGCGTTCAGCACGGGGGCGGAGGCGGCCACAAAGACCCAGCCCTACACTTACGCCACAATTCCGTTCGGCGGCGGGGGCTATATCGACGGCTTCCTCTATCACCCCAAGGTGCCGAACCTGCTCTATGTCCGCACCGATGTCGGCGGGGCCTATCGCTTCGACTATGCCCATAAGCGCTGGATCCCGCTGATGGATGGGTTCGGCAAGAGCGACTGGGACTGTTTCGGCACCCTGTCGCTGGCGGTCGATCCCAATAATGCGCAACGCCTCTATGCCACCTGCGGGCTCTACCTCGGCGATCGCGTGCCGCAGGCGGGCGTCATCGCGTCGGACGACCAGGGCACGACCTGGCGCAAGACGACGCTGCCGTTCCGGCTCGGCGGCAATGCGCTTGGGCGCGGCACGGGCGAGCGGCTTCAGGTCGATCCGAAGAATGGCGACCGGCTGTTCCTGGGGACCAACCAGGACGGGCTGTGGGTATCGACCGACCGCGCCAAGAGCTTTGCCAAGGTGGACGGCTATCCCGAAAAGGGCGTGACCTTCGTCCTGTTCGGCGATGGCGTGATTTTTGCCGGATCGGGGACCAATACCAGCGAGTGGCAGGGCTCAGGCGGCGGCGGGGTTTATGTCAGCCGCGACGACGGCAAGACGTTCACCCTTATTCCCGGCTCGCCGAAGCTGATCCCGCACCAGGCGGCGATCGACACCGACGGCGCGCTCTATGTCACCTTTGCCGATGGGCTGGGTCCGCACGGCGTGACCAACGGCGCGGTCTTCCGGCTCGATCCGTCGGGCGCGTGGACGGACATTACGCCGGCCAAACCCTCGGCTGCCGAGCCGTTCGGCTATTCCGGGCTCGATCTCGACCGCTCGCATCCTGGAACGCTCGTGGTCTCGACCTCGGACCGCTATGGCGCGCAGCACGACGACCTCTATGTCAGCCATGACCGCGGCGCGACCTGGAAGGGCGTCGGCGCGACCGCGACGCACAATGCCGACGCCTATCCCTGGCTCAAGGCCTATATGGGCGGCGACGACAAGGACGGCGGGGCGCGGCGCAATATGGGCCATTGGATGGACGCGGTGAAGATCAACCCGTTCAATGCCGATGAGCTGGTCTATGGCACGGGCTACGGCGTGTGGATGACGAAGGACCTGTCGGCGCTCGACAAGGGCGGTCCGGTCGATTTCGACTTTGCCGACGCCAATATCGAGGAAACCGTGGTGCTGGGGCTGGAAAGCCCGCCGGCCGGGCCGCGCGTGCTGATGGCGGCCGGCGATGTCGGCGGCGCGGCCTTCGACGACTTTTCCCAAAGCCCGTCGCACGGGCTGTTCACGCCGGAAAACAAGACCAACCAGAGCGTGGCGTTTGCCGCGCTGAAGCCCAATGTCGTGGTGCGCAGCGTCGACTATGAAAAGGCGCGCGGCTTTATCTCGCACGACGGGGCCGAGACCTGGACGCCGCTGCCGGCGGCGCCGAAGCCGATCGCCACCGCCGACTGGCAAAAGCACCGCGCGGGCAGGCTGGGTATTTCCGCGAACGCCACATCGATGGTTTGGGTGCCGGACGGCGAGGGGGCATATTTTTCGAAGGACGAAGGCAAGACCTGGACCCCGT
This sequence comes from uncultured Asticcacaulis sp., assembly GCA_936940865.1. Taxonomy (GTDB): domain Bacteria; phylum Pseudomonadota; class Alphaproteobacteria; order Caulobacterales; family Caulobacteraceae; genus Asticcacaulis. The sequence goes on along the minus strand of CAKZJB010000079.1, from coordinate 566 downwards.
CGGCGGGCTGGCCCAAGGTCCCGCGCGGCGAGGTGATTGCCGATCCGGCGCGCGATGGCGTCTTCTACGCCTATAACCGCAGGTCAGGCGCCATCGTCGTCAGCGAGGACGGCGGAGCGACCTTCCATGATTATGTCTCGGGAATGGCGAAGCCGGAAGGGTTCGATCCGGCGCAGCTTCGCGCCATGCCGGGGCGGCCGGGCGACCTGTGGCTGGCGACGGGCAGGGGGCTGTACCGCGTGTCGGACGGCGAGGCCGCGCAGGTTCCGGGCGTCGATGCCGCCTGGGCGGTGACCTTCGGCAAGGCGGCCGAGGGCGCGAATACCCCGGCGGTTTTTGTCTGGGGCAAGGTTGGCGGCGTCGAAGGCCTGTGGCGCTCGGACAATGCGGGCAAGGCCTGGGTGCGGATCAATGACGACGCGCACCGGTTCGGCCAGATGCGCGCCATTGCCGGCGATCCCCGGCGGTTCGGGGTTCTGTATATCTCACCGGACGGACGCGGGACGATGGTGGGGGAGCCGAAGTAACCTTGCACCTCCCTGTCGCGAAGCGATGGGGAGGGGCGG
>CAKZJB010000078.1 GCA_936940865.1 uncultured Asticcacaulis sp. | reverse complement strand
TCGAATTTCGGGCTGTCGTAGGAAAGCGTGAAACCGGCCGGGCGCTTGACCGCATCGCCGATGCGGAAGGGCGTCAGCGGCATGGCCTTGACCGGCTGCGCCACCATGGGCTCGGTCATGCCCCTGACCTTGACGATTTCGGGTTCCGCTTCGGGCGGCGGCGCATGCCGCGCCTCGCGTGGGCGCACGGTCGCCGTTACCAGCGCCCAAAGCCGCGCATCCTCGGATTTCAGACTGAACCGTGCCATACGCGGGCAACCTAAAGGAAAAGGCCGGGGGATAGAAGGGAAGAATCTCCTCCCCATGCAAAGCATGGGGAGGAGAGACTACGCATCAATAATCTTCCGACTGGAACGCTTGCAGCTGGCGCGTCAGGCGTTCGCCGCGGCGGCCGGCGGCAAGCGCCGCTTCCGACAGGCGCTGGACCTGCTCGTTGCCGCCCTGGCGCGCCAGGATTTCGAGCGCGCCGTTGATCACGCCCAGCATCTGGGCGAAGTCCTGGGCGACGTCGCCGGTCAGGCGGCCGACCGTTTCGTACTTGCGGGCATTGGACAGCGCCGTGTTCAACTGTTCGACGCGGGCATGCATGTCGGCCTGTTGCGCCTGAGCGCGCTGCAGGCTCTGCTGCAGTTCGGCCTGCTGCGCCAGCGATTGCGACAGGCTGGCCTGAAGCTCTTCCAGCCGGCCGTTGAGCGCATCGATATCGACGCTGGGCTGGGCGGCCAGGCGCGCCTGGGCGTCGTCATAGGCGGCCTGCCACTTCTTCATTTCGAACTGCGCGGCGGCCAGCTTCTTTTCCCATTCCGAAGTGTCCGGCTGGGGGGGCGGAGCTTCGGCAATGGCGCGCAGTTCGGCCAGGTAGTCCTGACGCTGCTTGCGCACGGTCTGTAGCTCCGCGGCCAGGGCCTCGCGTTGCGCGCGCGCCGCGGCGATTTCGGCGGCGTGGGCGTCACGCTCGGCCTGCGCGGCCTGCAGCGCCGCGTCGAGCTCATCGATGCGGGCGTCGCGTTCGTCCTTTATCTCGACCATGCGCGGCGCCAGCAGGATTTCACCCAGCTGCAACTGAAGCTCGTTGCGCGCGTCCGAGGTTTCCTTGAGCTGGGCCTCGAGCGTGGCGATGCGGTCTTCGAACACGCCGGTATCGACGATGACGGGCTCGGGACGGGCCTGCAGCGTCTCGACTTCCTGGCGCAGGGTGATCGCGGCCATGGCCGTGTCGGCCAGTTCGGCGTCGAGCTGGGCCAGCCTGGCCTTGAGCTGTGCATTCTCGGCCGCGACGGCCGGGTCGGCTTCGCGCACGACGACGGGTTCGGGCGCCGGGCGCGCTTCCAGCGCCTCGACCTCGCGCTTCAGGTTGCCGGCGACGACGGTGGCGTCGGCCAGCTCGGCGTCAAGCAATTCCAGTCTGGCCTTGAGCTGTTCGTTCTCGGCGACGACGGCCGGATCGGCCTCGACCACGACGGCGGGGGGCTGTGCGGGCGCTTCGGCCCGGGAACGCAGGGCTTCGGCCTCGGCCTCAAGGGTTTGTACCTGAGCCCTCAGGGCCTCGTTCTCGGCGACGACGGCCGGATCCGGCTCTTTCACGATGACCGGTTGCGGCGCATCGGCCCAGCCATAGACGTCGGCCGGCGCGGCGGCTTTCGCGGCCTCGATGGCTTCGGCGGCGGCCTTTTGCGCCACTTCCAGCCGGGCTTCGAAATCCTTGCGGGCGGCGTCCAGCGCCTCGGCGCGGGCGGCTTCGATATCGGCCTCGGTCAGGCCGGTCGTCTGGATGACCGGTTGAGCATGGCCCGAGCGCAGGGCGGTCGAATCGAAAGCGATGCCGAAGATGTGGCGATTGCCGTCGGCGTCGCGTGTCGCCTGGCCCTTGAGCGTGATCCAGCGCTCGCGGCCGTCCTTGTGCACGACGCGGATATCCATGTTGAGCGCGATGCTGTCGCCGGCCAGCAGGCGGGTGAACTCGGCGTCGGCGCGCGCCTGGTCCTCGTCCGATATCAGGGTCGGCCCGCCGGGCTCCTCGCGGCCGATCAGGCGGCGCATGCCCTCGTCCTCGATGATGGCGTCGACTTCCGGATCGTACTGCCAGACCCCGACCCCCAGCGCAGCCAGGGCCTTTTCGGAATTGCGCAGGTCTTCCAGTTCCTGGGCGTCGTCGTCGGTCAGCGTGGCAGCGGAAGGCGCGGGCATGGGAGTCTCCGGTTGGGCGGGACGATCGTCCTTGATCGCCATGACGGTCAGGCCATGTTCGCCGCCTTCGTGGCTGTGGACGGCCCAGGCGCTGACGAGCGCGGGCCGGACGACGCCCTCGGCGCCCTTCAGCGTCAGCCGGACGGCTTCGGCATGGTCCGGCGCGGTTTCGTCCTGGCTGTCGCCGAGATAGTCGAGCGCGGTCTGGAAATCGGCGTCGTCGACGAAAAGCTGCGCCCAGTTCTTGCCCAGGACGTCCTCGCGCCTGAGGTCGAAGGCGTCGAGCGCGGCGGCATTGACGTCGAGAATCTGGCCCTTGGGGTCGAGGCCCCAGAAGGGGACGGCGGCGGCCGAGAACCAGTGGCCGCGCCAGATGCCGGCGACGTCGTCGACGCCTTCGCCGGCGGTGGCTTCGATTTCGACCATGGCCGAGGTCGAGCCGATCACCTCGCCGTTGGAATTCATGATCGGCATCGAGGTGACGCTGACCAGGATCTTGCTGTGGCTGCCGTGGTTGACGATCATGTGCTGGAAGCCCTTGACCGTCTGGCCGCGCAGGGTCCGCGCGATGGGCAGCATGTCCGCCGGAATGGCGCGGCCGTCGGGGAAGGTGATGCCCCAGGTGGCCGAATGGAATCTCAGGCCGATCAGCTCGTTGTCCTTGCGGCCTAGAAGCGCATGCGCGGCCTTGTTGGCGAAGGTGAACTTGCCGGTATTGTCGGTTTCGACCAGGGCGACGGGAACGGCGTTCAGCACATTGAACATGCGGCGTTCCAGGGTGTCGATCTTGCGCTCGGCCTTGAACAGCAGGTCCTGGAACTGGCGGACCTGGAAGGTCTTGCTGGCGGCAAAGATGCCGAGAGCCAGCGCCACAAGCAGCAGAAGGCCCGTGGCGACACCCAGGATCACGATCAGATCTTGTGGGCTGGTTAGCAACATACGCGGAAATCCACCCTTGCCTCGTTTTGCGGCCTGTCGGAATTTGTAACAGGGCGCGCGTGTCAGCCCGCACCTGCAAAAACCGTACCTGAATAAGGTTGCGAGGTAATTATCTTACATCACAAATGTTTAAGGGCGCGTTTGTCAAAGGCAAATGTCAATCGTGTGAAGGACTTGCCGCAGGTGCGTTAATGACTCTCCTACGTCTTCGGCGTGGGAGGAGAATAGCTACCGCTTCCCGAACCAGTTCTGGCTCAGCCGGTCATAGGTTCCGTCTTCGCGGAGGGTCAGAAGCGCGGCATCGACGGGCTTGCGCAGGCTGCTGCCGTTATGGAAGGCAAAGCCGTAATCCTCCGAGCGGAAAACGGGACCGGTGACGCTGTCCTTGTCGGCGCCGTCATGGGCGGCGATATATTGCAGCACCGGAGCGTCATAGACCACGGCGTCGACCGTCTTGTCGTTCAGCGCCTTCACGGCGTCGTCGATATGGGCAAAGGGCTTCACGCGGGCGCCGGTGCCGTTGAGGTAATCGGCCGAGGTCGTGCCCGCCACCGTCGCCACCACCTTGCCCGGCAGGTCGTCGGGGCCATTGATCTCGCTCCTGAACTGCTGGACGGTCAGGCTGGCGGTGAGCGTCGCCGTGTAGAAGGCGACGAAGACGACGGAGGTGAACATCCACAGCACGGCGACGACGCGCGACGCCCAGTGGCGCGGCATGGAATCCGCTTGGGTCGCCAGCGTTCCCAGCCCCCAGAAAAAGGCCTGGAAGATGCCGGGGAAATAGGACTTCGACGCGATCATGCCTTCCGGGTGGCGGCGCTCGATGAACCAGACGATGTGCGCCGGAATGACGGTGAGAAGCGCCGCGATACCCAGCCAGACCAGCACGGCCGGCGAGAACAGCAGGTGCATCAGGCTGGTCAGGGCCGTGGCCTCCGGGCCGGCATGTTCGCTGCGCACCAGGATCTGCAGGCCGGCATTGAGCATGGGCTGCGAGAAATCGTACCGCAGGTCGCGCTCGGCCGTGATCGAGATGGCCCCCGCGCCGACATCGGCCCTGCCCGACGATACGGCGTCGAGCTGGGCGCGCACGTCGGGAACGGCGATATAGTGCGTCGTCCAGTTTTCCCGTTGCGCGATGGCGTCCCAAAGGTCGATGGTGAAACCGGTGAAGTGCCCGTCCGGCTGCTGCTCGACGAAGGGCGGCAGCACGCGCACCGCGACGTTAAGCGTCCGGCCCTGCGCCATGGCGGCGGCCGGAACCAAGGACAGAAGCAGAAAAACGATCGCCAGAAGCCGGTTATGCATCGCAACCTCCCGTGTGACGGTTGCATCGGTCCGCGCCGGGCGATTGTCAAGCGGTCAGGGCGTGCGTGCCGTTCGGCGTGAGCACAAGGCGCGTGTCGCGGCCATTGACGCGCAATGTCATCTTTTGCGGCCTGAGGTCGATGCCGGTTGCCGATACGGGGGCGCCCGTCTTGTCGGTCGTGACGCGGCCCGTCCCTGAAACCGCGGCGACGGGCCTGCCCGCGAGCGAAAGCGTCGCGCCATCCTTGCCATAGCGCAGTTCGGCCGTCCGGCCGCCGTCGGTTGTCATCGTAAAGACCGCGCCCTGCGCCGCCGGGTGGCCTGGGCGAATGTTCCAGTTGAGGTGTTCGCCGGTCTCGTCGATGCCGGCCAGCCGCCAGGTATAGTCCATCATGACCAGGGCCGCCGGCGAATAGCCCGCCGGGTCTTCGGCGTTGAACGCGCCGGTCAGCGGGTCCATCTGCTGGCGGAAGGTGCCGTCGGCGACCAGCGCCCGGCACCAGGCGTCCATCATCTGGCCGAACTCGGCCGGGCGGCCGTAATGCTCCATCCAGCGCGGTGCGCGCAATGCCGTCAGGGCCTGCGACGCCCCGCCCCACGAATTGCGCGGGATCGGGCGCACGAATTTCGGATCGTCGAGCGCGATCGACGGCAGGGGATAGGGCGCCCAGAAGGCGGTCGGGCTGGAAATCTGCCGTGCCCACAGGTCGTCGAACGTCTTCCGGTCGACGACATGCTCACCGCACATGCGCGTCAGCACGTCGCCGCGCACCTTGACGAACTGGTTGTTGGCGTCGAGGTCGTAGAAGGCGGCGTCTTCGGCCACGTGTAGCTTCGACAGGATGAGCGCGCGCATGGCTTCCGCGCTTTCGGTCCAGCGATCGGCGTCGCTGGTCTTGCCCAGCGCCCCGGCCATTTCGGCCAGCGCCCGGCGCGCGCCGAAGGTCGTGGCCGACAGGTCGGGGCACAGCCACGGCAGGGTATAGCCCGATGGATATAGCTTGGCGTCCTTGTTGGGGCACTGCGCCGGGATTCCCGCCCAGCGCGGCGAATTGTCGTGGCCGGTGTCGTAGGTGCAAAAGCCTTCGGTCAGGCCGGTCCCGCGCGTATTGCGGTATTTCAGCAGCCAGGCGTCCCACATCGAGCAGGCGGTATAGGCGGCGTTGAGCAGCTCTTCGTCGCCCGTCGCCCGCGCGATCTCCCAAGCCGTGGCGGCGATCGGCACGACCATCTGGATCTGGCCGAAACCGGTCTCGGTGATCTTGTTGTTGCACGGCAGTTGGCCGTCGGCGCGTTGCAATTCGAAGAAGCACATATGGCTGTTCTTCGCCACATCGGGGCGGAACTTGCGGTAGACCAGCGCCTCGTGCGGGCCGCATTCCATCCAGATGCCCTGGTAGGCCGAGCCTTCGATCAGCACCGGGTGCGAATAGCGCGGCATCGTCTGGACGTTGCCGTCGAGCACGCCGAGCGCCTTGTCGTAGGCGGCCTGCCAGGCGGCGTTGGTGGTGGTGAAGCGCGGGGCGTCGCGGGTTTCGGCGCGGGCGGAAGGGGCGAGCAGGGCCGCCGCGCCGGCGGCCAGGAGCGTGCGGCGGTCGATCATTGCCCCACCTCCACATGCACCCAGTCGATATCGACATAGCCGTTCGGCACGTCCGCGCCGGGTGCGGCCTTGATATAGGTGAAGAGGCCGGGTCTGGAGCCCTTCCACCAAGAGAAGCGCGCCAGCGGCACAGTGTCGCCGAAGGGCGTGAACGTCTGGCCGTCCGTGCTGTAGCTGAAGCGCGCGGTTTGGCCGGCGGCGACCCCGGCGCGGATTTGCACCGTGCCGGCGATGTCGGGA
>CAKZJB010000077.1 GCA_936940865.1 uncultured Asticcacaulis sp. | reverse complement strand
GTGTTGGGATAGCAGGCCTCGAACAGGGCGCCAAGTTTCGGGTCGCCGATGGCTTTACGCATCTTCGCGATAACGGCCTCGACGGCGGGGCTGGCATAGCGCCGCGCGGCGGGCGCCGGGCGTCCGACCGCCGGGGTTTGGGCATGGGCGGCGCTCGCACTCAGGGACCCGATAGCCACCAATCCGGTCATCAGTTCACGACGGTTCATTAGGTGCACCTAAGTTCAAGTTGACGCCGCGTACCGGATGGAAACACCGCAATGCCCCTTCCGTCACTCGCTTCGCTCGCGCCACCTTCCCCGCTCCGCAGGGAAGGAATTATAGGATAGAACTCCCTTCCTTCCCCGTTTACGGCGGATCGAGCGAAGCGGAAGTATAGCTTCCGCGAGGGAGGGGCAGACGCCGCGACAAGCGGCGGATGACGGAAGGGGGGAAATGCCCGATACGGAAAAACCATTTGCCGTCCTACCCCTTCACCAGCCCCGGCAGGTCCCAGATCTGCACCTTGCCGCCGGCGATACTGGCATCGGCCGTCGGGTGCAGGTCGAAGACGACGACCTCATTGCTTCCTGTTTTCAGGAAACTTTCCGGCACAAACAGAGCCCGCTGCGGCCCGACCGACCAGTGGCGGCCAAGGTTATGGCCGTTGACCCAAGCATAGCCCTTACCCCAACCGCGCATGTCGAGGAAGGTATAGCCCGTCTCCTTGAGATCGAAGGTCGCGCGATAGAAGGCCGGCCCCGTGGGCACATCGTGTCCGTACGACAGGCCCGCCAGCCTGTCCAAAGGCAACCCCTGGTGCGTCCAGCCCTGCAACGGCTTTCCGTCCAGCGTGACCTCGCCGATCAGCCCCTTCTGGTCCTTGCCGATACGCTCGCCGTAATTGATGTGGCCCATGGTGTCGACCAGGACTTCGAGCCATTCGCCGGCCTTCGCCGCGACGGCGATTTCGTTTTCCTGGAGCCGCCGGTCGAGCACGCCGATACGCCTGCCGCCGACCGAGACAACGGCATAATCGCGCACCTCGCCGAAGCGCAAAATGCCCTTGGCGGCCTTGGTGAAGCGGTGGCGATAGAGCATCAGGCCGTGCGCCTGGCCAAGCTTTTCGAGCGTCTTCGGGTCGGAGGCCTCTACCGGCTTGCCGAACACGTGAGTCGCAGGCGCGGTCTCGATCAAACGGAAGCGCGGAATTTCGATCGCCTTTTGCGGGGCCGGCAAGGGCGCGAACCGCTCGGCCGGCAGGTAGTTCTTGAACAGCGCCAGCGCCGCGTCGAACTTGGGCGTCGGCCGTCCGGCCTCGTCGAACATGGCGTCGTAATCGTAGCTCGAAATATCGGGCTGATAGAGCTGCCTACCCTTGTCGAAATTGGCGCCGGCATTGAAGCCGAACGAGGTGCCGCCGTGCGCCATGTAGAAGCTGATCGAAACATGATTGTCGAGCATCCACTTCAGGCTATCGATCAGCGGAGGGATCGGCACCGAAGAATGCATCTCTCCGAAATGGTCGAACCAGCCGCCCCACAGTTCGGTGCAGATGTGCGGACCCTGCGACTTGAACTGGCTAAAGCGTTTGAACTCGTTTTCCGCCCTGTCGTAGGTGCCGAAATTGATGCCGTTGATGAGCTCCGGCAGCGCGCCGCCGTCGATCACCGCGGCGCCATCGACCGTGTAGAGCTGGCCCTTGAACCCGGCCGCCCGGACCTGGTCGCGCACCGCCGCCATATAGGCGTGGTCGGCGCCGAACGAGCCATATTCGTTCTCGACCTGGGTCATCAGGATCGGCCCGCCGCGATCGATCTCAAGGTGGGCGATCTCCTGGCCGAGCCGCTTCAGCCAGCGCCCCGCCGGTTCCATATAGGCGGGATCGAGGGTGCGGGCCTTTACCGTTTCGTCGGGGAAGAGCCAGGCCGGATAGCCGCCGCCGTCCCATTCGCCGCAGACATAAGGCCCGGCGCGCAACAGGACGTGCAGCCCCTCTTCCTGCGCCATGGTCAGCCACGCAACAATATCCAAATTTCCGGAAAAATCGTATTGTCCCGGCACAACCTCGTGCGCGTTCCAGAACATGTAGGCCGACAGCGTATTCAGCCCCAGGCTCTTCAGCTTCTTCAGGCGGTCGCGCCAGTCGGCGCGCGCGATGCGCGGATAGTGCAGCTCGCCGGCCAGGATCTGCAGCGGCTGGCCGTCGAGCATGAACTGGTCGCCCTGGACGGTAAAGCGCGGGGCAGCCGCCAGCGCCGATGCCGTGGGGATAAGAGCGCTGGCCCCAAGACCGGCAAGAAAGGCTCTGCGGGACGTCATATGTGACCTATTTCGGAAGCACGGCGTGGCCGCTGAGATTTATGACTGTACTGACACCGGCCCCGTCGCCAGGCTGAGCGCCTCCGACAAAAATGCCGAAGGCGCCGCTGTCCTGGATGCGGGAGCCGTCACGCTTGACGATGCTGAGGGCGCGGGGGTCGAGCGTGAAGCTGACCTCACGGCTTTCGCCGGGTTTCAGGTGCACACGCCGCGTGCCCGCGAGCGATCGCAAAAGCCCCTGCCCGTCATCGGGCGGCGTCAGGTACAGCTCGGCGACCTCGTCGCCTTCGACCGCGCCGCTATTGGTGACGGTGGCGCGGACCGTGATCGTTTCGCCGGCCTTGACGGCGGCGGGCGCCCTGAGGCCGCCATAGGCGAACGTCGTATAGGACAGGCCGTAACCGAAGCCGAAGAGCGGCTTGCCGGTGAAATAGCGGTAGGTCCGCCCCGTCATGCGGTAGTCGACGAAGGGCGGCAGGTCCTGGACCGAAGCGTAGACCGTGACCGGCAGGCGGCCCGACGGATTGTAGCCGCCCGTCAGCACATCGGCGATCGCCGTGCCCCCCGCCTCCCCCGGATACCAGGCCTGGACGACGGCATCGGCGTGGTCCTTCGCCCAGTCGAGCGCCACCGCGCCGCCCGACAGGTTGACGACGATGAGTGGCTTGCCCGTGGCCTTCAGCGCTTCCAGAAGCGCTTGCTGACGCGCTGGAAGGCCCAGATCGGTACGGTCGCCGCGGTCGAAACCGGGGACCAGGATCGACAGCTCCTCGCCTTCCACGTCGGGTGACAGGCCGACAAAGGCTATGATGGCGCCGGCGTTTTTCGTGGCGGCGACCGCTTCCGCGCGTTGCGCCTCGGCCGGGGCCTGCCATTGCAAACGGATACCCCAGTCGCCGCCGGTATGCGCGAAGTCGAGGCGGATGGCGTGCGGCTTGGCGTCGTCGAAATGGACGCTGGCGCCCAGGGTCTTGCCGTCGCCACCGTCCGCCAGGACCGGCTTGCCGTCGATGAACAGCGTCACCTTATCGTGGCGGTTGTCGCATTCCCAGCAGCGCTCGGTATAGATTTTCAGCTGGTAGTCACCGGGCGCGGGCGGCGTGACGAAGCCCGTCCAGCGCACACTGTAGGGGCCCTTTTCGAAGCCCTTGACCGGCACGGCGCCATAGAGGTCGAGATTGACGCTGCGGTCGGTGCGGACCACGGCGGGCGTTCCCGAAAAGTCGCCGGTCGCGAAATATTCGCCTTTCAGGCCCGCCTCCCCCGCCGGGGTCGTCAGCGCCGTCTCGGGGATGGGAATGGCCACGCCGTCGGCGATGTTCGAACCCTGGGCGTAAGCGACATCGGCGAATGCCTTGCGCAGGCCGCCGAGCGGCGTCACCGGATCGATCGCCGTGCCGTGGTAATTGGCCTGGAGCACCTCCAGCGTGTCGGCATTGGGGCCGATGACGGCAATGCGCGCCGACGATTTCAGCGGCAGGACGCCGTTGTTTTTCAACAGCACGATCGACTCGCGCGCGGCTTTCAACGCCAGAGCCTGCGCCTCCGGTGTATGGATCTGCGAGGCGTCGATACCGTCGTACGGGCTGCCCGCGCCGTCGAGCCCGAGGCGTTTCCGCGCCGCGAACAGGCGGTCCGTCGCGCGATCGATATCGGCCGACGTCACCAGCTTCCTATCGAGCGCCAGCCTGAGATACTTGTAATAGCTGCCGCAGTTGAGATCGGTCCCGGCCTTCAAGGCGGCGGCGGCGTTCTCCTCCGGCGTCGGCCGGTAGAAATGGAACAGGTACATGTCCTCGACCGCATCGCAGTCGGTGACGACATAGCCGCTAAAGCCCCAGTCACGGCGCAAACGCCCGTTCAGCAGATCGCCGTCGGCGCACACCGGCGTGCCGTGCAGCGCATTATAGGCGCACATGACCGACTGCGCCTTGCCTTGGGTTACGACCTGGCGGAAGGCCGGCGTGAAGGTCGCTTCGAGGTCGTAGGGCGAAACATCGACGTCGAAGCCGTGGCGCCCGGCCTCGGGCCCCGAATGGACGACGAAATGCTTGACCGAGGCGATGGTGCGCGGATGCTTCGGATCGGGTCCTTGCAGCCCCTGGACGAAGGCCGCACCCAGCGTGCCCGTGAGATACGGGTCCTCGCCATAGGTCTCCTGCCCCCGACCCCAGCGCGGATCGCGGAAGATGTTGATATTCGGCGACCAGATGGTCAGGCCCTGGTATCGGCCGTGATCGTGATCGCGGCCGATGGTGTTGAAACCGGCGCGCGCCTCGGTCGACACGACCTCGCCGACGCTGTTCAGCAGCTCCGGGTCCCAGGTCGCCGCCAGCCCGATGGCCTGCGGAAAGACCGTGGCCTGACCATTGCGCGCCAGGCCATGCAGGCCCTCGTTCCACCAGTTGTAGCCGTTGACCCGCAGGCGCGGGATCGCCGGCGCCGCCGCCTGCAGCTGGGCGATCTTTTCGTCCGCCGTCATGCGGCCGGTCACCGGCGCGGGCGCTTTCGCCGCTACCGGCGTCGCCAGCACCGTCAGCAGCAGGATGAGGCGTTTCACTGCGCTGCCCCATAAAGCGAACGGACGCTCAGGGCCTTCTTCACCGCCGCCAGGCCGCTCGATGACGTAAAGGTCAGGATTGCCGGCTCACCCGGCAAAAGATCGAAGGCATTGTCCGACGGGCGGATGTCGAGCGCGCCGAAATCGACCCAGACCTGCCGCGCCAGCGTCTGCGAACTCAACGTCAGGGCATAGCCGCCTGGCACGGCTTTCAGATCGGCCTTGATCTTCGGATCGGCGAGCTTCAGCCCCTTCGACGGCACGAAATAGCTGACGGCGCGCGACACGCGCTGGCCCCGATCGAGCAGGTCGACGACGACATAGGTACGATCCGGCGACGCGCCCTTGAGCAGATCGGCGTCGGCCAGGGCGTCGAGCTTCAGGCTGGTGCGCGCCGCGACCGTGACACCGCGCGTCGCGTCCGACAGCACCTTGCCGTCGCGGTCCATGACCCTGAGACGATAGTCGAAGGTCCTGGACGCCCCCTCGTCCGACACCAGGTTGACCGTCGTCACCCCGTCCTTGCGCAGCGCCGTCACGATGATGGGGGCGTAGAAGCGTTTCGCGTGGAACTGCAGCGCCTTCCAGCGGCCGAAATAGTCCATGCTGGCCCATGACGCGCCCGGCCAGACGTCGTTGATCTGCCAGTACATGGAACCCATGCTTTGCGGCATCGAAGCACGCAGGTGCGTCGCCGCCAGTTCGATGCCCTCGGCCTGCATGATCTGCGACAGGTAGACGAAGCTGTCGAAATCCTTGGGCGTGCCGTAATTGTTGGTGATGTACAGCATCAGGCGCTTGTTGCCATTGCCCTTGTCGTACTTCTGGTGGGCGCGCATGACCGGGCTTTCCGGCTGCATGTCCTTTGGACCGGCAAAGGCCTTGATGGTCTCCATCACCGGGAAGGATTGCAGGCCGTATTCGCTCATGAAACGCGGCGTGACGTTCAGGTATTCCTCGACCGGCTTGCCGCCCCAGACGCTCCAGTAGTGGCGGTCGCCGTCATTGTCCTGGTCGGCCGCGCCGTCGTAATCGGTCGAAGGCGTGCTGGCCCAGTAGGGTGTGCCGGGCGAATTCTGGTCCACCGCGCCCCGCAGCACCTGGTCGAACATGCGCACCATGCCGGTCACGACGCGGTCGCGCTCTTCGGGCGACAATTGCGCCTTCACGTCCTTGGTGGCCCCGCCCCAGTTTTCCCAGTCGGTCTGCACCTCGTTATTGCCGACCCAGATGACGATCGACGGGTGGTTTCTGAGGCGCCTGACCTGCTCGACCGCCTCGACGCGGGTATTCTCGCGGAAGTCGCGATCATACGGGATGATGGCGCCGCCGAACATGAAGTCCTGCCAGATCATCAGCCCCAGTTCGTCGGCCTTGTCGTAGACGTGGTCGTCCTGGTAGGTGCCGCCGCCCCAGATGCGCAGGATATTCATATTGGCGTCGACGGCCGATTGCAGGACTTGATCCTGCTGGGCCCTGGTCACGCGCGTCGGGAAGATGTCGAAGGGGATCATATTGGCCCCCTTGGCGAAGACCGGCACGCCGTTGACCACCAGCTCGAAGCTCCTGCCCCATTGGTCCGGCTCGCGGCGGATCTCGACCGTCCGCAGGCCGATGCGGCGGGTCACGGTCCCGATCACCTCATCGCCCTGTTTTACCGTCGCCGTCACCGTATAGAGGTCGGGCTTGCCATAACCGACGGGCCACCAGCGCCTGGGGTTCGATATCTGCACCGGCACGCGCACGGGAACCGTGCCGGCGAACAGGCTGGCCTCCTGCGTCACGCGGGTATGGCCGCCGTCGGGCGCGGTGATATCGACCACGACGGTGGCGGGCTGGACGCGGTCCGACACGATGTCGAAGCCGGCGTCGAGCGCGGCGACGGTGTCGTCGAGATGGACCTGCGCCACATGGAAATCGTCGAGGCGGACGCTGTCATAGGCCTCCAGCTTGACCGGCTTCCAGATACCGAGCGTCACGACGCGCGGCCCCCAGTCCCAGCCGTACTGGTATCCGGCCTTGCGCACATAGGTCGAGCTGTTGCGGCCAAGCGGCTCGTCGCCGAAGGCGGAATCGTAGGCGCCCGGCATCACATACGGCATGGCGGCGACCTTGGGCGCCATCAGCTTGATCGGCGAGGCTATGGCGACCTCGATCAGGTTCTTGCCAGCATGCAGCACGCCCCTAACCGGCACCCGCCAGGTGCGGAACATGTTGTCGGCCCTGAGCACGCTCTGGCCGTTGACGCGCACCTCGGCGAAGGTGTCGAGCCCGTCGAAGACGAGGTCGACATGGTCGCGGGCAAGCGTCGCGTCCGATACGTCGATCTCGGTCTGGTACTGCCAGTCGGACAGGCCGACCCACTGCACTTTCGCCTCGTTGTCGCCGATATAGGGGTCCGGCAGCTTGCCCGCCGCCATCAGGTCGGTCTGGGCGGCGCCGGGCACCGTGGCCTTCAGCCAGCCCGCAACCTCGGGATGGGCCTTGACCGCCGCGTCGTCAGGCGCCAGGCGCAGCCGCCAGCCTCCGTCGATGACCCGGATTTCCGGAGCGGCGGCAAAGGCGATGGCGGCGTGGACGGAGGCAATGGCGTACATGAGGGTCGCGAGGACGGCTCCCTTGAAAACAAATCTCATCCCGCACTCCTATTTGCGAACCAGGCTGACGGTATCGATGGCGTAGAACGGGCCGGAAATCGGCGCCGTGAACATGAAACAGAGGTCGTGGACGCCGTCCGCCGCCGGCAGCGGCGCGGTCAGGGTCTTGCGGTTCGGCGTGGCGGCCGGGTCGCTGAGCGGCAACCGCGCGACTTCCGTCCCCTGGCATCCGTCCTCGAGCACGACCAGCTCGCCGAATTGCGTCTTCGCCGGGTACTGCCTGACCTTGTCGGCGTCGTTGGCCAGGCCGTAGTTGCGGGCCAGCCGCGCGATATCGACCCGGACCGAGGCGATGCCCGTCAGGCGCGCCTGCGGATAGACATGGCACATGTGGAAGATGTCGATGTCGTAGGCCGGCGCGGCGGCTGTGGAATCCGCCGTCAGCGGCACCCGCAGGCCGAGGTCTCCGCCCGGACAGGCGCGCAACTGGTTGCTCGACCGCGCGAGAAGCGTATCGGCGTCGAAGTCGTAGGCGCGGGGGACGGCCAGCGGCAGACCGTCATCGCTGAACGCCGCCGCCTTGATATGCGCGCCGAATTTGAGGTTGAGCGGCGCCGCATAGAGCGCGGATCTTACCGTCGGTTCGCTGCCGTCGAGCGTATAGCGTATCCGGCCGAAGGCGGTCTGGTTGACCAGCATCACCACCCCGCCGCCGGCGTCGAGCGCGGCATTGCGGCCGTCCGGCAGCTGGAAGTCGACCGCGAAAGCCGAGTCGGCCGCCGCCACCTTCTGGTGGCGATAGCGCTGCATCTGCGCCGGCAGGCGGTGCAAAAAGCCCGACCACGACAGGCTGGACGGCTGCGACCAGGTCATTTCCGCCAGGGCATCGACGCGCGGGAAGGCGGCATGCTCGTTATACCAGGGCGACAGCAGGTACTCGCTCCACAGGTTGGCCTGGGCGCCCAGCACATGGCGCTGCTCCTCGGCGTTCAGCACCGGCGGCATGATCTCGAAATTGTAGACCTGCGACAGGGTCGAGGCGCCGAGCCGTCCGGCCGGTTCGTCATCGCGGCGGCTTTGCAGGTTGTCGAAATAGAGGATCGACGCCGGCGAAAGCACAACGTCGTGGCCCAGGCGCGAGGCCGTGATCGCGCCCTGCGTGCCGCGCCAGGACATGACCGCGGCGGATGGCGGCACGCCGCCTTCGAGGATTTCGTCCCAGCCGATCATGCGGCGGCCATGGGCGGCCAGGTACTGCCCCATCTGTTCCATGAACCAGCTTTGCAGGGCGTCCTCGGAGGTGATGCCCAATACCTTCATCTGCGCCTGGATTTTCGGCGACGCCTTCCACTGGTTCTTGATAGCCTCGTCCCCGCCGAGATGGATATACGGTCCCGGGAACAGGTCCATGACCTCATCGAGCACGTTTTTCACGAAGGCGACGCTGTCCTGGTCGGTATTGTAGAGATACCAGTTGACGCCCCAGTCGGCGGAAACCTTCGGCTGGTCGCCCGGCACGCTCAGGGCCGGATGGGCGGCGACGACCGCCTGGGCGTGGCCCGGCATGTCGATTTCGGGCACGATGGTGATGTGGCGCGCCGCCGCGTAGGCGACGACATCGCGGATTTCAGCCTGGGTATAGAAGCCGCCATAGGGTTCGGTTTCGCTGCCGGGGCCGCCGTTCGACGGCGGGGTGCGCCAGGCGCCGATCTTCGTCAGTTCCGGATAGCGCCTGATCTCGATCCGCCAGCCCTGGTCGTCCGACAGGTGCCAGTGCATCGTGTTGAGCTTGTGCTGCGCCATCTGTTCGATCATGACCTTGACCGCAGGCACCGGCAGGAAGTGGCGCGCGGAATCGATCATCAGGCCGCGCCAGCGGAAGCGCGGATAGTCGGCGATATGCGTGCCGGCGACGCGTGCGGACGTGCCGAAACCGCCGTCGCTCGACACCAGCTGCGAAAAGGTCACCGCGGCATAGTAGAGGCCGGTCGTGTTGCGCGCCGTCAAAACGGCGCCGGAGGGGCCGACATCGAGGCTGTAGCCTTCCGCGTCGCTCACCGGCGCGGCGGGCGAAAGGACCAGCCGGATCGCCGCCCCCCCCTTCCCTTTCACCGCGCACCCCGTCTTCAGGTCGAGGCCTCTCACCGCCTTGACCAGATCCTTCAACTGTTGGGCGGTCGCGGCCGCGTCTCCGGCCGCGCAAACCGTCGTGCCATTGGCTACCGTGAAACCGCCGGCGCGCGCCTCGACCGTGACCGGCCAGGGGATCAGCGACGGCTCGGCTGCGGCCGCCCCCGCCCCAAGACACCCCAGGCCTGCCGCGATGAGAGCAAACGTCGTTTTCATAGGGGAACTCCGGGCAGCAATAGTGGGTTAGGCATGCAGGAAAACCGTCAGCGGGTTTCGATGCGGTAGACATAGGCCAGCTGACGGGGCGAGGAAGCCGGCGGGGTAAGAACAAGGCCATCGGCGGTCTGGCGGAAGGGCACGTCGCCGCTGCCCAAAAGCTTTACGGAGCGCACCGGATAGTCCGGACGGATCGAGGCGATCGTGGCCGACCCGCTGTCCGGCCACGCCATCTGGATGGCGTACAGCGCGCCGTCGTTGACCGTGAAGCGGAAATCCTGCGCCGTATAGGGCTTGGCCTTGCTCTCGGCGAAGGTTCCCGACGCGGTTTCGGTCGGCCCCTCGCCGAAGGTGATCCACGGCCGCGAGCCGTAGATGGCCTCGCCATTGACCTTCAGCCACGCGCCCATCTTGAGGAAGGTGTCGCGCGCGCCGTCCGGGATGTGGCCGTCGCCGCGCGGCCCGACATTGAGCAGCAGGTTGCCGTTCTTCGACACCACGTCGGCCAGCAGGTGGATCAGCTGTTCCGGCGACTTGTAGGTATCGTTTTCGATATAGCCCCACGACTTGTCGCTGATCGAGGTGCAGGTCTGCCAGACATCGGTGCGGATGCCGGGCGCCTGGCCGCGTTCGATGTCGAGCACCCCGGCGCCATCGGCGAATTCGCCCAGCTTGTAATTGACGATGGCCGAGCCGCCCGATTTCGCCGCACGGTTATAGTACCAGGCGAGGAACATCGGCAGGGTGTTGCGGAACGACGGCTGGCCGATCCACCAGTCGAAATAGACGAGGTCCGGCGAATAGCGGTCGACCAGCTCGACCTGGCGCGCCAGCCAGTCGTCGAGCCAGGCCTGGGAGACGTGCGTGTAGTCGCCGAACAGGTCCTCGTCGCTGCGGCCGGCCATCCGCGACTGCGCCGGGCCATAAAGGCCGGCATTGGCAGGATCGGAAACGTCGGACGGAAACTGACGACCGACGTCGAAGAACCAGTCGTGCTCTGCGCGGTGGGACGAGCACGCGAAGCGCAGGCCGTTTTTCCGGGCCGATTTCGCGATCTCGCCGATGATATCGCGCTTCGGCCCCATCTTGACGGACGTATAGTCCGACAGGCGGCTGTCATAGAGCGAGAAGCCGTCGTGATGCTCGGCCACGGGTACGACATAGCGCGCGCCGGCGTCGCGGAACAGCGCCGTCCAGGCGTCGGGATCGAAGGCCTCGGCCTTGAAGCGCGGAATGAAATCCTTGTAGCCGAACTGCGTGTGCGGTCCGTAGGTCTTGATGTGATGTTCGTACTCAGGGCTGCCCTTGACGTACATGTTGCGCGAATACCATTCGCTGCCGAAGGCGGGTATCGAAAAGAGGCCCCAGTGCACGAAGATGCCGAACTTGGCGTCGGCGTACCATTGCGGGACCTTGTAGGCCTGCAGCGACTCCCAGTCGGGACGGAAGGGGCCGGCGTCCGCGCCGGTTCCGGCCTGGCGAAGCCTCTGGGTCCGTTCGCCCGCATAGGCCCGGGTCGCGTTCAGCCATTCGCGGTCGAGATCGTCCGGCGTCTTGCCGCCGGTCGCGCCCAGCGCCAATTCCGGCAAGGCGGCGGCGACGCCGGCCGAGGCCGTGCCGATAAGCCACTGGCGGCGGTTCCACCGTGCAGTCCGCGAGCCGCTTTCAGACATCCAAACTCTCCCTTTTTCGTTCCTGTACGAGCCAGCATACGGCGAAAAGAAGCGGCAGTCCCCTCAGGAGCGAAGGACCGCCGCCTTTTCAGTCTGTGGTAACGGACACGCGGCGAAAGCGCCGCCCGCCCGTACACCGGGAAGCCCCGAACGTTGCGACCCGGCCAGCCGATGCACACAAACACACGCATCAATCCCGCCCGATTTCCAAACCTGCCCCAGGGAAAAAAACAGGTGGAAACGACGGACAGCCGTTCGCCGGACGGGGTGGCCTGGCACAGCAGGTCTCCGCGCCGGGGAGACGGCCCCCGCTCCGCAGACCGAGGGCCGAACCAGAGCATTTCCCGCCGAAGCGGCCGCCGGTTTTGGCGGAGGGAAATGCGGCAAGGACAAACGCCTAGTTCTTGAACGTCACGCCGAAGCTGATCCGGGTGCCGTACTTGCTCCAGCCCAGCGGCAGGCCGCCGCTTGTGTAGGGATGCTGCAGGTTGTCGAGCAGGTTCTGCGCCGACATGTTCAGCGAGATATGGCTGTTGACCTTGTACGACGCCGAGGCGTCAAGCTGGCCCCAGCCGTCGACATAGCTCGGCGGCACCAGATCGTTGCCCAGGGTCACGTTGTACTTGGTGCGGTAGGTGTAGGACAGGCGCGCCTGCCATGGGCCCTTTTCGTAGTACGGCGAAACCGTGTAGCTCCACTTCGACAGGTACGGCATGGCCAGCTTCCCGGCCGTCGTATTGTACTGGTCCTGGTAGGACGAATACTGCTGGTCGAGGAAGGTGGCGTTGGTCTGGATGCCGAAGCCCCACGGCAGGTTGCCCTGGTAACCGACAGAGATGCCGGAAATCTTGGCGTTGCTGCCGTTGAAGGGCGAGTTGACCAGCATGGTTTCGGTGCGGTTACAGGCGCGTCCCACCGTGCCGAGGCAGTAGTTCAACGCGCTCTGCGGCAGCGTCACGTCCACGAAGTTCCACTTGTTGACGATGTAGGACTGCACGTCCTTGTAGACCAGGTCGACGTTGAACAGGCTGTTCGGCGCGAAATACCACTCGTACGAAGCGCTGAGGTTATAGGCGCGATAAGGCTTCAGGTCGGGATTGCCGCCGTGGCCGGCGAAGAAGTTGGAGGTCGAGGTGTAGTAGCGGTCCAGGCTGTATTCGACCTGGCCCGACATGTCCGCGAAGGTCGGACGCGACATCACCTTGGCCGCCGAGAAACGGAGGAGCATGTCGTCGCTCAGGTCGTAGACCGCGTTGAACGACGGCAGGATGTCGTCATAGCTCTTGTCGACCGTAATCATCTCTTCATCCCACGGATAATAGTCCATGGTCGAGCGGTAGGTCTGCTTGTTTTCGGTCTTGGCATAGCGGACGCCAACGTCGCCGTGCCACTTGCCCGAACGGAAGTTGGCCTGAACGTAAGCGTCGTCGACCTTTTCCGTCGTATCCCAGAAGTTGCCGGCGTCGCGGTAGTCGCCGTTGGTGTTCCCCGCGCTTTTGTTCGCGATCGAGTACTGCGCCATCGACTCCTGGGTCATCGCGACATACGACTTCAGGTCTCCCGAAACGCCCAGACCGTCGACCAGGGCGGGATCGCTGACATAGGTCGGGAAATCCGCCATGGTGCCCGTGACGTTGAACGTGGTGTTGTAGAAGTGCGGCCTGTTGACGTCGCGGTGCCTCTGGTACTTGGCCCCGAACAGGATCTCGGTGAACGGACCCCACTCGACTTCACGCTTCACATCGAATTTGGCGTAGTCGAACTGGTCGAGGGACGTCGCCGTCTTCACGAAACCCGCCTGGTCGCCCTTCTTGCGCGTGGCAAACAAGGTCGGATCCGTCGCCGGCTTGGTCAGGGTGAGCGACGCACCGTCCGGAGTCATCGACCAGCTGCCCGTGTCGTAGCCGTAGAAGCTCAGATAGTATTCGGGATTCGAGCCCCCCGTGGCCTTCGTGTCGCCGAGCGACCCGGTGATCGTCCAGGCCCCCGGAGTCCACTTGCCGTCCAGGTACAGACCGCTGGTGTGGATCAGCGTGTGCTTGTAGTATTCGTCCTGGCGCACCATGAAGGTACCGGTTCCGCCGGTAACACCCGCGTCGTTCGTCGTCACCGAACTCATCTTGGTTTGATAGACGCGCTGGCCGCTGCCGTTGGTCAGGACGTTGCCGCTGGAATCACGCGTGAAATACGGGTTGGTTTCGTTCCAGTTCACGCTGAGGTCGGTTTCGAACCATTGCGAATAGCTCGAATCGTTATCGGTGACGTCGATGCCGTAAAGATTGAATTCGAGATCGTCGCTCGGCTTGATCTGGAAGTCGGCAAACAGCGATTTACGCTCGTGCTGCTGCGTGAAGGAGGACAGGGCGATATATTGCGGCACAAGCATGCTGGTGGTCAGCGCGGGCCCGCTCGAAACCGTCGGCAGCGAGGACGGGTCGCTGAAGGCCGTGCCGGCCGAGTTGCAGCCGCCCCAGTGCGCCGCGGAACAGACACCCTGGTAGGCGGTGCTGACCGAGCCGCTGCCCAGGACCGACTTGTTGTAGGAATAGTTGACCATGAAGCCGAAACGGCCGCTGTCGTCCTTCGTGCTGTACACGACGGAATAGCGAGGATCCTTTTCCTTGTTCCGCTGGTTGATATTGTAGGTGTAGTTGGCAGTAAACGTGTTGCGCGGCAGCGAAAGCGGCTTCAGCGTATTCAGGATGATCGTGCCGCCGACCGCGCCTTCGTCGAGGCGCGCTTCGGGGGTCTTGTAGACCTCGACATTGCCGATCAGTTCCGGCGCCAGGTTCGTAAAGTCGAAGCTGCGGCCCGTATCGTGGTTGTTGGCGCCCGACGTCGCGGTCGCCAGCGGGTTGCCGTTCAGCTGGACGACGACCAGGCGCGAATCGATGCCGTTGATGGCGACCCGGTTGCCTTCGCCCCCGCCGGTGCGGTCGATGGTGATGCCCGGCAGGCGCGACAACGATTCCGCGACGTTCACATCCGGGAACTTGCTGACGTCTTCCGCCGTGATGACGTCGATGTGCGCCGAAGCGTTGCGCTTGACGTTCAGCGACTTCTGCAGGCTCTTGCGAACGCCGACGACAACGACTTCTTCCGAGGCGTTGT
>CAKZJB010000076.1 GCA_936940865.1 uncultured Asticcacaulis sp. | reverse complement strand
TTCGCGTTCGAGAAATTCCCGGCCGCCGACCCGCACCTGACCACGCAGATGAAGAGCGTGGGTGAGGTGATGGCCATGGGGCGCACCTTCCAGCGCCAGGCAGCGCGCCAGTTGCAGCTCCGCCGCCTTGGCCGACGAATAGGCCGAGGTATTGGCCGAAGCCGCCAGGGCATTTTTCGACGCCACGAAGACGATCGACCCGCCCATGGCCTTCATGATCTTGAAGGCTTCGCGCGATGGCAGGAAATAGCCTTCCGACAGGACGCGGAAATTCGACTGCCACAGGTCGAGCGAGGTTTCGGACACCGGCGCGGCCGAGGCGATGCCGGCATTGGCCACCAGGATATCGACGCCGCCGAAGGCCAGCACGCAGGCTTCGAACGATGCTTCCACGGCGCGCTCGTCGGATACGTCGGCTGCGAACGCCCGGACGCGGTCGGCGGAAAAGCGCTTCGACAGGTCGGCCCTGACCGCTTCCAGGCGTCCGGCATCGATATCGGTCAGCATGACGCAGCCGTCCCCGGCCAGGATCTGCGCGGCGACCGCGCTGCCGATGCCGCCGGCGCCGCCGGTGATCATGGCCACCTGCCCCACGAACGCCTTCGCCGCCGGCTGGCGCTTCAGTTTCGCGTCTTCGAGCAGCCAGTATTCGATGTCGAACATCTCCTGCTCATCGAGCGCCTTGTAGGCGCCGAGTGCGCGGGCGCCGCGAATGACGGTAAGGGCATTGCGCGCATATTCGCCGGCGATGCGCGCCGCCGTGCGGTCCGGCGCGAAGGCCAGCGCGCACATATCCCGCACCAGCACGACGACCGGATCCGGGTCACGCAGGGCCGGGCTGTCCCCATGGCGGCAGCGTTCGTAATAGCCGCGATAGCGCTGGCGGTAGGCTGCCACCGCGTCGAGTACATAGGCTTCGCCGCCCTCGCCCAGCAACGGCTCAGGCTCAAGGACCAGCGGCCACGGCTTGGTGCGCAGGAAATGGTCGGGGCAGGCGGCGCCCAGGGCCGCGTCGGACAGCATCTCAGGCGATGCCAGGAAAGCGCGCATGTCGTCGTCGGCCAGCCGCTCGCACAGCTTTGGCCGCACCGAACTGACCAGGGGCCGCAGGCGCTCGATCACGGCGCGCAGGGTGGCCGCGTCCGGCGCCGGCGCCGGCGCAAGCGGCTTCAGGCGCGCATTGATGACGTCGGCGGCGCGGCCGATCAGATCGATGCTGACCTCATAGCATTCGCGCGCCGTGGCGCCCCAGCTGAACAGGCCGTGGCCTTCCAGCACAAGGCCCTTCCAGTGCGGATGGGCACGCACGGCCTCCCCGATCCTTAGGCCAAGGTCGAAGCCCGGGCGCTGCCAGGCGATCCAGCCCACCTCGCCGCCGAAAATCTCTTCCGTCAGGCGCCGGGACTCGTGCGTCGCCGCGATCGCCACGACGGCATCGGGATGCAGATGGTCGACATGGGCGTAGGGGATAAAGGCATGCAACGGCGTATCGATGCTGGCCGGACGCGGATTGAGGCCAAAGGTACAATGCGGCAGAAAGCCCACCATCTCGTCCTCGAAAGCGCGGCCGCGATAGAGGCTTTCCAGGGAACGCACGCGATCGAGATAGAGCGTCGCAAAGCCGTCGCGGCCCATGGAGCCCAGGTCGCCGCCCGACCCCTTGACCCACAGGACCTCGACCGGCTGACGCGTCAGGGGATCGATGTCCATCAGCTTGGCCGAGGTGTTGCCGCCGCCGAAATTGGTGACCGAAAGATCGGCGCCCAGCAGATTGGAACGATACAGGAGCTGTCCGGCCTCATCGAGCGCCGCCGCGCGCTCTTCGTCCCAGCGACTGGCGGGGCGGGCCAACCTTCCGGCAGACGCCTTCGCGGCCCGCGCGCCCGCACCCAGAACGGCGTCCTGCGACAAGCTCATTGAATACTCCCCATACATATTATATGGTTTTTATGACAAACAGACACACTATGCTTGAAAACGACGATAACGTTTTGATCGAAAGTTTTCAATCATAATTGGTCAAAAATGACACCGGGCCGCCGAAGCGGCAACCGGTCGTGCAGGCAGGCGATGACGGGAAGACGTGATCCTCAGGGACGGAACGGGCCGAATTGCGCCGTTTTCGACGTCGGCAAGAGCTTTGCGAAGCTGAGCGTCGTCGCGCCCGGCGGCGCCATCCTTGCCGAACGCCGCATCCCCACGCCGCAGCTGAATACGCCGCACTACGCCGCGATCGACACCGATGCGATCCTTGCATGGGCCCTCAAACAACTGGCGGCCTTCGCCGACCTGAACATCGACCGCATCATGCCGGTGGCGCACGGCGCGGCCTGCGCCTTCATCGATGAGGCCGGCCAGCTGGCCGCTCCGGTCCAGGACTACGAATTCGCCATTCCCCAGCCTTACGCGGATGATTATGCGCAGACGCGACCGGCTTTCGAAGAGACCCTGTCGCCGGCCCTGCCGCGCGGCCTGAATCTGGGGGCGCAGATCTGGTGGTTCAGCCGGAGAGACCCGGCCGCCTTCGCGCGCGTGCGCCATATCCTGACCTATCCGCAGTACTGGGCGTGGCGCCTCGGCGGCGCCATGGCGTGCGAAGTCACGTCGCTGGGCTGCCACTCGGACCTTTGGTCCCCGCGCGAGGCGCGTTTTTCGTCGCTGGCGCGCGCCGAGGGCTGGGCGGATCGCTTCGGACCGGTCCGGCCGGCCTGGGAGACCGCCGGCACGATTTCGGCCGCGGTCGCGCGCGCCACGGGACTGAAACCCGGCACCCGTGTCCATGTCGGGGTGCACGATTCCAATGCCGCGCTGGCGGCTTTATTGTCGGGGTGGCCCGCCGACCGAGAGCCCCCGGCCCTGCTGTCGACCGGGACGTGGTTCATCGCCATGGCGCCGGGCGGATCGCTCGACGGCCTGCAGGCGGGACGCGACTGCCTGGGCGCGGTCGACGTCTTCGGCCGGCCCTTGCCGTGCGCGCGGTTCATGGGCGGCCGGGCGTTCGAAATCATCACGGGCGGCACGCCGGCCATGTCGGGCGGCCATCTCGATGTCGACACCCATACGCTGAGCGACGTCATGCACGATGCGGCCCTGGCCCTGCCCAGCTTCCTCGATGCCGGCGGCCCCTACCCCGGCCTGCGCGGCGAAATCCGCGGCCTGAAGAACGATACGCCGCAGACGCGGACGGCGCTGGGCCTGCTGTATCAGGCGCTGTTGAGCACCACCTGCCTCGACATGATCCAATCGGGCCGCGACCTGCTGATCGAAGGCGTGGCGGCGAAGAATCCGCTGCTGTGCGGCCTGATCGCCGCACTGCATGACGGTCCGGTCTATTGCAACGCTGCCACCAGCGCCGTGACGACCGGCGCGGCGGCGCTCGCCCGCTATGGCGAAGCCCTGCCCCCGCGCGTGCTCCACCGCCGCGTCAGGCCCCTGCTGATGCCAGACATGCAGGCCTATCGCCGCCTGTGGACAAGCGCGGTGACGGAGGCCGTGGCGGCCTGAGTGGGTCTGGCAGAAGCGTTCGTGATAGGGGCCGAAAAATCACCCTGACCCCTTTTTGGACCCCTTTTTGCAGATTTATTGTCGAGGAGTGAAGCTAACAATCGTTTTTGTCTTGTCGTCAGGATCGCGCGCGAGCGCAATCATTCCGTCGTTCGTTGCAATGTGCGCCGCACCGTCATCGGCAAGCGGAACGTCAATGCCTAAAAAGGAATACGAAGCCCCACCCGTCCAGGTGAGAATCTGGCCCTCACTTTTCCAGACGAGCGTCACTTTTTTCCGGCTCCACTCCGCGACAGACAGAACAGCCTTGAAGTCATGCTCGATGGTCACGCCTTCGGTCTCAAGTTGAGGCTCGCCGATGACTCCGTCGCCGTAGGTCGGCCGGGTCAATAGATTGTTGTCCGTGTTCGCCAGTCCCCACTTAAAGCCCAGCATGCCGATGTAGCGCAGGCAAATGGGCTTGCCCCACCTCTTGGCCTCCGGTTTTCTGCCGTCGAAGAAGCAAAGGATGTGTTCCGGCTTCCACACGGCGCCGAACTCGCCAGCGTCGAAGCCAACCGAACCTGCCGGAATGCCGAAGCCGATAAGCGGACCGATAGGCGCCTTGATACGCACCAGATGGCTATATTTGAAGGGATAGGTGATAATGCCCTCACCTAACTCCAGGGTCCCCGTCGTCAGGGTGACCTGATCGTCCTGCCAGGCAACATAGCCTTTGGTCGCGTCAAAGACTTTCGCAATGTCAGGGGGTGCATTGAGATGGACCGTCACTGGCGCCTCCGGCTGAGCCAAAACGGTGGATGCCGAAGCTTCCTGGCCTGATGCCGAATGGGCAAGGCCCAGCAAACACATGGCCGCAGCCGCAGCCAAAATCACATTGCGCATTATTGAATTGCCCCGCCTTCTATCGCGCAATGAGCATAACCGGCCTCTGCAACCCTGGCAACCGGTCCGAAAGGGCCGCGCACCGGCGGGACGCACCAATCTGTGTCCCCGCTCTCGACAGCGCTTACGTTCCACATTATAAGATTCGATCAATAGCGATCACTCCTGCGGCGGAAACGCGCATAAGGGAACGTTCGTATCATCGGAACTTTACCGGCGGGCTGTACCGACAGGGCCGGACAACAGGATTAAGCCCATGCATCTGCAGGACCGCTGGAAGCGCATTATCGACGAACTGAGCAGCGACCGCGTGACCTCGGTCGACGAGCTGACCGAGCGCATGGGCGTGTCGCCGGCCACTATCCGCCGCGACCTCAACGAGTTGCACGAACTGGGACATCTGTTGCGCGTGCGCGGCGGCGCCATGCGCGCCGAGGGCAAGCTGTATACGGCGCGCGCCGGCGAGGAGCGCCGCAATGAAGGCCTGCAGAGCCAGCCGGCCTTTTCCGACAGCGTCATCACCAATGCGGCGGCAAAACGCGCCATCGCGCGCGAGGCCCTGAATTTCGTGACGCCCGGCCTGTCGATGATCATCGACGGCGGCACCACGACCTGGATGATGGCCTCGATGATGGCCGACGACGCCTATCACGTGCTGACGACCTCGGTGCCGATCCTGCAATGCCTGCTCGACCGGTCGCGTGTGAAGGTCACCCTGCCGGGCGGCGAGCTGTTCCGCGAGCAGCGTATCATCCTCAACCCCTATGAGGACGGCATCCTGCAGCACTTCGCCGCGGCGCGCATGTTCATCGGCTGCCAGGCGTTGACGCGCAACGGACTGATGCAGACCGACACGCTGCTGGTGCAGTCCGAGCGCCGGCTGATGGAGCGCGCCAACCAGGTGATCGTGCTGGCGGATTCGAGCAAGTTCGACGCGCCGGCGTCGCTTTCGGTGTGTCCGCTGTCGCAGATCGATGTCGTCATCACCGACGACAAGGTCAGCGCCGAAGCCCTGCAATGGCTGCGCGCGCACGATATCGAGGTGCGGATTGTCCACGCCGAGGAAAGCGCGGCGGCGGCTTAAGATTAAGAAAGAGCCCCGCCCACCGCTTCGCGGTCCCCCCTCCCCATAAATGGGGAGGGCCAGGAAAATTCTGTTACCGACTACGTCACGCCATATAGAACACCGGCGTCAGGTCTTTCACGACCGGCGAATTGTCGGGGTTGGTGTCCATGATGTCGGCCATATAGGCCCACCACGTCTTCATGATGGCGTGGTTCGGCAATTCGTCCATGCCGTGGTTCCTGGTGCGCTTCAGCACGCCGAACAGAACGAGCGTTTCCGGGTCGAGGAAGATCGAATAGTCCGAAACGCCGGCCTGGTGCAGCAGGTCCGAAAGTTCGGGCCAGATCTCGTCGTGACGGCGCTTGTACTCGGCTTCGAAGCCTGGCTTCAGCTGCATGGTGAAGGCGATGGTTTCCATGGGTCTTCTCTTATCTGACGGGTTTGACTTCGAGCCCTTGCGTAACCTTTGCGCGCATGATCGGCCAGTCGCCGGGTTCGATGGCAAAGCGGCGCGGATCGTCGGGATGATCGGGCGTGCAGGCAGGCGCATCCGGCGCGGTCTTTACAGCGAGTCCGGGCAAGGCGGCCAGATCGCGCGCCACGAAGCAGGCGATCGTGTAGGCCCCGTAGGCATTGTGGTGCGTCTTGTCCTTGCCGCCATTGGCGAAGGCGAGAACAGAGATTTCCGATCCCAAGGCCTCATAAAGAGCGGCGGTCTTGTTCGTCAGGTCGATCACCGGAACATCGAGCCTGGCGCCGACATCGCGGACGGCGGCATCATAGCCGGCGTGGGTATTTTCGATGCGGCCGTCCTTGAAGCTGCGGCGCGCCACGGGCGTCACCAGCACGGGCGAGGCACCGTGCTGGCGGACGTCGGCGACCAGGGCCGACAAAAAGGCGGGATAGGCGCCATCGGGGGCGGCATAGGTGCGCGGCCACTGCTTCTTTTCGTCGTTGTGGCCGAACTGGATGAGGACGACGTCGCCGGGGCGCGTCTCGCTCATCAGCTTGTCCCAGCGAAGCGAGGTCAGGAACGACTTCATGGTCTCGCCGCTGCGCGCATGGTTGGCGACCGAAAGCGCGGGATCGACGAAGCGCGGCAGCATCTGACCCCAGCTGGCATAGTCGCCGCCAGCCTGATCGGTGACCGTGCTGTCACCGGCGATCAGGATGCGGCGCGCCGTCACCGGCTTGATCGCAATCGCCTGCACGGCCGGCGCCGAACCGGAAAAGCTGAGCGTCAGCTTGTCGTCCCAGGTGCGGCCTTCGGCGTCGTCACCGCGCAAACCGACGTGCGGCGGAGTGGTGGAATCCTGTTCGGAGGGCGCCAAGGTCGCGTCGCGCACATTGACGACAAAGGTCACGGTGCGCGTTTCACCGGCCTTGAGCACGACGGGCGCGGCCATCAACCGCCTGTCTTCGGCCCAAACGGCGGTGCGTGAGGCGTTCGGCCCGCCCACCGTCACCGTGACCTCGTAATCGCCAGGCGCGGCATGAACGGAAAAGGCCTGCTCGTTGCCGCCGGGCAGCGAAGTAAAGCCGTAACCGCGCGCGGCATCGTAGGCTGAGGCGTCGGCCGCGACGGCGCCTGGAACGCCTTTCGCCGGGCCGAACGTGAAAGTTGCGGGCAGGGTCGCGGCGGAGGCGCCGCCGGCCATCAGAAACGCCAGCGATGTCATCAGCGCCAGGCCTCGCGATCGACAGCAATGATTGAATTTGATCAAAACAAGCAAGTCCCTGCGTATTTTCAGGAGAAATATGATTGATTTTGATATTTTTCATTGATCTCCGGGACTGTCAATGTCAAATTCCGCCAAAAGAAAAGGCGTAGAGGTCCATGGCGGGAAACGCATGTAAGACGGCGGCGCATAAGGCTGCACGGTTGATGGCGGCGGCAATCTTGCTGCCGGGAATCGCGTGCGCGCAACAGCAGACCGGCGACAGCTTCATGGACACAATGGGGCTGACCAGCCAGAAGGCCGCGCAATCGGCCAACGCCCAGGTTCTGCCCGTTGCGCCGCAAAAAGGCGACACGACATTTGTCATGTCGGCCTTCAATGCAACGTCGCAGGACAAGCTCAGCCTTTTTTCATCCTATGACGGCATAACCTTTACGTCGCTGGCGTCGGAAACCTATCAGCCGCCGAAGGGCCTGGTGCGCGATCCGTCGATCCTGCACGCCGCCGATGGATACTATTATATTGCGTACACGACCGGCTGGGCCGGCCAGACCTTCGGCGTCGCCCGCAGCCATGACCTCAAGACCTGGGAGCACTTACGCGACGTCACGATCGACCTGCCGGGGCTGACAAACGTCTGGGCGCCGGAATGGTTCCGCGATACGGACGGGTCGGTGTCGATCGTCGTGTCGCTGTCGACCGGGGGCACCAAGGGGCCGTTCGCCGCCTACGCGTTGAAGGCGACCGACGCCACGCTGACGCATTTCGGGCCGGCGCAGGTGATGAAGGGCCTGGAAAACAACCATATCGATACCTTTCCGATCAAGGACGGCGGCCGCTATGTCGTCGTCACCAAGAACGAGACGACCAAGACGCTGGAGCTGGCGGCCGCGCAGACCCTTGTCGGGCCGTGGACGATCGAAAAGACAGGCGACTGGGCCGGCTGGGGCGACTGGATCGAAGGCCCGGCCCTGGTGCCCCTGAAGGACGGCGGCTGGCGCATCTATTTCGACGACTATCTGACCAAGCACTACTGGTATTCCGACAGCAGGGACGGACTGAAGACCTGGACGCCGCGCAAACAGCTGGGCGGCGTGTCGGGTTCGGTCCGCCATTTCACGGTGATCAAGGAAGCAACCTCGGTCGTCGACGCCGCTACGGCGCCCAGGGCCAGGCCGGCGAAGATCACCTGGGACAGGCGCTCGCTGATGATCGACGGTCAGCGCGTCATGATCTGGTCGGGCGAATTCCACATGTTCCGCCTGCCCTCGCCGTCGCTGTGGCGCGATATCCTGCAGAAGATGAAGGCGACCGGCTATAATGCCGTGACCCTCTACCTCGACTGGGGCTACCAGTCGGCGGCGCCAGGCGCTTATGACTTCTCGGGCGTGCGCAATATCGAGCGCGTCATTCAGATGGCCGAGGACGAGGGCCTTTACGTCATCATCCGGCCCGGCCCCTATGTGAATGCCGAACTGACCATGGGCGGCTTCCCGGGCTGGCTGGCGCGGCAAAAATCGCTGGCCCGCAGCGACGCTCCGGACTACCTGGCGGCCGTCGACGAGTGGCAGACCCAGATCGACGCCATCATCGCGCGCCACCAGATTACGACGGGCGGCGGCAAGGTCATCGCCTACCAGATCGAAAACGAACTGGGCGACACCTCCGACTCGCGCAAGCGCTATATGCAGCACCTGGCCGACAAGGTGCATGCCGATGGCATCACTGTGCCCTTGTTCCACAATTCGGCCGGGCGCCTGCCCAACTGGACGCCGCCCGGCTCGACGGCGCCGTTCGCGGTCGCGGGTCCGACCGATCTCTACAGCTTCGACGGCTATCCTGGCGGGGGCTGCAACGGCACGACCGAAATCGGCAAGCCCAATGCGGTGCCGAACTGGGGCATGTATGGCGACACGACGCCCGACGCCAAGGGCGTCGTCAAGGCCGGCGCCCTGGCGTCGCCCAACACGCCGGGCTTCGCCGCGGAAATCGGCGGCGGCTGGTTCGACTTCTGGGGCAGCCAGGGCACCTATGACTGTACGGCCCGGCGCGTCGGTTCGGAATATGTGCGCACGGCGTTCGGTTCGTCGCTGGTCAACGGCCTTTCGATCCACAGCGTCTATATGGCGTTCGGCGGTACGTCGTGGGGCTGGCTGCCCGCCAGCGTCGTCTATACGTCGTACGACTATGGCGCCGGCATCGACGAAGCCCGCCGGCTGCGGCCCAAGCAATATACGTTCAAGCAACTGGGACAATTCGTCCAGGCGGCGACGCCCTTGCTGGCCGACCTCGACAAGGGCGCGCCGATCGAGACGTCGTCGCCGCATGTAAAGCTCTATCACGACGTCGGCGCGAACGGCGAAGGCGAGCTGATCTTCGCCATCCACAATCCATCGAACACGACGACGAAGGACACCTTCACCTTCCCGCTGGCGACGAGGGACGGGACCTACACGGTGTCGACGGAACTGAACGGCCAGGACGGCAAGCTGTTCCTCGCCAACCTCGCCCTGGCGCGGCAGCACCTGGTCTATACGACCTCGGATACCCAGACCTTCTTCGCGCAAGGGACGCGCGACATCGCCCTGCTGTACGGGCGTGCCGGCGAAACCGGCGAGACCGTCTTGCGCTTCAAGAGCGCGCCGAAGGTCGAAGTCCTGGAGGGCACGGCAACCTCGGCCTTCGACAGGAAGACCGGCGACCTGAAGCTGAGCTATACGCACAAGGGCCTGATCCGCCTGCGTATTTCCGGCGCCGGGAAGCCCGCCCTGCTGCTGTTGATCGGTGATGATGCAACGGCCCAGGCGTTCTGGCGGCAGGACACGAACGCCGGTCCCGTGATGGAACGTTCCGACGCCCTGATCCGCGAGGCGCGGATCTCTTCTGGAAAACTGGAACTGACGGGTGATACCCAAGCGGCGTCGCCGGTGGAAATCTGGGCGCCGCAGGGCGTCACCAGCATCACCTTCAACGACCAGCCGACCGGCGCCAGGCCGACCGCGTCGGGAAGCCTCTTGACCGACACGATACCCGGTCCCGACGCGATCGTCGTGCCCGACCTGATGGCGCTGGACTGGCAGCGCCGGGTCGATTCGCCCGAGGCCAATCCGGCCTTCGACGACAGCAAATGGCGCGCGGCCGACCTGACCAGCTCGGCGGCTATTCCCGCCACGCAGCCGCCCGCCGGCCAGCCGGTGCTGAGCATGAGCGACTACGGCTTCCATCATGGCGACGTCTGGTACCGCGGCCGCTTTACGGTCGCCGCCGGCGAAGTGCGTGACCATATCGACCTGAACTATGGCGGCGGCGGCGCCGGCATGCTGCAGTTGTGGATCGACGGCAAGTTCATCGGCCAGGACGAGGTGCCTTCGGGCAAGGCGCGGCCGCAGACGACCAATATCGCCAAATTCGCGCTGACCGCGTTACCGCCCGGCGCGCACGAAATCTCGGTCATGGTGCGCAACCATTCGCACAACTGGGACCTGTCGGCGTCCGACGAACACAAGGAAGCGCGCGGCCTGATCAGCGTTTCGCTGATGCAATCCGGCGGCACGGCCTTCGCCACGCCCATTACCTGGAAGATTCAGGGCAATACGGGCGGTGAAGAGATCGCCGACCTGGTGCGCGGCCCGATGAACAATGGCGGCCTCTACGGTGAGCGTCTGGGCTGGTACCTGCCGAAGGGCGGCGACGCCGAAAAGGCCGACCCGACCGGCTCGACCTGGCAGACCGCCAGGCCCGACGATGCCCCGCCCGCCCCCGGCACCTACTGGCTGCGCGCCGAGGTTCCGCTCGATTTCCCGAAGGGCCACGACGTCCAGCTGGGTCTGGTGATCGGCGATGCGATGAAGCCGCGGTCGAGCCACGTCACGCGCGCACTGATCTTCGTCAATGGCTGGCACGTCGGCCACTTCGCCGCCAATGTCGGTCCGCAAC
Source organism: uncultured Asticcacaulis sp. (assembly GCA_936940865.1). Classification (GTDB taxonomy): domain Bacteria; phylum Pseudomonadota; class Alphaproteobacteria; order Caulobacterales; family Caulobacteraceae; genus Asticcacaulis. Next base: position 3,545 of record CAKZJB010000076.1, on the reverse strand, counting down.
GCACCTTCGTCATTCCGCCAGGCATCCTCAATCCCAACGGAAAGAACACGATCACCCTTGCCGTCACCGGCGACGGCAAGCCCGCAAACGCCCTCGAACCCGTCAAGCTCGTCGTGCTGAACGCGGTCCGTGGCGGCGTTCCGCTCGATCCTGTCCCCTCGCCCGCCAATCTGCAACGCTGATTTCAGTCTCTCCCCAGCCTCCCCAAAAGTGCTATCATGAACGTACCCGTTTCCAAGACGTCGATGAACAACCAGGTGCTGAAACCACCGCATCCCGATCGTATCCATCCGTTGCTGCGGCATCAGACGGCGGCGCTCGGCGCCGACCGCGACGACTATCTCGATGCCTGCGACCGTTTGATCGACAACCTGATCAATATCCGCGACGAGACCGGCGAATTCCTGCTGCGCCTCGAAGACGGCCGCGTCATCGACACCAAGAGCTGGCACGGCTTCGAATGGACGCAAGGCGTCGGCCTGTACGGCATGTACAAGGTCTGGGAGATGACCGGCGACCAGAAGGCCTGGGACGTGATGATCAACTGGTTCGAGGACCGGTTCCGCGAAGGCATGCCGTCGCGCAACATCAATACGGTCGCGCCCTTCATTACGCTCGCCTACCTGTATGAGCGCACGGGCGACCGCCGATACCTGCCCTATCTCGATGTCTGGGGCGAGTGGGTCTATAACGAGCTACCGCGCACCGAAGAGGGCGGCTTCCAGCACATCGTGTATAACAGCGTCAATAACCAGCAACTGTGGGACGACACGCTGATGATGTCGGTCCTGCCCCTGGCCAAGATCGGCCTGCTGCTTAACCGTCCGCACTATGTCGAGGAAGCCAAGCGCCAGTTCATGGTGCACATCAAATACCTGTCGGACCGCAAGACCGGCCTGTGGTTCCACGGCTGGACCTTCGATGGCCGCCACAACTTCGCCAACGCGCTTTGGGCGCGCGGCAATTCGTGGGTCACCATCGTCATCCCGGAGTTCATCGAGCTGTTGAACCTGCCGAAGGACGACGCGCTGCGCCTGTTCCTTATCGACACGCTGGAAGCCCAAGTCGCGGCCCTGGCAAAATGCCAGGCGCCGTCGGGCCTGTGGCGCACCATCCTCGACGACGAGACGTCGTACGAGGAAGCGGCGGCATCGGCCGGCTTCGCCTACGGCATCCTCAAGGCTGTGCGCAAGGGGTACATTTCCAAAAAATATGAAGAGATCGGCATCCGCGGCGCCAAGGCCGTCCGCGCGCATATTTCCAAGGATGGCGAATTGACGCAGGTGTCGTTCGGCACGCCGGTGTTCAACTCGATCCAGGAGTACAAGGACATCCCGCTGACCAGCATGCCTTTCGGCCAGGCCATGGCGCTGTTGGCGATGGGCGAATTCCTGTACCGGTTTATCTAAAAAATTCTGGAGGGGTTTTTAAGGACCGAAAACCCCTCCCCCCTCGCCGTCTTTGACGGGAGGAGATTATATAGGGAGTGCCGCCGTGGCGGATCAGAAAATACGCAAGGCGGGACCGCTGAACTACTGGGCCTGGGGCTCGGGCGACCTCGTTGGTGCCGGCATCACGGCGGTGACGTCGGGGTGGATGATCTATTTCTATACCACCTTCTGCGGCCTCGGCGCCGCGTCGGCGTCCAGCCTCTTTGCCATTTCGCGCTTCTTCGACGCCTTCACCTGTCCGCTGATCGGCTATATCTCCGATAACCTGCGCAACACCTGGGTGGGCCGCAAGATCGGGCGCCGCAAGATTTTCCTGATTATCGCCATTCCGCTTCTGCCCAGCTTTGCCCTGATGTGGGTATCGGGCCAGACCTACCTCTACTATCTGTGCACCTATCTGTTCTTCGAACTGATCTACAATTTCGTGCTCATTCCTTGGGAGACCTTCCCGGCGGAAATGACCAAGGATTACCGGCAAAAGGCCAAGTTCGCCGGTGCGCGCATCCTGTGCGCCCAGGCGTCCGCCGTCCTGGCATCCTATCTGCCGACCCTGATCATCAACCACTTCGGCGGCAAGGATTCACCCGATACCTTCCTGATCAACGGCGCCATCTTCGGCGCCCTCGCCAGCCTGGTCATCCTGATCTCGGTACTGTTCACCTGGGAGCGGCCCTATACGGACGACGAAAAGCTGGTCAAGCCCGAGCCGCTGGACATCGGCCGTGCGTTGATGATCCCGGTCAAGATCTTCGGCGATCTGTTCTCGACGCTGCGAATCCGCGCGTTCCGCCAGCACCTGTGCATCTATCTCGGCGGCTATATCTCGCAGGACATTTTCAACGGCGCCTTCGCCCTGTTCGTCGCCAGCGTCATGATGGGCTCGACCCTGATCATCTCGCAGATGATGACGACCATGTATATCATCCAGTTCATCTCGGTGATGATCGCCATCCGGGTCGTCCTGCGCGCCGGCCCGTCACGCGCCTATAGCTTTGCTATCACAGCCTTTATTATCGGCTGCCTGCTCTATCTCGGCTTCTATTTCGCCCGGCCGGCCGGCTTCGGCGACGCGATCCATAGTGTGGAAAAGAACATTTTCGGCGGTGCGCTCAACGGAGCGATTTCGCCCACGGTCATCTTCTGGCTGTTCGTGCCGGTCATGTTCGCTGGGCTTGGCCGCGGCACGCTCAACTTCGTGCCGTGGAGTGTCTACAACTACCTGCCCGACGTCGACGAAGCCGTCACCGGCCAGCGCCGCGAAGGCATCTTCGCCGGAGTCATGACCCTGGTGCGCAAGCTCAGCCAGGCGGTAGCCATCGCCGGTACAGGTTGGGCCATCAGCGCCGGCGGCTTCGTGTCCGGCGCGAAGACCCAAAGTCCCGAGGCGCTGCATACCCTGGTGCTGATCCTGGTCGTCGGGCCGATCGTCGTGATGCTCTTGGGCTTCCTGGTCGCGCTCAGCTTCAAGCTCAACGGCAAGACGCACGCCGTGCTGATGGACGAGATCGACCGCCTGAGGGGCGGCGCGACCGAACCCGCCACGCCCGAAAGCGGCGCCATCGTCGAGGATCTTACGGGTTGGAAATATTCGCAGCTTTGGGGCCGCGGACGTTAACCCGGCTTGATTATACCAATTTTTGGTACTAATCTAGCGTGTGGAGGTTCCATGTCCCGTAACACATCCGTATCGCTCGGCGACCACTTTAGCGACTTCATTGCGACGCAAGTGGAACAAGGACGCTATGGCTCAGCAAGCGACGTTGTGCGTGCGGGCTTACGGCTACTCGAAGAGCAAGAAACAAAACTTAGCGCGTTACGTCTCGCCTTGATTGAAGGCGAACAATCAGGCATCGCACAGCCCATCGACCCGGACGCCTTCCTCGCCGAAATGCACGCCAAACATGGCGACTAAGGTGGTCTACACTCTATCTCCGCTTGCCCGCCGGGATTTGGAAGATATTTGGACATACACGCGAGACAGGTGGTCACGCCGGCAGGCCGACATATATCTGAGAGATATGTTCAACGCCTTTGCGGGGTTAGAGCGTCGGGCGCTTAAGCGGAATCGCGGGGGGATTCCGTTATGTGGCGAGT
>CAKZJB010000075.1 GCA_936940865.1 uncultured Asticcacaulis sp. | reverse complement strand
CAGGCCTTCCTCAACATGGTCGTGCAGAATATTCCAGGCATGGTTCTGGTCAAGAACGCCGAAGACCAGAAGATCGTCCTGGTCAACCAGGCGGGCGAAAGCCTGCTGGGGAAGCCCGCCCAGGACCTTATCGGCAAGACCAGCCACGACCTGTTTGCGCCTGAAGTCGCCGGCATCCTCGACAGCTACGACCGAAAGGCCCTGCAAGCCGATACGCCCCTGGTCTTCGAGGAAGGACGTTTCACCGACCATACGGGCGCCGAACGGATCGTCCAGCTCAAGAAGACCGTCCTGCGCACGCCCTCGGGCGAAGCCGATTCGATCATTACCCTGGCCGTCGACATGACCGAGCAGAAACAGGCCGAGGCCCAGATCGCGCGTCTGGCGCATTACGATCCCCTGACCGGCCTGGCCAACCGCGCTCTGTTCACCGCCGAGGCCGAGCGCGTATTGAGCCGTATCCAGCGCAGCCACGGCCGCATTGCCCTGATGTGCCTCGACCTCGATCGATTCAAGGCGGTCAATGACACGCTGGGGCATATGGCCGGGGACCAGTTGCTGGCCGAAGTCGCGCGGCGCCTGAAAAGGTGCGCGCGCAAGGGCGATGTCATAGCGCGCATGGGCGGCGACGAATTCGCCATCATTCAGGATATCCATCACGCCGACGACGCCCGCCACCTGGCCAGCCGCATCGTCGACGCCATGAAGGCGCCCTTCACCATCAACGGCGCCCGCGTCGAGGTCGGCGTGTCGATCGGCGTGGCCCTGGCGCCCGACGACGGGCTGGACGGCAACAACCTGCTGTCGCGCGCCGACATGGCCATGTACCGCGCCAAGGCCGACGGCCAGGGCTGGTGCGTCTACCAGCCCGAGATGGACGAAGAGCTGCACCGCCGCATGGCGCTGGAGCAGGACCTGCGCGGGGCACTGAAGAAGGGCGAGCTCGAGCTGTTCTTCCAGCCCCTGCTCGATCTCGGCAGCGGCTCGGTCGTCTCGTTCGAAACCCTGCTGCGCTGGCGCCATCCGGTGCGCGGCCTGGTTTCGCCGCTCGACTTCATTCCGCTGGCCGAGGAAACCGGCCTGATCGTGCCGATCGGCGAATGGGTACTGAAGGCCGCCTGCCGCGCGGCCGCGGCCTGGCCCGCCGACTGGCGCGTCGCGGTCAACATCTCGCCCGTGCAGTTCCGTAACAAGTCCCTGGTCAACCTGGTGAAGAAGGCGCTGAAAAGCTCAGGCCTCAATGCGCGCCGGCTGGAACTCGAAATCACCGAAAGCGTCATCCTGTCGGACGTGAAGCATAATCTGCAGGTGCTCAACGATATCCGCGCGCTTGGCGTCCGCATCGCCATGGACGATTTCGGCACGGGGTATTCGTCGCTCAGCTACCTGCGCACCTTCCCGTTCGACAAGATCAAGATCGATCGCTCGTTCATCCGCGACCTGACGCAGGACAAGAACGCCTTTTCGATCGTGCGCGCCATCACCGACATGGCGCAATCGCTCGGCGTGCGCATTACCGCCGAGGGCGTGGAAACCGAAGCCCAGATGGAGGCGCTGAAATTGCTGAACTGCCACGAAGCGCAAGGCTTTTTGATCGGCCGGCCGGCGCCCGAAACCGCGCCCTACTATCGGAGCGAGCCGGCGCTCATGGCGGGATAGAAAAGGGAGGATGCGCCAACACCCTCCCCCACGCATCTGCCCGCGCCGCGGCAACCCGGAGAAGATAAGCCTCGCGCGGACAAATTCCCTGCTCGCGAAATACGTGAAGGCATCGGCAAGAAAAAGACCGGGCTGAAACCAAGTCAAAAATGTACGCCTTTACGCGGCGACTTCCGCGCCTTTTTCAGTCTTCATCGCCGCCAGGCCGGCGAAGATGTCGAGCGATCGTAGCCGCGCGTCGATGTCGTGGATCGGCATCGAAATGATCAGTTCATCGGCTTCCGTCTGCCGCAGAAAGGCGTCGAGGTTTTTCCCGATCGTCGCCGGCGACCCGATCATGGCGTAGCGCAGCATATGGCCAGCCAGCGCCGTCTCATCCGGCGTGAATTCCGCCATGGCGTCCCAGGACGGATTTGGAAACGGCTTGCGCACATTGCGTCGCAGGTTGGCGAAGGACATCTGCATCGATGTCGCCAGGAACTCGGCCTCGGCGTCGGTGTCGGCGGCGACGCCCATGACGCCGACCATGGTATGCGGTTTGTCTATTGCGCCAGGCTTGAAGTCGCGGCGGTAGATATGCAGGGCCTCGAACAACAGTTCCGGCGCGAAGTGCGAAGCGAAGGCGTATGGCAGGCCGAGCGCCGCTGCCAGTTGCGCGCTGTAAAGGCTGGAACCCAGAAGCCAGATCGGCACGTTACTGTTGGCCCCTGGCACGGCCAGGATGCGCTGGGCCTCGGCGGGTTCGCCAAGATAGGCCTGAAGCTCCAGGATGTCCTGCGGGAAGCTGTCGACGCTGCTGTCGAGATTGCGGCGAAGCGCGCGGGCGGTCATCATGTCGGTGCCGGGCGCGCGGCCGATGCCGAGATCGACGCGGCCGGGAAAGAGCGCCTCCAGCGTGCCGAACTGTTCGGCGATGACCAGAGGCGAATGGTTGGGCAGCATGATGCCGCCGGAGCCGATACGGATGGTCCTGGTCGCCTGGCCGACATGGGCAATGACGATGGTGGTCGCGGCCGAGGCGATGCCCGGCATGCCGTGATGTTCGGCCAGCCAGTAGCGGTGATAGCCCCTCGCCTCCGCCGCCCGGGCCATCCGCGCGGAATTGTTGAGCGCGTCGGTGGCGGTAAACCCTTCGCCGATCTGCGACAGGTCGAGGATGGAAAACGGGATCATACGGGCACCTCTGAGTCTGGTGCTTATGTAATGGCCGCCGTTACGATTGGAAGGCCACCAGCGACGTAATGACGCTTTACCGACTTGAGAGGAAAGTGATATGAGCGGTCTATTCGCCTCCAGATTGAGCGATATTTAGGCGATTAGCCAAGGGTTTGCCGTGGCGGTCTTTGATTGCTACTTCGATGAAAGCTACGGCAGTAAGACAAATTATCTTACCATAGCCGGTTACGCCTTCACCAAGTCTCGTTTTCAGAGATTTGATAAGGCTTGGAAGTTCATGTTGAAAAAACGTGACTTGCCATATTTCCATATGGTGGATTGCGCCCATGGAAACGGCGTTTTTGCCGGGATGTCCAAAATAGACAGAGACGCAACTGCCCGAGAAGCGTTTGCCATCATAAGAGCGGAAGCCTCTAAGGGCTTCGCCCTTACCGTCAACACCAAAGATTTCGAACGTCTGGTAAGGCCAAATGAGTTCATAAATAGTGCTTATGACTTGTTAGTTCTAATTAGTGTTTTGAATGTTGGAAATTGGATTATTGAGTCCAATCAACCGGGAAGCGCGTCTTTTATATTTGAAGACGGTCATAGTCGCGCAGGCTGCGCTGGTGCTATGATGTCAAAAATATTGTATCACCCTGAAATCATGGACATATGTCGGTATAAAAGCCAACGATATGTTAAAAAAACAGATTCCACTCCTTTGCAGGCAGCAGATATATTGGCGTGGCAGATATATACACAGTGCCGTCATGAATTCGAGGGAAAGCCTCCGCGTAAGGATTTTAAAGCGCTTGTTGAGGGAGTTCCTGTAGCCAGCATATTCGCCGACGAATACTACCTAAAAGAGACCGTAAGGCAACTGAATCAGCTCGAAAACGGACTGCTACAACTGGCTTAAACCTTGCGCTGACTATATAACCACAAACAAAAAGCCCCGGGGTTCGCACCCCGAGGCTCTTATTCCGTAAACTCGTAAACACCGTAGCGGGTCCGGGTCCAGGGGGCTTGCCCCCTGGCTAGTCGACGGCTTCGGCTTTCGAGCCCGCCTTGTCGGCGCCGCCCTTGGTCGAGGGCGTGATATCGAAGGCGATCTTGCCGTCCGACAGCTTGACCAGGATATGGCCGCCGCGGACCAGCTTGCCGAACAGGATCTCGTCGGCCAGCGGCTTCTTGATGTTTTCCTGGATGACGCGCGCCAGCGGGCGGGCGCCGTACAGTTCGTCGTAGCCGTTTTCGGCCAGCCACTTGGCGGCGTCCTCGGTCAGTTCGATCGTGATGTTGCGATCCGCCAGCTGCATTTCCAGCTGCATGATGAACTTCTGGACGACCTGGCTGATCACTTCCGGCTTGAGCTGGCGGAAGGTGACGATGGCGTCGAGACGGTTGCGGAATTCGGGGGTGAACAGACGCTTGATGGCCTGTTCGTCCTCGCCCGTGACCTTCTCGCGGCCGAAGCCGATGGCGTTCTTCTGGTTGTCGGACGCGCCGGCATTGGTCGTCATGATCAGCACGACGTTGCGGAAGTCGACCTTCTTACCCACGGCATCCGTCAGCTGGCCATGGTCCATGACCTGCAGCAGGATGTTGTAGATGTCCTGGTGCGCCTTCTCGATTTCGTCGAGCAGGACGACCGCGTGCGGCTGCTGGTCGACGGCATCGGTCAGAAGGCCGCCCTGGTCGTGGCCGACATAACCCGGAGGGGCGCCGATCAGACGCGAGACCGTGTGGCGTTCCATGTACTCCGACATGTCGAAGCGCAGGAGGTCGATGCCCATGGTCGCGGCCAGTTGCTTGGCGACTTCGGTCTTGCCGACGCCGGTCGGGCCGGAGAACAGGTAGCAGCCGATCGGCTTCTGCGGATCGCGCAGGCCGGCGCGGGCCAGTTTGATCGCGGTCGACAGCTGTTCGATGGCTTCGTCCTGGCCGAAGACCACGCGTTGCAGGTCGCTCTTGAGGTCGCGCAGCGCCTGGGTGTCGTCGCGGGAAACCGACTTCGACGGGACGCGGGCGATCTTGGAGATGACGTATTCGATCTCCTTCGGGCCGATAACCTTCTTCCGCTTGCCTTCCGGCAGGACCATCTGCAGCGCGCCGGCTTCGTCGATCACGTCGATCGCCTTGTCCGGCAGCTTGCGGTCGGTGATGTAGCGGGCCGACAGCTCGACGGCCGTCTTGATGGCGGCGTCGGTGTACTTCAGATGGTGGAAGGTCTCGTAGTAAGGCTTCAAGCCCTTCAGGATCTTGATCGTGTCGTCGAGCGTGGGCTCGTTGACGTCGATCTTCTGGAAGCGGCGGACCAGCGCGCGATCCTTCTCGAAGTGCTGGCGGTATTCCTTATAGGTCGTCGAACCCATGCAGCGTAAGCTACCGGCGGCAAGCGCGGGCTTCAGCAGGTTGGACGCGTCCATCGCGCCGCCCGAGGTGGCGCCGGCGCCGATCACCGAGCCGAATCCGCCGCACAGCACCGCCAGCAGCGGGTTGAGCTGCCCTTGCTTGGCCAGGTAGCCGGCCGGGATCATCACCAGTTCCGAAGGCACCGGGAAGATGCTCGATTCCAGCGCCATCAACAGCACGATCTGCGGGTAGCCTAGCTGGGCGTAGAGGTGCGCCACCCACTCCTGGAATGCGGCCATCAGGCTTTCCCCTCCAGCAGCGGCACGAAGCTGACCATGGCGACGTCGCGGCTCTGCCACTTGGCGCCGACGCGGTCGACCACGCACAGGCTCTGCGCCGACGGCGGGCCCACCGGGATGACCAGGCGGCCGCCCTTGTCGAGCTGCTCCAGCAAGGCTTTCGGCACCTCCGCGGCGGCGGCGGTGACGATGATGGCGTCGTAAGGGCCATGGGCCGCCCAGCCGGCGGTGCCGTCGGCGTAGCCGAAGTGGATGTTGCGGTAGCCCAGGCCGCGCAGCCGCGCCCGCGCCTGCTCGGTCAGGGCCTTGAGCCGCTCCACCGAGAACACGTTCTCCACCAGCTCGGCCAGCACCGCGGTCTGGTAGCCGCTGCCGGTGCCGATCTCCAGCACCTTCTTGCGTGGCGCCGGGCCTTCCAGCAGCAGCTGCGTCATCAGCGCCACGATGTAAGGCTGGGAAATGGTCTGCGACAGGCCGATCGGCAACGGTTTGTTCTTGTAGGCCTCGGCGCGCCAGGACTCGTCGACGAATTCGTGGCGCGGCAGCCTGGTCAGCACCTCCAGCACGCGCGGATCGGCGATGCCCTCGCGCTTGAGCTCGGCGATCAGGCGGGCGCGGCTGGCCGGAGAG
>CAKZJB010000074.1 GCA_936940865.1 uncultured Asticcacaulis sp. | reverse complement strand
CCAGGTCGAGCACCGGGGCGGCCGCCGCGCGGGCTTCGACAGTCGTCCGCGCGAGCCCTATGCCTGGGTGCGCGCCCGCACGCCGTCGCTCGAAGCGCCCTATGTCTGGATCGATCCGTTCGAAGAGCAACAGCGCCGCTTCGTCGACGGCGGCCGCCCGGCCCGCGCCGAAACTTCGGTTGCCGCGCTCGAGGCCGCGCCCGCTGTGTTCGACCCATCCAAGGCCATCGAAAACGCCGTGGCGATAACGGCCGCCGATGTGGCGCTGGGCGCCGCCTCGACCCAGCCGACCTCGCTGGTGCCGGAAGACCTGCGCGACCAGCCGGCGCCGAAGCGTCCACGCCCGCAGCGCAAGCGCCGCAACGCCGTGACCGAGGTTACCGAAACCGAGGCCCCGGCCGAGGTGACCGCGCCCATGCCGCAGACAGCCGATGTCGACGCCGATCCGGCACTGGCCGAGGCGCCGGTAACGCCGGCAGCCGAGCTGCCGCCGGTCGAGGTGACGCCCGCGCCGAAAAAGCGCGCCACGCGTTCGCGGAAGAAGGCTGACACGGCGCCCGTGGCCTCGGCGATCGAACCGGAAAAGACCGAGTTCGAAACGTCGCAGCCCGTGATCGTCGCCCCGGATCCCGTCCTTGCGGTCGAAAAGACGTTGGAGCCGATCGTCGCCGAGCCCGATCCCAACGAGATCATCGCACCGCCCGAAAAGCCCAAAAAGGGCTGGTGGCGCCGGTAAAACAGAAAATGCCCATCGCAAGATGGGCATTTTTTTTGGCGTGCCGCACGCCTTAGATTTGTCATCCTTGCCCTCTAGATCTCAGGCTCAGCCACGCGCCGTAAACCGCGCCTATAAATCGGTTTTCCGTTCCGGCGGCATGCTGTAGGGTCTCGTCCATGGGTCGTCCTCTGTCCGTCAATTGTCCGCCCGCCTTGCGCCGTGCCGCAACGTCGCTGCTTTGCCTGATGGCGGTCGCGTCCGCTGTCCCCGTCGCCGCGCCGGCCCATGCCCAGGACGACCCGGCCCAGAACGTCATCCGCGATACCGAGGTCGAACAATACCTGAAGGACCAGACCCGCCCGGTTCTCAGCGCGGCAGGCCTGGATCCGGACAAGGTGCACTATCTGCTGATCGCCAGCGACGATCTCAACGCCTTTTCGACCTTCCACCTGATCATCGGCCTCAATACCGGCCTGATCATGGAGGCCGATACGCCCAACCAGCTGTTCGGCGTCATCGCCCACGAAACCGGCCACCTGTCCGGCGGCCATATGATGCGCACCGACGAGGTCGAGCGTGCCGCGCGCATGCCGATGGTCGTGGCGCTGGGCCTCGGCATCGTGGCCATGGCGGCGCGCGCACCCGACGCCGGCGCCGTGCTGATGGGCAGTTCCACGACCTTCGGCACGCTCAACGCCCTGCACTATATGCAGACCGAAGAGTCTGCCGCCGACGTTGCCGGCGCCAAGGCCATGGAAAAGGCCAATATGTCGGGCAAGGGCCTGGTCGACTTCTTCTACAAGTTCCGCAACGTCGAAACCTTCAGCCACGCCGAGCGCTACGAGTTCTTCCGCACCCATCCCCTGTCGCGCGACCGGATTTCGGCGCTCAACGACTTCGTGCGCAAGCAGCCGCACTACAATGTCACCGACAGCCCGGAAAGCATGGCGAAATTCGCCATCATCAAGGCCAAGCTGGCGGGCTTCATGAACGATCCCATCAAGACGTTCAACATGTACCCCGCCTCCGACACGTCGTATCCGGCCCGCTATGCCCGGGTTATCGCCACCTACAAGCAGGGCAACTGGGACAAGGCGCTCAGCCAGCTCGACGACCTCCTGAAGGAACAGCCCGACAATCCCTATCTGTGGGAACTGAAGGGACAGATCTATTTCGAGACCGCGCGCCCGGCCCTGGCCAAGCCCGCCCACGAAAAGTCGGTCGAGTTGATGCCGACGGCGGCGCTGCTGCAGCTCAATCTCGGCCAGACCCTGATCGCGCTCGGCGACAAGGACAGCCTCAACGAGGCGGTCCAGCACCTGCAGGAATCGGTCAAGTACGAGGAAGACGACTCATTTGCCTGGTCGCAGCTGGCCCAGGCCTATGATGCCCTGAAGCAGCCGGGCCTGGCGCGGCTGGCGACCGCCGAAGCGCAGTTCTACGACGGCGACTACATGTCGGCCCGCAGTTCCGCCGTCTGGTCGCAAAAATACCTTACCGCAAACTCGCCCGAATACCGGCGCGCCCGCGACATCGTCATGGCGACGTCGTCCGAACTGGGCATCGCCCCGGTCGACGGCGAAACGCGGCGCAAGCGCAACTGACGTTCATAACAAGAACCACATCCGAAAGCCCAATTGTGTCCGATACCGAAACGCGTGAACCGCAAGCGCCCAAATCCGAAAAGCCCGCTCCCCTTTTCAGCCAGGCCAATATCACGACAGGCCTGGCCGTCCTGGCGGTCATCCTGGCGGGCGCCCCCTATGTCGTACCGCAGGTGCAAAGCCACCTGGTGCGCAACGGCCTGATGGCCAAGCCCGCCGTGCTCGAGGACGCGATGCGGAAGCTGTCGGATGACCGCGAAGCCGAAGCCAGTCGCTCGACCGAGGCCGCGATCGCCGCGCACCACGATTCCATTTTCAACGACCCGGCCGATCCGACGCTCGGTACCGGCCCGATCAAGGTCGTCGAATTCCTCGACTACAATTGCGCCTATTGCCGGCGCGGAGAACCGGTCATCAAGGCCTTCCTGGCGGAAAACCCCGACGTGACCCTGGTGGTCAAGGAATATCCGGTCGTCCACCCGCCGGAATCCATCGTCCTGGCGAAATATGGTCTCGCCGCCTATCAAAACAGCAAATATGCCGCGGTCCACGACGTCCTGCTGACGGACGACCAGAACCTGTCAGACCTGAAAGCCATTACCGCCAAGGCGGGCCTGGACCTTGCCAAGGTCAGCGCCGACGCCGGCTCGCAGGCCACCGCGGACCATATCAAGAAGACGGTAACGCTGGGCACCAATCTCGGCATTTCGGGAACGCCGACCTTTATCGTCGGCAATACGGTCGTGGCCGGCGCCGATGTGGAAAAACTGCGGGCGGCCGTGGAGGCCGAGCGCCAAAGGCTGAAGAAGGGTTGACGCCAGGCCACGCCGGCGTTTACCACTTGCTCATACGTCTTAAAAATTTCTGCTTAATATCAATTTAAACGTGTCTTTTTACGATTCGATCGCCTCAATGCCGTAGCATGGCCCCTGCGGACCAGCGTTTTCCGGCCGCTCCCAGAGTAGAGCCACAGGAATCCCCATGCGCAAAGAGAGAACCCTCAATGTCGCCAAAGCCGTCGCCAGCCAGCTTTACGCCACCGAAGAAGCCATCGACACCGCGCTCAGCGAGGCGGCCCACCTGATTGACGCCTATGTCACGTCGCGGCGCGCCCTGCGCCTGTCCACCACGATGCCGGGCGATGTTCACGAAAACACTCTTAAGGCGATGATGGCGCTGAATGCCGCCCAGCACCATATGACCGCAGCGCATGAAGGCCTTTCGCGCATCCAGAAACAGGTCGGTCTGGACGCGGCGGCGATGTTTCCGCCTACCAAGCCCGGCGACGACTCCGCCATTCCGCCGCCCACGGGCATGGCGCCCCCCTGGCGGGAGGACGCCGCGCTTTCAACCTGAGCCGATCCCCGGTCGCTACGGCCGGGGATCTTACTTTATGGCCTTGCCTAAACCCGTCCCTGTCTGATTTAACAGCATCCGGCAAAGGATCATGAAAGGGGGCGGAACACATGCTGCAGTCGATTGCAGCCAAAGCGGGTGCCGCGGCCGTGGTTCTTGTCTGTACCTACGCGTTGGTTGCGGGGTCCTGGCGTGAGCGTTTCGGCGCTTTCATCTATCTGACCGGGTACCTGATCGTCCTCGGCTTTGGCGTAACATCCCCCGTTTCCATGCTTTTCGCCGACATGCTCTGCATCCCGGCCTTCTTCATCGTCAACTGGAAATCGCGCCATCCCTGGCCGAGATGGGCGCTGGGCGCGCAAACCGTAAGCGTCGCGGTGGAAATCCTCGCGCTCCTCATACCCTCGGTGAACCGCTGGACCTTCCTCATGCTGGAACTTGTCGCCGGCTGGGTCGTTTTGCTGGCAATTCTGATGGGAACCATCGCGGCCAGAATCCCGCGCAAGCCGGAAAAGCCGGCCACCTGACAGCCGTCGCCACAAAGCGAATCGGTCTAAATCAGCCCGGCCAGCGGCGACGACGGATCGGCGTAGAGCTTGCGCGGCATGCGGCCGGCCAGATAGGCGTGGCGGCCGGCGATAACGGCGTGCTTCATGGCGACCGCCATGCGCACGGGGTCCTTGGCCTCTGCGATGGCCGTGTTCATCAGAACCGCGTCGCAACCCAGTTCCATGGCTTCGGCGGCTTCCGACGCCGTACCGACGCCGGCGTCGACCAGCACGGGAACGTGAGCGTTCTCGATGATGATGCGCAGCGTCACGGGGTTCTGGATGCCCAGGCCCGAACCGATCGGCGCGGCCAGCGGCATGATGGCGGCGGCGCCCGCCTCCTCCAGCTTGCGCGCATAGACGGGATCGTCCGAGCAGTAGACCATGACCTGGAAGCCGTCCTTGACCAGAAGTTTCAAGGCTCGCAGCGTCTCTTCCATGTCGGGATAGAGCGTCTTGGGGTCCGACAGCACTTCCAGCTTGACCAGGTCCCAGCCGCCGGCTTCGCGCGCCAGCCTGAGCGTGCGCACGGCGTCTTCGCCGGTGAAGCAACCGGCCGTGTTCGGCAGGTAGGTGAAGCGGTCGGGGCGGACGAAGTCCATCAGCATCGGCTGGTTGGGATCGGTCAGGTTGACGCGCCGCACGGCGACCGTGACGATCTCGGCGCCCGAGGCCTCGGCCGCCGCGGCGTTCTGGGCATAGTCCTTGTACTTGCCCGTGCCGACGATCAGGCGCGACGAAAAGGTCCGCCCCGCCACCGTCCAGGTGTCCGCGCCCAGCGCGTCGGTCGAAATGTCGCTTTTCATCGTGTCAGCCATAAGTGTCGTCCTTAATTCAAAAATATTGCGGGCCCGAACATCCGCCTCAGCCGCCGCCGACGAAATGCACGATTTCGAGGCGGTCGCCGTCGCCGAGCGCGGTCGCCAGGTATTGCGAACGCGGCACGATTTCGAGATTGCGCTCGACCGCCACCTTGCGGCCATCCAGCCCGATCTCGTCGATCAGCGCCGTCACGGTGGTGGCCGTAACCTCGCGATCCTCGCCGTTCAGCACGATTTTTACCATTTGCGAACCAATTTTTTCCCAAAGCAACCGCATTGCAGCACCGTCCCGCTTGTGAGCGGGCGCTTGCATTGATACAAGGGCCGACCCTTAAACGACGTTCGTGAGCTTCATGCCGAAAGCCATATATGTCCTCAATGGCCCCAACCTCAACCTTCTTGGGGTCCGGGAACCTGAAATTTATGGCTATACGACGCTCGCCGATATCGAGGCGAACTGCGCGAAGCGGCTGGAAGGCACGGGGCACGCCCTCGTCTTCCGCCAGAGCAATCACGAGGGTGAACTGATCGACTGGATTCACGAGGCGCGCGAAGAGGCTTGCGCGCTTATCATCAATCCGGCTGGCTACGGCCACACCTCGGTGGCCCTGCTCGATGCGCTCAAAGCCTTGAGCATCCCGGTCATCGAATGCCACCTGTCCAATCCGCAGACCCGCGAGGCCTTCCGTCATCACTCTTATGTGTCACTGGCGGCCAAGGGCATCATTGCAGGATTTGGCGCAACTGGCTATGAACTGGCGATTCAGGCCGCCCTGTCACTGACCGACAACGCTTAAAATCAAAGTCTTTTCGGGAAAAGACGACTTACAAGGTTATTACATGACGACTTCCAAATCCCCGGCCGAGCCGATCGACCCGAAGCTGGTGCGCAAGCTCGCCGACATCCTCAAGGAAGAGGCCATCGAGTTCGAGGCCGGCGCGGTGGCCGAGCTGGCGCGCGCCGCCGACGGCTCGATGCGCGACGGCCTGTCGCTGCTCGACCAGGCCATCGCCTTCGCCGGCGGCCTCGGCCTGAAGCGCGAGGGCGTGGAGGAGATGCTCGGCACGGTCGGCCGCCGCACCCTGTTCGAGGTGCTCGA
>CAKZJB010000073.1 GCA_936940865.1 uncultured Asticcacaulis sp. | reverse complement strand
CTCGTCCATCGCCCGCAGCAATACCCACTGCGACTACGGCTATTACGACGAAGGCCGGCGATACGACGACCGCTACAGCTACCGCGACAGCTATTATGACGATCCGGAGTATTCCTACACGGAAGACGTCTATGTTGCGCCGCGACCGGTGTACCGTGAACGTGTCTATGTGGAGCCCTATCCGTCCTATTACGGCTATGAGCGCCGCGTATACGTCGAGCCGCGCTATTATCACCGCCATTACCATCACTGGTAACCATCCCGTCTTGCGGCGATATTTTTGGCGTTCCCCTCCTGGGAAGCATACTGGAGCGTCCTTTGTCGAGGACGCTCCATTTTTTTCGCGTTTTAGGCGAACGGCGTTTCCCCGGATGAACGAAGATGAACGAAGTTATCAAACTCCGTTCATGTTCGGTTATCTATACAGACTCTTATCAAAGGCAGGACGACAGGGCCCGCCGGGATAGGATGAGAGGAACACGACTATGTCCAAGACGACTTTCAGGATAGCCGCGGCGGCCGGATTGACCGTTGTGATGCTGCTGCCCGCCATTGCCAATGCCGAAAGCTGCTATGACCGCAAGAAGGACAACCAGGCGACAGGCGCCGTGGTCGGCGCGGTCGCCGGCGGCGCCATCGGTAATGCGACGTCCGGCCGCCACAGCAAGGGTACGGGCACGATCCTGGGCGCCGTCGTGGGGGCTGCCGTCGGGGCGTCGGTCGGCAAGAACGGCACCAAGTGCCGCTACGATTATGACGACCGCTACGACCGCCGTTATGAAGACCGCCGCTACGACGATCGCTGGGATCGCCGGGACGACCGCCGGGACGACCGTTGGGACCGCCGTGAGGACCGTCGTGAGGACCGTCGTGAGGATCGTCGTGACCGTGACGACTGGTAAGCCATTCATCCAATGCATGAAGAAATGCCCGGAGATGTCTCCGGGCATTTTTGTTTTCGCAGCCTGAGGCGCCCTATTTTTTCTTCTTCCGCCAGGCCAGCATGGTGGAGGCGTAATAGTTCCAGATACTGCTGACCAGCACGGCGATGACGCCGGCCAGGCGATAGTCCAGGTGAAGATCCTGCTTCAGGAACAGCGCCAGGAAGAAGCTGATGACCGCGCCCACCGAGCAGGCGATGTAGAAGGCGATCAGGCCGCTCAGCACCGACCAGCCCTTGAGCCGCTTGTCCCGGAACGTAATGAAGTTGTTGACGAAGAAGTTGGTCGTCATCGAAATCCAGATCGCCAGGCCATAGCTGAGCGCATCGTCCGGCAGCCAGCGATAGCGATACAGCGGCGACGCCTGGCCGCGGAAAATATGGTGGCAGGCAATGAGGACGGCCAGATAGACGAAGACGCCCGTCACGCCGACGCCGGCGAACAGGACGAATCGCGCCGGCAGCAGGCCGCCGGTCGCCTTTTCGACCAGCAGGGCGCCGAGGTCGAGCACGACGCGGATATCGAGCTTCGATTCGCCCCCCTGGCGTTGGCGCAAGGATGCCTTGACCTCTCCGAAACGCGGCTTGATCCTGGCCGAAGCCGCGACGTCCACCAGGATCTTGAAGCCCACGCCGGCAAGGCGCGGCCGCGCCGACTCGTAATATTCTCGCGTCATCATGAAGCAGCCCGACAGGGGATCGGTCAGCGGCACCTTCAGCACCAGGCCTGTCGCGGCCGTGGCGGCCTTGGACCCCAGGTCGCGGAACCAGCTGAGGCCGGTATCGGTCTTGCCGATGTAGCGCGAGGCACAGACCAGGTCCTTGTCACCCTTGAGGATCATCAGTGCCAGGGCGCGGATGGCCTGCGGATCGTGCTGGCCGTCGCCGTCCATGACGCCGAGGACGCGGCCGTGGGCGATGTCCCAGCCCTTGATGGCGGCTGAAGACAGGCCGCGCTCGTCATAGCGCACGTGCAGGCGCACGTTCGGCCGGACCTTGGCCAGTTCGAGGACCTCGGACTGCGTATTGTCCTGGGAATTGTCGTCGACCACCACGATCTCGTGGTTGATGTCGGAGAGCGTCGTGCAAATCTCATCGATGACGCTGCGGATGGCCGCGCCTTCGTTCAGTGTGCAGATGATAAGGCTGAGATCGGGTGTTGTCCGTACGCCACCTTTGGGTTGATCAGACGCGGGATCGTTCAAAAAAGAACTCCTAATTCAATCCTGTAACACGTGGGACAAACTAAGGCCTCTCAGCCCCCATACCCCGAAAAGGCCTCTCACGGCGGATCGGGACGACAGTCCTGCTCCATAATCTGTACGCTTCGACTTTACAATGGAGAAACTGATGGGGGTCGAAAGCCGCTCATCATGGCCCGCCGTCCGGGGTTGGCGGGTCAGCGGAAAGGTGCGTTTTGCCTGCCTGTTGCCCCTCGTGTTCGGCGTCCTGGCCAAGCTCCGGCATCCGGACGGCCTTTTCAGCGAATATCGCACCGTTGCCTGCGCCGGCCAGCATGCCGCCGCCGGCGAACCCTTCTACAGCCGTACGCTGACCTGCGGCGGCGAACATGTCCCGTCCTTCGTATACCTGCCTGAGGTCGCCAGAATCACGGGGGCCATTATCGCCGTCATCGGCGAACCTGCCTTCCGGCTGATCTATCTTGCCTTGACGATTGCCAGTATCGGCGCCCTGATCGCCGTTCCGCTGTTCGCGCGGACGGTTCCCGGGGCATGGAAGGACCGCCTGCCCTTCGCCGCGGTGGTGGCCGGCGGCGCGGTCCTGGTCGGCAATGTCGCCATCATTCTGCACGGCGCCATACTGGCCGCCGCGATGCTTTTCGAGCTGACGCCATGGATTCTCGTCGCCGCCATTGTCTTCGCGGCGTGGGTAAAGCCGGTCTTCCTGGCCGCCCTGGCGGTGATTCTCGTCTCCGGCATCGGTTGGCCGCGCAAGATCGTCATGACCGTCACCGGCATCGTCACGGGCCTTTTGCCGATGCTGCTTTTCTCCGTTACCGGCGGGGAAGTGGCGCAACAGTGGTTCGATCTCCTGAGCCACTTCGTCTTCGATGTAACGCCGGGCAAGGGATTGCTGGGCTGGCTGCAGTGGGCCGGCATCAACGGACGTTCGCCTGCCGCTCACCTCATCTGGTTCGTCTACGCGGCCGCCCTCCTGACGTGCGGCCTGGCGATACCGCGCGTGCTCAGGCTCGACGCGTCCGAGCGCGTCTGGCTGGGCCTCGCCATCGCGACCCTGGCCATTCCGCGGATCATGGCGGAAGATGTGTTCCTGATCGGCCCCGGCCTGCTGGCGGTCGGCAACGCGGCCTGGCGCCTGATACCGTCGGCGACGGCGGCGGAGGCGCCGGCGCTCAGGCACGGCACCGGGATTTTGCATGCGCTGTGCGCCGTCGCCCTGGCCGGTGGATTGACGGCGGCGGGCGATGTCGCCGTGCCCCTGGCGATATTGGGCTTCAGCCTGTACCTGCTGTTCGTCGGCCAGATCGCCGTCCGCCAGGCCCTTACGGCCGGCATGGCGCAGCTTTCCGCGGCGGGTGAGCTGTCGGAGGTCGCCGAATGACCTCAAACGCCTTGAGCTTTATCGAACGGCGGACCCGAACGCGTGCGGGCCAGGTGATTTTTCACCTGATCTTCCTCTTCCCGATCCTGGGCGCGGTCGTCAGCCGGCTTTCCAGGCACCGCCACCTGCTCAACGATTACGATGCTCTGGCGTGCGGGGCATGGTCGCTGGCGCGCGGGCTTTCGCCCTATGCGCGTCATCCCGTATGTCCGGGACTGGATCCGGCGGCCTTCGTCTATGCCCCGCAGGTCGGACAGGCGTTCCGGCCGTTTATCGACACCTTTGGACTGGAAGGGTCCCGGCTGGTCTGGCTGATCCCCCTGATTCCCGCGATGGGCGTACTGGTGTGGTACGCGCTGTTCAAGGCCATGCCGCGCGCGCCCTATGCCTTGCGGCTGATGTCCCTGGCGGCGATCGCCGGGTCGATGGTGACGTGCGGCAATGCCGGCTTTGTCCTCAACGGCCTGATCGTACTGTGCGCCCTCAATCTCAACCGGTCGCGCTATCCCTTTATTTTAGCTGTGCTTTTTGCTGCCTGTGTCAAGCCTGCCATGTTGACGTGGCTGTTCCTGCTCTTGTGCGACGGCCGTCCCTGGGTGTCGCGAATCGTCGCGGCCGGAGGATCGGCGGTCGCCGGCGTGGCCCTGGTCGGGGGGATGATGATGACGGCCGGGCCGCTGACGCCGCAATGGCACGCCCTGCTTGACGCCATTCTGCACGAACAACCCGGCGTTTCCTTCTTCGCCTATGCCAAGCTCTTCGGGCTGCCGCCGGGATCGCCGGTGACGCTCGGCCTGCTGCTGGCCTTCATGACCGTCCTCGGCCTCAGTGGCCTTGTGCTGGCGGAAGGCGCGGGACTGTCGCGCGACGAGCGCATCGTGCTCGGTATCGGCATGGCGCAACTGCTCAATCCGCGCCTGATGGATTACGACATGCTGACGCTGGCGCCGTTTGTCGCCCTTCTGGTCATGATGTCCAGGGATTGCGGCAGCCGGGCCTTCGCCTGGGTAAGCTGGATCTGTTCGGGCACCCTGTTCGCCTGCTTTGTCGTCAATATTGTCGAACTGCCGATCCAGCAGCGCGCGCCGATCACGGTCTTCGTCTATTGCGGCCTGACCGTTGCCGTGGCGGTCCTCACGGCCCGGCGGCACCGGCAGACCGTGCTTACGCGTCTCAGTAAGGTTGCTTCCGCAAGCCCCAGTAATAGAGCTGCTTCTTGATGCGGCGCGCCCACTTGGCCAGCCGGGCCTTGGGGCGTGCCGGCATGGTCGGGTCGGTGACATTGCGTCCCGCGCCGATGTGACGGGCAATGCCCGGCAGCAGGAAGGCCATGGTCTGCCCGCTGTCCTTCTTGATGATGGCTGACATCTGGTCGGGCATGACGCGGGCGAACGGCTTGAAACGGTGATAGAGCTCGGTCTTGAACAGGCCGGGATTGGGCGACCAGCCGAAGAATTCGACGTGGGCATTGGCGTGCATGTGCGCCAGGTGGTGGCCATTGACCTCCATCGGCTCGGAATGACGGCGCCACTTGGCGCGGATTTCGTCGAAGGCGCGCACGCAGACCTGGGCGACGCCGGGCTTTTCGAGCGCGGCCATGGCGGTTTCCCAGTCGACGGGCGCGTCGGTTACCCAGTCGTCTTCAAGATGGAAGATGTAGGGTGTTTCGACGGCGCTGTAGAGCCGGTCAAGCGACGCCATCAGGCCCGTGCGTCCCTCGCCCGTCAGTATGGTGGCCTCGGGCATGCGCTTTTTCACGGCTTCGATGATTTCGGCGTCGCCGGAGTCTTCGTTGATCAGGTAGCGGCCGCCGCTGTTGAAGCTCTGGAACGCGGTCAGCGTCTGGTCGAGCAGGTCCAGGCGGCCACAGCTGGTGATGGTGACGGTTACCGTGTCCGGAATGGGCCTTGCCGCCATTTTGCTTTGTCTCCGAAGGGGTTCGTTATCTGGTTAGCATGGTGACCGTTTGGCGCTCAAGCGATCTTGCACCTCCCCGTTTTCGTAGAAAATGGGGAGGGGGACCGCACGACTGAAGCCTTGCGTAAGCAAGGGTGAAGGAGATGTGGTGGTGGGGTTTCTTGCTTTCTTTCCACACATCGGAGGATCAAAGAAAGCAAGAAACCCCACCACCATCCCACTACGCTAAAGCTTCGTGGGACGGTCCCCCTCCCCATTCGTCCCGAACGGGGAGGTACAATTACATCGCCGCCGTCAGCCGGCTGAGCGCCGCCGACAGCTTGGCCTTGCCCGCTTCGGCGTCGCGCAGGCGCTCGCGGTTTTCCTCGATGACCTCTTCCGGGGCGCGCGACACGAAGGCCGGGTTGTCGAGCTTCTTGCGCACGGCCTCGATGTCCTTGTCGAACACGGTCAGTTCCTTGCGCAGGCGCGCTTCCTCGGCCTTGAGGTCGATGAATTCGGCGATCGCCAGGTGCGCGGTCGCTTCGGCCGCCACGAAGGGCACGGCGCCCGCCGGGGCCGCGTCGGCGACCTTCGCGTCCGACACGCGGCCGAGGAAGGTGATCAGGTCGTTATGGCGGGCCAGGCGTACGATGGACTCATCGCCCGCGCCGGTCAGGGTGAGCGAAGGCCGCGCCGATCCGGGCACATTCATTTCTGACCGGATCGAACGGATTTCGCTGACCAGATCGATCAGCCAGTTGATTTCGTCGTCGGCCTCGGCGTCGATCGCCGACGCATCGAAGCGCGGCCACGACGCCGACATCAGCATGCCTTCGCCACCCGTCTGTTGCCAAAGCTCTTCCGTGATGAACGGCATGACCGGATGGAGCAGGATCATGGCCTGGTCGAGCACCCACGCCGTCATGGCGCGGATTTCTGTCTTGGCGGCTTCGTCCGAGCCGTTGAGGATCGGCTTGGCCAGTTCCAGGTACCAGTCGCAGAAGACGTTCCAGATGAACTTGTACAGCGCGTTCGCCGCCTCGTCGAAGGCGCAGGCCTCGATGGCTTGCGTCACCGCCGCATTGACCTTCTGGACCTCGCCGCGGATCCAGCGCGACAGGGTCAGTTTAGCGGACGCCGGATCGAAGCCCTTGATGCGCTGGCATTCGTTCATGCCGCAGAAGCGCGTGGCGTTCCACAGCTTGGTGCCGAAATTGCGATAGCCTTCAATGCGTTGCTTGGCCAGCTTGATGTCGCGTCCCTGCCCCGACATGGCGGTCAGCGTAAAGCGCAGCGCGTCGGCGCCGAATTCGTCGATGATGGTCAGCGGGTCGATGACGTTGCCCTTGGACTTCGACATCTTCTGGCCCTTCTCGTCGCGGACCAGGGCGTTGATGAAGACACGCTGGAACGGCGCCTTGCCGGTGAAGTGCAGGCCCATCATCATCATCCGGGCGACCCAGAAGAAGATGATGTCGAAGCCGGTCACCAGGGTATGCGTCGGATAGAAGCGGCGCAGGTCCTCGGTCTCTTCCGGCCAGCCCATGGTCGAGAACGGCCACAGGGCCGATGAGAACCACGTGTCGAGGACGTCTTCGTCCTGGCGCAGGGCGACAGCCTTGCCGTAATGCGCCTTCGCCTGTTCGTGCGCCTCGGCCTCGTTGTCGGCGACGAAGACCTTGCCGTCCTCCGCGTACCACGCCGGGATGCGGTGGCCCCACCACAGCTGGCGCGAGACGCACCACGGCTCGATATTGCGCATCCACTCGAAATAGGTCTTTTCCCAGTTGCGCGGCTCGAAGACGGTGCGGCCATCTTCCACGGCTTTGATCGCTTCCCTGGCCAGTTCACCGGCGTTCACATACCACTGGTCGGTCAGGTAGGGCTCGATGACGACGCCCGAACGGTCGCCATGCGGAACCATGTGCTTCGTCTTTTCGATCTGCTTGAGCAGGCCGAGGGTTTCCATTTCAGCGATGATGCGTTTACGCGCGACGAACCGGTCCAGGCCGCGATAGTCTTCGGGCACGACATCGTTCAAGGCGCCGTAGACGTCCATGATGTTGATGGCGTCCAAGCCCTGGCGCTTACCGACCTGGAAGTCGTTGAAATCGTGCGCCGGGGTGATCTTGACCGCGCCCGAGCCCTTTTCCGGATCGGCATATTCGTCGGCGACGATGGGAATGCGGCGGCCGACGATCGGCAGGGTCACGAACTTGCCGATCAGGCCCTTGTAGCGCTCGTCGTCGGGATGGACGGCGACGCCGGTGTCGCCCAGCATGGTTTCCGGGCGCGTCGTCGCCACCACGATATAGTCGCGCGTCTCGAAGGTCTCGTTGCCCTCCTCGTCCTTGACCGGGTGCTGGTAGGTCACGCCGTCGGCCAAAGGATAAGCGAAATGATAATAGGCGCCGTCGACTTCCTTCTGCTCGACCTCGAGGTCCGAGATGGCGGTCTGGAAGTGCGGGTCCCAGTTGACAAGGCGCTTGTCGCGGTACATCAGGCCCTGCTTGTACAGGGTCACGAAGACCTTGCGCACGGCGTCGGACAGGCCTTCGTCCAGCGTGAAGCGTTCGCGCGACCAGTCGCACGAGGCGCCCAGCCGGCGAAGCTGGCCGACGATGGTGCCGCCCGATTCCGCCTTCCAGGCCCAGACCTTTTCGATGAATTTCTCGCGGCCAAGCTCCCGGCGGCCTTCGTTGCCGGCGGCGGCCAGCTGGCGTTCCACCACCATCTGGGTGGCGATACCGGCGTGATCGGTGCCCGGCAGCCACAGGACCGCCTTGCCGCGCATGCGCTCGAAACGCGCCAGCACATCCTGCAGCGTGTTGTTGAGCGCGTGGCCCATGTGCAGGCTGCCCGTTACGTTGGGCGGCGGTATGACGATCGAGAAGCCCTCGCCATCGCCGGCCGGCGCGAATGCCCCGGACTTTTCCCACATGGCGTAAAGACGCGGTTCAACGACGGACGGATCGAAAGTCTTTTCAAGCATGGTTCTGAATGACACAAAAGAAAAAAGAGCGGCGCACGAGGCGTGCCGCTCTTTAGCCGTTGCAGGCTAGGAAATCCATAGCGGAGACCGTGGTCCCCGCCCGCGATCGGCGACACGGATCTTAACGACCCTGCCGCGAAAGGCGCTCGACTTCGAGACGAACCTGCTCTTCGACAATGCGCGGCAGGTTTTCGTCCAGCCATGCCTGGAGCAGCGGACGCAGAAGATCCGTGGTTACGTCTTCCAGCGTACGGTCGCTTTTCGGAACACGGATGGCGCCGGTAAGCGCGCCGAAGGCCGACGAGGCCGCCGCGGCCGTACGGTCGCTGACCAGACCAGCCGCAGGCGCGGGCGCCGGACGGGGTGCCGGGGCCGGAGCGGGTTCCGGCTCGGGCTCGGGTTCGTAGGCTTCGATATCCCCGACGACATCCGACTTGGGAGCTTCCCAGGTTTCCGTCAGTTCGAGGACGTCGTCGCCCTCATCTTCCATTTCGGGCTCAGCCACGGGCGCCGGAGCGGCCGCAGCCGGTTCCGGAGCCGGCGCAGCCTTGGCCTCGGCATCTTCCGGCGCATCATCTTCCGAGATGATGCGGCGAATCGAAGCGAGGATTTCCTCCATTGTCGGTTCGTGTGCGGATTGTTCTGCCATTGTTTTGTAACTGCTGCGAATCGGATGCGGAAAAAAAGCTTGCCACAGTGGACACGTATTCGGCCCTTTTGGCAACTCTCATAAGCCGAAAGCCCGGCGGAAAATTCGTCGGTGAGGCTAATTTACCTGTGGGTACACAAGGTTAGGCCGAACTCCTTGCAGAGCCCGGCCCATACATAAGTCCGCAATACGGATTACTTGCCGCGGCCGTTGCCCAGCAGGCCTTCGGCGGCGCCGTCGACGGCGTGGACGACCGGTACGATCGGCGTCCAGCCCTTGGACTGGACCTTGTTGAAGTTCTTTTGCGGGTCGTAGGTTTCGAGGTTCGGCACAAAGGCCTTGGCCGTCAGGTTGCCCGTGACGCTGAGCAACTGGGCCGCCGCGACATACTGGCTGCGCTGGGCGTTGATCAGGTCGAGCTGCGCGCTCTTCAGCTCCTGCTCGGCGTTCAGCACTTCGATATTGGTGCGCAGGCCGACCTGCTGCTCCGTCTTGACGCCTTCGGCGGCGATCTGCGCGGCCTTGACCTGCTCCTGGTTCGAGGTCACCGCCGAGCGCGCGGCGATCATGTTCGACCAGGCCTGTGAAACGGTCGACACGACCGTCCGGCGGGTTTCCTCGACCTGGAGCCGGCTGGCGGTTTCGTTCTCGAGCGCCTGGCGGACCCGCGAGCCGTTGAGGCCGGAGCTGAACAGCGGGACCGATACGCGCACCGTCGCCGACGTGTCCTCGAGCGTGCTGCCGAGCTGGCCGGCGACGCCGGTCTTGCCCGAGCTGACCGACAGGCCGACCGTGGGGCCGAAGGCAGAGCGTTCGGCCTTTACGCGCGCCGCGGCGGCGTCATCGGCATATTGGGCGGCGGCAAGGTCGGGGTTGTTCTTTTCGGCGGTCGACAGGGCCGTGTTGAAATCGGCGGGCAGGCCCGGAAGGTCCGGTACGGGATCGAGCGCGGTCGGCGCCTGGCCGACGATGGCCGTATAGGAGGCGCGGTCGCTGTCGAGCTGCGCCTGGGCGGCGGAAAGCGCCGCGGCCGATGCCGAAAGACGGGCCTGGCTTTGGGCGACGTCGGTGCGCGTCAGCTGGCCAGCTTCGAACTGCGCCTGGGTCTGGTCGAGCTGGGCCTTGAGGATATCGTAGTTGTCCTGGCTGATCTTCAGCGCTTCCTGATCGCGGCGTACGGCCGTGTAGACGCTGATGACGTTGAGCAGCAGGGACGATTCGGTCGAGCGCAGGCTTTCCTGGCCCGATTTTACGCCGGCCTTGGAGGCTTCGAGCGAAGCGCTCAGGCCGCCCGAGGCGAACAGGGTCTGATTCGCCGACAGCGAGACCGTCTGGAACGAGCGGTCGCCGGCGAAGTTCTGGCCGCGGTCGGCGTATGACTGGCTGGCGCCGAGCGAAAGGCTGGGGCCGAAATTGGCGCGCGTCTGGACGTAGGTTTCGTCGGTGGCGCGCTGTTGCGCCCTCGCCCGCCCAAGACCCGGGTTCTGGCTGTAGGCCATGGCGATGGCGTCGGTCAGCGACTCAGCCTCGGCCGCCACCGCGAAGCCCATGGCCGCGAAACCGATGCCGGCCACCAGAGCGATACGCGAAATTCCTTTGGTCATGTCATACCCCTAATAGCCGCTGCCGACGCACCCACCGGACGCACACCATGTGCGATTCCCCCGACCCTTAAGCCGGATGCCGCGGCTGCCCCAAACTCAACGCGCTCAGATCCGTAAAACGGAATTCGTTAAACTTGCGACAACATGCCAGAGGCCGAAACCGCTGGCACGTTAAGCTTTTTTCATGTTGCGCCGGTAGCGTAGTGCGTATCTTGCCAGAAAACGGCAACATCCGGCTGGGTACTGGTACGATAGCTAAAACTCGAAACTGGGGCTGCGCTCGAAGCCCGGCAGGGTCGACGGCGCCGAATCAAAGACGTCGCGTTCCGAGAAGCCGCTTTCGAGGCGGATATAGAGACGCGCGCGGCCGACCGGGCCGTCCTTGAGCACCACGGCGAGGCGGCCGCCGGGTTTCAGGGCCTTTAGCCACGCCGCCGGCAATTCGGCGACGGCGCCTTCGACGACGATCGCGTCATAGGCGGCGCCCACGGGGACCTTGAGATCCGCGACGGCGGTCGCCACGCCCAGGTCCTTGAGGTAGGGCTCGACCACCGCCATGGTGCGCGGATCGCCTTCCTGCAGCGTCACCTTGGCGCCGATCGTGGCCAGGACGGCGGCGGCATAAGGCGCGGCAATCGCCAGGACCTTGTCCCCGGCTTTCGGCTCGACGGCCTGAAGAAGC
Source organism: uncultured Asticcacaulis sp. (assembly GCA_936940865.1). GTDB lineage: Bacteria > Pseudomonadota > Alphaproteobacteria > Caulobacterales > Caulobacteraceae > Asticcacaulis. Next base: position 16,909 of record CAKZJB010000073.1, on the reverse strand, counting down.
TTCGAGATATCGCGCGGGCGCATCAGGACACGGCCGGGCGCGATCTGGGCCTCGACCTCGGCATAGGCGGCGAAGGCCTGCGACGGCGCGCACAGGCGCTCACGCGCCACATGGCGCATGGCCAGCTGAAGCGCCATGTCGGTAACATCGTTGGTGCGAATTTGCGACTCGACCATGTTTTGCCGCGCGGCGTGAAAATCCATGAAGGAACCCCGAAACCTGAAACTGTCCCGCGAGTCGAACGCGCGCGGGTTTGCGGCGCATAATAAAAGTCTAGGCCGGTCCAAGGCAAGCGCCCCCTTGCTTTTTTCCGCACCTGCGGCGTTTTGATCGTAAAATCCGACCTATTGACAGGATTTTAAAAAAATCCGCCTAGAGGGAATTGCCGTGCCGCGTTCGATCTGATAGCTCAACGCACCTTGCTCCAGTGAGGCCTGATGGCGGAGCGGTTACGCAGCGGATTGCAAATCCGTGTAGCCCGGTTCGACTCCGGGTCAGGCCTCCAGTTCCTCCCGAAAATCCGGTTACGCCGCACGCACCGACGCCAGGAAGCGGGCGATTTCGTCGCGCAGGCGGTCGGAGACCTCACGGACGGATCGCGCCTCCTCCAGCACGCACGATGCCGCCTGGCCGGTTTCGCCGGCCACATCGCGGACGCGTTCGATGTCGTGGCCGACGCTGTGCGAGCCCCCGGCGAGGGATTCCACCGTCTCGGCAATCTGGCTGGTGGCTTCCTGCTGGGCCGCGACGGATCGCGCGATGCCGTCGGCGCCGGCGCGGATATTCCCGATGGTGCGGACGATGCCGGCAATGGCCTCGATAGCGGCAGACGTGTCGCCCTGGATCTGGCGGACCTTGGTCGTAATGTCCGCTGTCGCCTTTTCAGTCTGCTGCGACAGGGTCTTGACCTCGGCGGCGACGACGGCGAAGCCCGCGCCGTGCTCCCCTGCCCGCGCAGCTTCGATGGTGGCGTTCAGCGCCAGCAGGTTGGTCTGGCGGGCGATGGAAGTAATAATGTCGACGACGGCGCTGATCTCGTCGGCGCTTTGTCCCAGGCGCGTCATCATGGCCGAGGTTGCCTCGGCCTCGGTGGAGGCGCGCACCGAGACTTCGGATGATTCGTGGGTCGAGCGCGCGATTTCGGCGGCGCTTTGCGACAGGTCGAGGACGGTTTCGGCCACGCGTTGCGCGCTCAGCGAGGTCTGCTCCGCGGTCGAGGATACTTTGCGCGCACTTTCCGACGCGGTTTCGGCGGAACGGCTCATTTCCTCGGCGCTGGACGCCATGGCGCCCGACGACCGCGCCAGGCCGTCGACCAGGACCATGACCTGGGTTTCCAAAGCCTTGGCCAGGTCGTGGATGGCGGCGCGCCTGGCCTCGGCCAGGTCGTCGGCCCGGCGGGCGTTTTCGGCCTCCAGGCGTTGCAGGTCCATGCCGTTGCGCCTGAGGACCTCCAGGGCGCGGGCGGCGACGCCGAGTTCGTCGGAGCGATGGGCGCCCGCGGGCGGCTCCGCATAGTCGCGGCGGCTCAGGCGGTCCATGTGGGCGCTGAGGCGGTCGAGCGCGGTGAAGACCTCGCGGTCGAAGTACACGGCGGCGACGAGGCCGGCGACGGCGACCACCCCGGCCGTCCATTCGCCGGCGGTGACGAAGGCCTTCACGATTTCCCCCGCCGCTTCGGGGCTGCCTGAGGCCAGGGCGTCGCCGATTCGGCGCCCGAAGAGCGAAAGCGCCGCCCAGGCGCCCGCGACGCACACGAGAAAGGCCGCCGCGAGAATGCGGATACGAATTTTTATAGGAGGCAACATGGCTCAGGTCCGCCGAAACGCTTGAAAACAAGGGGGTTATCCGGCCTCGACAAGGATCCGGCCCCGGCGTGGACACTGACGTCATCGGGGTTAATTTGCCGTGAATAGCGGCGTTTTGCAAATTAACGCCTCGTTAAGGCAAATCATTCATTAAGAGCATGTCTTTGCTTTTTTGAAGACACCCACCATCACCAAACTTCGAAAGCCCGAAAGCGTTTCTTTCGGGCTTTTTTTCGTGTCCCCGGCCCGGCATTGCGGGCGTTCCCAGAAAAATCGTCTTTCCTGTGAACAATCCGCGCCTTTTGGCTTGCCATCGGCCCGGAAGCCTTGCTATAGGGCGCGCCTTCGCACGGTGCTGCTGTTCCTCGGTAGCTCAGTTGGTAGAGCGTTCGACTGTTAATCGAATGGTCACAGGTTCGAGTCCTGTCCGGGGAGCCACCGTTGCGAGGCTGGCATAGGCCGCCCTCTCCGCTTCCCCATTCCGCATCGCTTTTTATAAATCGCGCTTCGGGCGGATATTTCGTTCTTATCGGGCAGGCGCGCACACTTTCCCTATCAAACCGGAGAGTTTCCCCATGCTCGGCACCATTCTTCTTATCGTCCTCATCCTGGCCGTCGTCGGCGCCCTGCCGACCTGGCGCTACAGCAACAACTGGGGCTATGCGCCGTCCGGCGGCCTGGGCGCCATCCTGTTGGTCCTGATCATTCTCATGCTGATAGGACGGATCTGACCATGAGCGCCGCCGTATCCTATGCCAGGCCCATTGCCCGCAATGGCTTCTTTGCCTTCCTGGCGCTGGTGCTGCTGGCCGTCTGCGCCGCCCTGTTCCTCAACATGCCGCCGGAACGTTCGGCCGCCGCGACCTATGATCCCGACGCGAGTGTCGACGGCGATTATACGGCGGCTCCGGCAGACGCGCCCGTGGTCGACGCACACGTGGAGCGCGGCGGTGGCGAGTAGTCAGGCCAGCCCGGTCGGGATGGCCGGATCGTCCTTCAGCGTCTCCATCGAGATATAGGCGGAGACGTCGAACAGGTCGACGCGGCTGACCAGGCGTTTGTAGATGGCGTCGTAATGGGCGACGTCGTGCACCACGACCTTCAGGATGTAGTCGACGTTGCCGGCCAGCCTGTGCGCCTCGACGATCTCGGCTATATCCGCCAGTGCGTCGCGGAAACGTTCGAGCCAGTCGGCCGTATGATGCGCCGTCTTGATCATGACGAAAACCGTCGCCGCCACGCGCATGCGCTGGCGGTCGAGCACCGCGACGCTGCGCAGGATATAGCCCTCCTCCTTCAGCCGAGTGACGCGGCGCGAACAGGCCGAGGCGGAAAGATTGACGCGTTCGGCCAGGTCCGCCAGCGGCATGTTGGCGTCGCGCTGAAGCCAGGCCAGGATGCGGCGGTCGCGGTCGTCGAGCATGGGCTTTCTCCGAGATCGCGCGAATTTGCGCGCCGTCGGCACTATCCGCAAATCACATGCACGTCATGACGAGGATGGCGTCGAAATCGCGCGCCATTTGCGCCCGATCCGCCGTAATCTCGCTCCCGGCAAAGGAGAAGCGGAGATGCGCAGGATCGGTCTTATCGGCGGAATGAGCTGGGAAAGCACGGCAGTCTATTACAAGCTGATCAATGAGGGCGTCAGGGCGCGTCTCGGCGGGCTGGCATCTGCGGACATAGCCCTGCGGTCGCTCGATTTCCGCGAGGTCGTGGCCCTTCAAAAGGCCGACCGCTGGGCCGACGCGGGGCAACTTTTGTGTCAAACGGCTTGCGATCTGCAATCGTCAGGCGCGGATTGCTTGCTGATCTGCACCAATACCATGCACATCGTGGCGCCCCGCGTCGTTATGGCTTGCGATGTGCCATTGATCGACATCATCGATGCGACAGCGCAAGCGATCCGCGCGGCCGGGCGCCGCAAGCCCCTGTTGCTGGCGACCCGCTATACGATGGAGCATGGCTTTTATGCCGAGCGCATGAGCCGGCACGGCATAGAGGTTCATGTGCCCGACGCCGCGGATCGCGCCATCTGTCATGGTATAATCTTCGACGAGCTGTGCCAGGGCATCGTCACGCCGCGCAGCCGCCAGGCGCTTTACGACATGGCGGCGCACGGCCGTGAACGCGGCGCCGACAGTGTTATCCTGGGCTGCACCGAACTGGGGCTGTCCATCGCGCCGGACGCCCTGCCCCTGCCCGGTTTCGATTCGACGGTCATTCACGCCCAGGCGGCGGTCGACTTCGCGCTCCAGGACGTGGATATCCGTCAAATGGCGTCATGATGCTGGCGGCGGGGCGTGCGCGTGCTATATAGAAGCCTGTTTCGCCGTTCAGTTTCGAGACCGCCATGCTCCGCTACGAAGCCATCGCCGCTACCCCCGCCTCGGATTACCCGTTCCGCAACCTGATCGGCGAAGGCATCATGCCGCCCGAGGCGCAGGACGCCATCGAGCGCGACTTCCCGCAGATCGACAAGACCGGCTTCATGCGGCCCGAGGACTTTCCCATGGGGCCGAGCTTCCGCGAGCTGCTGGACGAGGTGCGCAGCCCGGAATTCGCAAAGGCGATCGGCGACAAGCTGGGCGTCGACCTGACCGGCAAGCCGACCTGGGTGACGGTGCGCAAATGGTCGGCGCTCAAGGACGGCCGGCCGCATACGGACGGCGCCGACAAGCTGGCCTCGGCGCTTATCTATCTGAACCGCGAAGGCTCCAGCGGCGGCAACCTGCGCTTCCTGGAGGGGCCGGACCAGAGCGGCCCCGGCACGGACGAGGTCAATCCGGGTTATGGCCACTTCATCGCCTTTCCGCGTCTCGACAATTCGTGGCACGGCCACACCCCGTTCGAAGGCGAGCGCCGGGTCATCCAGATCGCCTGGCTGGTCAGCGAGGACGCCGTGGCCCGCAAGGCCAAGCGCCACGGCATCACTGAATTTCTCAAGAAGCTGTTTTCGTCGAGCAAGCAGAAGCAGGACGAGATGATGTAAACGCGTGGTTTCTTGCGTTTAAAAACGCAAAAACCCCACCACCACATCTCGTCGCTGCGCGCCTCGTGCGATCCCCCTCCCCATTTTCTTCGAAAACGGGGAGGTGCAATATTCAAAACACCAGCGTCGTCTGGATGCCGCCGCCCGGCATGCGCCAGTCGACGCGCCAGCCGCCGTCGATGGCCGTGACGGCGTCCTGGTCGGCCGCCGGCCGTGACACCGGAACAGCCCGCTTCCACTGCGCGCCGGCCGCTTCGGCCGATACGGCAACCATTGCGGTGGCGTCCGTCGGGGGCGGAATCTGGGTGACGGCCGAATACATTCCATTGGGATCGCTGATCGGCTGGGCGCGGACCTCGCCTTCGACCACCAGATTGACTCCGGCGTGCGGCGCCACGCGGCCGACTACGCCCAGGGCGCCGGCCGAATCGTAGTCGACGACTGTAATGCCAAGATTCGGCGCGGCGATCGGCTGAGCCGGAGCGCCCGGGCGCAGGAGGACCGCCCTGGCGGGCTGTCCCGCCGGCACGAAAAGCCGCCCTTCGGCATGAAGCAGCGCGCCGGAATCCTCCATCGACAGGTCATAGAGGCCGCCGGCGCCGGACACAGGCAGTTCCGCCGAAAATCGCCCCTGGCTGTCGGCCGTCACGCCTACCGCCCGGTCCTGGCCATACAGGAACCGCACGCGGCCGTCCGGCAGGGCCTGCCCCGACACGACCACCGTGCCGGCTGACGGCTGCGAAACGGCGGTGATGACGGGTGCGCCCGTATAGCCGGCGGCGCGAAGTTCCGCGGCGTGGTTGGGGCGCGGCGCCGTGTGCGGCGGTTCGCAGCCGTAAAGCCCGGGGAGCGCCAGGGACAACGCAGGCAGAATTTTCAGGGCAATCTTTTTCACGCGTAAAGCAATATCTACTTTTCTTGCTTACGAATAGAGGCTTACACTCTGGTTCCAAAAACAACGATTTTCGGATTGCAAACTATGTCTTTGCCCAAGCCTGAAATTAAGTCTGTGTGTGTCTACTGCGGATCCTCCTTCGGAAACGACGAAGCCTTCAAGACGGCGGCCTCCGACCTGGGCCAGATTCTGGCGGGCGCGGCCTTGCGCCTGGTTTATGGCGGCGGCGGGGTCGGCCTGATGGGCGAGACCGCGCGCGCGGCCCATCAAGCCGGCGGCAAGGTGCTGGGGATCATGCCGCAATTCCTGCGTTCGCGCGAAATCCTGTTCGACGACGTCGAAACCCGCGTCGTGACGTCAATGCACGAACGCAAGATGATGATGTTCGATGAGTCGGATGCTTTCGTCGTCCTTCCGGGCGGCGTCGGCACCCTTGAAGAGGTCATCGAACTGCTGTCGTGGCGCCGCCTCGACCTGCACAACAAGCCGGTCGTCTTCCTGAACGTCAACAACTTCTGGAAGCCGTTCTTCGATCTGATCGACTATACGCTCAAGGCGCAATTCACGCCGCCGGCCTTCAAATATACCTATGCCAGCGTCGATCATGTCGAAGAGGTCCTGCCGGCCATTGTCGAAATGGCGTCGATCGAGCGCCAGATCGATACGCGCAAGGTCGTCTGACGGCTTAATCTAACGTATCATCGGCGATCCGTCTTCCTTCGTTAAAACAACACCTTCCGGCACGTCTATGAGGTCCAGAACGACCTCGGACGGCCGGCACAGGCGAACCCCTTTCGGCGTACAGACGAAGGGCCGGTTGACCAGGACCGGATGGTTCGTCATCGCCTCCAGCAAGGCCTCATCCGACACGCCATCCGCAAGCAGGCCCATCTCCGCCGCGGGCGACTTTGTCTCGCGCAAGGCCTGGCGCGGCGTGATGTCGGCCGCGGCGAACAGCCCAAGCAGTTGCGGCCGGGTCCAGCCCTCCTTAAGATATTCGATGACGACGGGCTGAAGGCCGCACGCCTGCAGCGCGGCCAGGACGTTGCGCGACGTCCCGCAATCGGGATTGTGATAGATGACGGCGGTCATGGTTCTGCTCCGGGATGGCTGGATGTGGCCGATGGCGTTTCGCGCAAAAGCAAGCTGAAAACAAGGACGCCGGCGCCGGCGCCGGCGCATTGGGCCGCGATGAACACCGGCACCGACGCCGGTGCGATTCCGGCGAAGGTATTGGACAGGCTGCGCGCCAACGTCACCGCCGGATTGGCGAACGAGGTCGAGGCCGTAAACCAGTAGGCCGAGGTGATGTAAAGGCCGACCGCGGCCGGTGTGAAGTCCGGCTTGAAGCGGATCGAGCCCAGGATCGTCGCCATCAGCCCGAAGGTCGCCACGCCTTCGGAAAAAGCCAGGGCCGGGCCGTCGCGCAACTTGCCCGAGACCTGAAGGATAGCCTGCCCGAACATGGCGTGCGCCATCCAGACACCCAGGATGGCGCCGATGACCTGAGCCACGACATACCCGGCTGCCAGCTTGGGCGGCAGGTCCTTTCGCGCAGCGAAGGCAAGTGTCACGACCGGGTTGAAGTGTGCGCCGGATATCGGCCCGAAGATCGTGATAAGCACGACGAGACCGGCCCCGGTCGCCAGGGTGTTGCCCAACAAGGCAATGGCGGTGTTGCCGGATGCCAGGCTTTCGCCCATGATGCCGGAGCCGATGACGATGGCGAGAAGAAGCGCGGTACCAAGGAGTTCGGCGAACAGACGGCGGGCATTGGACATCAGCAGCATTTCACCTGATCCAGAATCGGCTGGCAGAGTTCCGGTTCCCCGCCGCAACAATCTTCCATAAGGAACAGGACCAGACCGCGGACGGCGGAAAAGTCGGCATGGTAGCGGATGATCCGGCCTTGCCGTACGGCAGTGACAAGGCCTGCCTGCGCCAGGATCTTGAGGTGGTTCGACATCGTGTTCTGCCGGATAGCGAGATTCTGGCCGATATCGCCGGCCGGCATGCCTTCGGGCGCGGCACGGATAAGCAGGCGCAGCACATCGAGACGGGTCTCCTGGCTGAGCGCATCGAAACAGGTCAGGGCGGTAGTTTTATCCATATATCACGATTAATAGATATAATGGCATTCGTCAACGGCCCGGGCGTCCTATTGCCCCATTGCCAAAATGCCGTGCGTGGGTGTCAATGGCGTCAAAGGAGTCGGCCATGCGAAGCACCCACAGCAAGTTGGAACGCCACTACATCACCCGCATCGGCTGGCTGCGGGCTGCCGTGTTGGGCGCCAATGACGGCATCATCTCGACGGCCAGCCTGATTTCCGGCGTGGCGGCGTCGGGCGCGGATAAGCCCGCCATCCTGCTGACGGGCGTGGCCGCCCTGGTCGCCGGGGCCTTGTCGATGGCCGCCGGTGAATATGTCTCGGTCAGTTCGCAGTCGGATACCGAAGGCGCCGACCTGGCGCGCGAACGCCAGGAGCTCAAGGACTTCCCCGACGCCGAGCACGAGGAGCTCAAGCAGATCTACGTCGGTCGGGGGCTCAGCGAGGATCTTGCGGACAAGGTGGCGACGCAGTTGATGGCGACGGACGCGCTGGCTGCCCACGCCCGTGACGAACTGGGGATGTCGGAGCACACCGAAGCCAAACCCATCCAGGCGGCGATGGCGTCCGCCCTCACCTTCGCCTCCGGCGCCATCCTGCCGCTTATCGTCGTCGTCGTATCGCCGGAATCCGCGGTCGTGTGGACAGTGATCGTGGCCTCTGTCCTGTTCCTGGCCGGGCTGGGCGCCCTGGGCGCGAAGACCGGCGGCGCGCCCATGCTGAAGGCCATTGCCCGGGTGACCTTCTGGGGCATCGTCGCCATGGGCGTAACGGCCGGTATAGGCCGGCTGTTCCACGCGGCGGTTTAGGCCCCCTCCGTTAAACGGACAGGCGCTTGGCGATCCGCTCGCGGCCGATCAGGAACGACAGCGCGCCCATGTCGGGTCCGTGGTCCATGCCTGTCAGGGCCTGCCGCAAAGGCATGAACAGGGCTTTGCCCTTGGCGCCGGTCTCGGCCTTGATCGCCTCGGTCCAGGCCTTCCAGCTGTCGCGGTCGTAGTCGGCCGGAAGGAGTTCCAACGCCTTGGCGGCAAAGGCCGGGTCTTCTATGCGCGGCGCAATGTCGCCCGAAACTATGGTCGCCCAGTCCTTGACCTCTTCGAACGTGTGCAGGTTCATGCGCACCGTGTCCCAGAAGAGTTCGCCCAGGTCGGCGCCGGCCGTCTCCAGGCGCGGTTTGATGTCGGCATAGGGCGTGGCCTGCAGAACCTGCCCGTTGAGGCGCATCAGGTCGTCGAAGTCGTAGCGCGCGGGCGCGCGGCCCATCTTGCCGAAGTCCTGGAGTTCGGCCAGGGCGTCGAGCGACGTCGCGGCTTCCAGCGGATCGGAGGTCCCGATCTTGGCCAGGTGCGACGTAATGGCCAGGGGTTCGATGCCGTCCTCGCGCATCTGGCTGATCGACATGGAGCCCAGGCGCTTCGACAGGCCTTCGCCGTCGGCGCCGACCAGCAGCGGCATGTGGGCAAAGACCGGCAGGTCCGCATCGGCAAACATGGGCGACAGGGCTTCGAAAATTTCGAGCTGGGTGCCCGTGTTGGCGACATGGTCTTCGCCGCGGATGACGTGGCTGATTTTCATGTCGAGATCGTCGACCACCGACGGCAGGGTATAGAGGAAGGCGCCGTCCTCGCGGATCAGGACCGGATCGGACATGGAGGTCGTGTCGACCTCGCAATGGCCGCGCACCAGGTCTTCCCAGGCGACGCGCTTGCCATCGAGCTTGAAACGCCAGTGCGGCTTGCGGCCTTCGGCTTCGAGGGCCGCGCGCTCTTCATCCGAAAGTTTAAGGGCGGCGCGGTCGTAGACCGGGGGCAGGCCGCGCGACAGCTGGACCTTGCGGCGGCGATCGAGTTCTTCCGCCGTCTCATATGCCGGGTACAAGCGACCGACTTTCTTGAGATAATCGGCGGCTTTCTGATAGATGTCGAAACGCAGGGACTGGTTATACCGTTCGTCCCAGGTGAGGCCGAGCCATGTCAGGTCGGTCTCGATCAGGGCCTCGTTTTCCTTGGTCGAGCGTTCCAGGTCCGTGTCGTCGATGCGCAGTACGAACCGGCCCTGGTTTTTCCTGGCGAACAGCCAGTTGACGAGCGCGGCGCGGACATTGCCGGCGTGGATGCGGCCGGTAGGAGACGGGGCGAAACGAACCTTGACGGTCATGGGAATGGAGACTCTGACGGCTTCAAAAAGGACACACCCCATACGCCGCCACGATGGATTTGGGAAGGCCTGAAAAAGAGAGCCTGGGTCAATGGGGCATTGAACTTCCGGGCACTTTCGTTAGGTCGTAAAAGCTTTGATAGCCGTTTATGTACACCGTTTTCATGCACGATTGCAGCGACTGCAAGGCATCAACCTCCCTGGCCGTTTCCACGGCGCGCCGGTCGCCGGGCCCAGCAAGGACAATCACGACACCGTCGCGGCGGGTCGCGTAACCACGCACATGAAGTGTCTTCAAAGGCGCCTTGCCGCTCCTGGTCGCTCCCATCATGATGGACGCGTTTTCGTAAACGAAAGGCTTAAGAGGTTCCCACCCGGTTCGTGTGAGGGCTTCGTTCCATTCGCCAGCCGAAAAACAGGTGCGCTTGTCCCCCGTTCTTATCTCTGCGATGACTGTCGGATCGTGCGCGGTCCATGGATGATCCCAGTCGACAAAATCTGTCGAAAGCTGGGCGACGCTTAGTGAGTAAAAGGATTTCGAACGGGTTTTGGGCGCGAAATATATTTCGCAGTGGCCGGCGTAACATTTGTCGGCCCAATAGGTGTCAAAGGTCAAATCAAGGGCCGCACCGATGTCGGCCAGCGTCGTTTTACCGGTGTAGAGGCCTGCCAATCGCTGCAATTTCGTTTCAAGCGCCTGAAGGTCCTGCCGCTGCCGCACGTCGCCCGCAGCTCCAGTCTGGGCCGCGAGCAGAGCGGCTGCCGCCAGTACAATTCCCCACATTTCTCCCCCAAAAGCAATCCAGGCGCGTCGTCACATTCGCGCCCGAATACTAGTGTCCTGATTCTGAAATTCGCGTGTCTTTGATATCGGTCTCAGGCGAATTTCAGAATCAAAAGGACACTAGCAACGTCTTGATTCTAGTGTCGTTCTCGATTTCGAAGTTCGTTTCGGAGCCTGATATCAAAATCGTACGAACTTCGAAATCACGACACTCGCGGTCAAAATCTCACGCGGTCAATCGTCGCGGTGGACGCGTTCGGAGCGTTCGTGGCGCTCCTGGGCCTCGATGCTGAGCGTCGCCGTCGGGCGGGCTTCCAGGCGGCCAAGACCGATGGGCTCGCCCGTTTCTTCGCAATAGCCGTAGGAACCGTCGTCGATTCGCGAAATGGCTTCGTCGATCTTGGAGATAAGCTTGCGCTGGCGGTCGCGGGTGCGCAGCTCCAGCGCACGGTCGCTTTCGGAGGAGGCGCGGTCCACCAGGTCGGGGTGGTTCTCCGTCTCCTTCTGCATGATGTTGACGGTTTCCTTGGCGCCGCGAAGAATCTCTTCCTTCCAGGCGTTCAGCTTGGCGCGGAAATAGGCCAGCTGGCTGGCATTCATGTATTCCTCGTCCTCGGACGGACGGTACCCGCCCGGCATTTCGGGCGCATTTGCGAGTGACATTAGGTCTCTATACCCCTGATCATGACGCCGACTTTATACTTGCCGTACCGGTCCCGTGGCGGCACGCCTGAAAGCGTTACCAGCAAGAACGATACCATTTCGCGCATACCCTTGAACGCCCCGTCTGCGCGAACCCGGCGGCTTATAAATCGGCTGATGATCGGTGTGAAGGGAATAATTTGTGACGGTCACATCAACCGGCGCTTGGCCAGTTCGACATAGGCGCGCGTCTCGATTTCGTTGAGCACGCCCTGCAGCCGCTGGTCCTCGGTATCCTCGCGGTGCTGGGCGATCAGCCCCTGAAGGCGAAGGAGCGCCTCGTCGTCGATATCGCCCGACAACACGCTGACCTTGATGTCGTCCAGCGCATCGAGAATGTCGTTCGACCGCTTGATCTGGCGGCGCCTGCGCCCGCCCAGAACGTCGTCTTCGGCCTGGATGGCCAGCAGCGCATCGACGCCGAGCGCGCCGAAAGCCGCGGAGGCCTGGGCCGGAGCGGCCGATTTCTGGGCATCGCCCGACTTGCCGAGATTGAAGTCGCCGCCTGGGCGGCGCACGCCGCCCCCAGCCGATGTCATCCCCACCCCGGTCGTCGAATTGATCTTCATCGTCATGAAAGCAACCCACGTTTCCAGACTGCCCCTGGGTGCACATCCTGAAGCAGCCACATCACTGTGAAAGATCCGTGCGCCCATTCTTTGGGGTACCGGCCGTCCTGGCCATGCGCATCAGGAGGTCAATATTGCCCACCCAGGGTAAGCGAAGCCTTAACGGCCCGGCAGAAATTGCCCCCGCCCCGTCCGCTCGAAAGTCGTCCATTTCATTGCATTGATTTCATTGTGGAAATTTTCCGCCGCGCGCTGGCACGAAACTCGCATTCGCAAGGCCAGTTATGGTTAACGGATATATGCCACCGATGCGCGCTCGCAAACTGACCTGTCTTACGCCGCTTTTGGGCACGGCCGCGATCGCCGCGGGCACGCTTGTCTGCGCCCTGCTGTCGGGCGAAGCGCATGCTGCCTCGCGCATCAAGGATATCGTTGACATCGAAGGCGTGCGCACCAACCAGCTGGTCGGATACGGCATCGTGGTCGGCCTGAACGGCACCGGCGATACGGTGCGCAACTGCCCCATGCTGATGCAGTCGATGGAAAGCATGATGGAGCGGCTGCAGGTCAATATCCGCGACGGCAACCTTAATTCGAAGAACGCCGCGGCCGTCATGGTCACGGCCGAGCTGCCGCCGTTCGCCGCGCCGGGCGCCAAGCTCGATGTTTCGGTATCGGCCATGTGCGACGCCAAGAGCCTTTTGGGCGGCACGCTGATGGTCACGCCCCTTCTGGGCGCCGATGGCGAGGCCTATGCGGTCGGCCAGGGCACGGTGCAGACCGGGTCGGTGTCGGCCGGCGGCGCGTCGGGATCGTCGGTCACCAAGGGCGTCCCGACGGCGGGTCGCATCGCGTCCGGCGGCACGATCGAGCACGAGCGCGAATTCAATCTCAACGCCATGCCCTGGCTGCGCCTGACCCTGCGCAATCCGGATTTCACGACGTCGAAGCGCATCGCCAACGTCATCAATGCGTCCTATCCCGGCAGCGCTGTGTCGGAAGACCCGACCATCGTCGCCATCAAACCGCCGGCCGGCATGCGCATGAGCGACTTCATCACCCAGGTAGAACCGATGCTGGTCGATGTCGACGAGCCCGCGAAGGTGGTGATCGACGAGGTCAACGGCGTCATCGTCATGGGCGAGAATGTCCGCCTGTCGCGCGTCGCCATCGCCCAGGGCAACCTGACCATCCGCGTCGACGAAACGCCTGACGTCAGCCAGCCGGCGCCGTTCAGCCAGGGGCAGACGGCGACCATCCCCAACAGCAATGTCAAGGTCGACGAGGAAAAGGGCAAGCAGCTGCTGCAGCTGGGAGGCGGCGCCTCCCTGTCCGATCTCGTGGCGGGCTTGAACGCGCTCAAGGTCACGCCGCGCGATATGATCTCGATCCTGCAGGCCATCAAGGCGGCCGGCGCCCTGCAGGCTGAAATCCAGGTGATGTAATGGACAGCGCTTCCCTCCTCACCCTGCAGTCGGCGCAGACCAGCGCCGGCATCAGTGCCCAGAAGACGGCAACCTCGGCGCTTGCCGCCAAGGGGCAGGATCACGGCAAGCTGGGGCTCGACTTCGAGTCCATGGTGCTGTCTCAGCTGATCTCGCCCATGTTCGAAGGCCTGTCGAGCGACGGCCCGTTCGGCGGAGGCGAAGGCGAGGAAGCGATGAAGTCCTTCTATATCGACGCCATCGGCAAGGAGATGGCCAAGCATGGCGGCGTCGGCATTTCCGCCATGATGCAGAAAGAACTCCTTAAGCTACAGGGAGCACAGTAAGGCATGGCCCTTTCCGCACAAAATCCGTCCGACCGCGCCCGGCAACTGCTGGCGCTGACCGAGCGCCTGACGGTTCGCCTGGCCGAGGAAACCCAGGTGCTGGAGGCGCACCGTCCCCAGGACCTGCATGACCGGCTGGAAGAGACCCGCAACCTGTCGAACCTGTACCGCATCGAATCGATGCGGGTGAAGGCCGACCCTTCGCTGCTCAAGGGCATTACGGCGCAGGAAAAGCAGGCCCTGTTCAAGGCCACGGAAGCCTTCAATGCGCAGCTGGCGCATTATGAGCGCGCGGTGAACGCAGCCAAGACGGTTACCGAGGGCATAGTTTCGGCCATCGCCGAAGACATGAATTCGCGCCGGGCCGCCACCATGACCTATGGCGCGCGCGGCCATACGCGTCCGACGGGGCCGCAGTCCCTGGGCAGCGGCCGGCTGGCCTGAGCGGTCAGTACGAGACCTTCGCTTTGGGGTCGTTGTTCGTCCCGTTGATCACCCGGTCGTCCTTGTCGCTGGAATACTGGCCCGGCTTCGATCCGTCCGGCGGTTCGTAGCGCGACTGCGGGCCGGCATTGACGCGCTTCCAGTAGTCGGCATTGCCGGCCTGGGTCTTGTAGCGCAGTTCGGCGTCGCGGGCGGCCGCGGCGGCCTGCAGGCGGGCATCGGGTTTGAGGCCGAGACCGTTCATCTGCCCCAGCGCCACCATGTCGCAATCGCGCGGCGGGGTCTTGCCCTTCTGCTGGATCTGGACGCAGCTGTCGTGGTTTTGCAGGGCCTGGGTTACGCCGTTGCGCCCGCCTTTCAACTGCCCCAGGGCGGCGGCCCCGGCCGAGCCCCGAGCGCCGGCGGCGCCGGATTGACCGCCAGCCGGGGGCGAAGACGCCAGGTGCGAGGTGTCCGGGCTGAGGCCCGACGGCGCCGGCGCGGACGCATCGACGCTGGGCAGAGGCGTCTCATGAACCTTGAGGTCGGTGGCATCGCGCGCCTGAGCCAGCTTCGGATTGGCGTCGAGCGCCTCCTCTTCGCGCTTCTTCTTTTTGGCGGCGTCGGCATCGGTCCGGGGCGCCTCCGCCGCGACGGTCGGCAGGGCCCGGTCGTTCGACTGTACGGCGCGGTCGGTGCGCGTCCGCAGGGTGGGATTGGTCACCGACTGAAAGGTTTCAGTATCGCGAGGCGCCACCTGGAGGCTCTTGTCCGGGACCGGTGCCGGTTGCGGCGTCGGTACCGGCTGCGGCGACGTGGCGGTTTGGGGTTGCGGGACCTGGACCTGCGCCTGCTGTACGGGCTGGGTTACCGGTTCGGGCGGCGTCTGGCGCGGTGTCACCCGTTGCGCCGGCTGAACCCGAGTCTGCTCGGGCGGCGGTTCCGGAAGCGGTTCGACACGGTAAAGCTCGGCGTCGATGACGTCCTGTTCGGGCAGGTCCATGGGATGCGGGACGGTGGCGATCAGCACCCAGATGATCAGCAGATGGAGGAGCAGGGCCGAAGCCGTGGCGCCGGTCAGGCGGCCGCGCTCGCCGATGTCGAACCGGCGTCCGGCTATCGTCACGGAAATCACCCTGTGGCCGAGTGTAACCTGCATGGTTGCCCCTCCTGCCCCGACCCTGCCGAGAAAATCAGGCTCTACTGTGTCGCGCCTTGATGGATTTGGCAAATGCTGCTGACAAAATCGGACGTCAGGCGCGAAAAATTGTGGCGCCTTCCGGTGTTGCCAAAATGTTCTTGAACCTTGCTGGCAATCGCGGCATAGGTGCCTATATGACGGGTTTGTTGCTTCAGAGCGCGTTTCGACCCGATGGAATCGGATCGGCGCTCTGAATTTTTTGTTTTACGCGCATCTTAAATCCGAAAAGTGCCGCACACTTTTCGGGATGGGCTTGGAAGGATATGCGGCGCATGGCCAGTTCCCACCACGATCAGGACTTCATCAAGGTTCGGGGCGCACGGGAACACAATCTCAAGGGGGTGGACGTCGACATTCCGCGCGGCCAGCTGGTCGTGCTGACCGGCTTGTCAGGCTCGGGCAAGTCGTCCCTGGCCTTCGACACGATCTATGCCGAAGGGCAGCGCCGTTACGTCGAATCGCTGTCGGCCTATGCGCGCCAGTTCCTCGAGCTGATGTCCAAGCCCGATGTCGACCTGATCGAAGGGCTGTCGCCGGCGATTTCGATCGAGCAGAAGACGACGTCGAAGAACCCGCGCTCGACGGTCGGTACCGTCACCGAGATCTACGACTACATGCGCCTTCTCTTCGCCCGCGTCGGCGTTCCCTATTCGCCGGCCACGGGGCTGCCGATCGAGAGCCAGACCGTCAGCCAGATGGTCGACCGCGTGCTCGCCTTCGAGGAGGGAACGCGGCTTTATATCCTTGCGCCGATCGTGCGCGGCCGCAAGGGCGAGTACAAGAAGGAACTCGCCGACCTGATGAAGAAGGGCTTCCAGCGCGTCAAGATCGACGGCCAGTTCTACGAGATCGCCGACGCGCCTGTTCTCGACAAGAAATACAAGCATGACATCGACGTCGTGGTTGACCGCATCGTCGTCCGTCCAGACATGGCCTCGCGCCTGGCGGATTCCTTCGAGACGTCCCTGAAGCTCGCCGACGGGCTGGCCATCGCGGAGTTTGCCGACAAGCCGCTGCCGCCTGAGGAAACCGCAGAGGGTGGCTCGGCCAACAAGTCGCTCAACGAGACACATGAACGGGTTCTGTTCTCGGAAAAGTTCGCCTGCCCGGTGTCCGGCTTCACCATTCCCGAAATCGAGCCGCGTCTCTTTTCCTTCAACAATCCTTTCGGCGCCTGCCCGACCTGCGACGGTCTGGGCTCACAACAGAAGATCGACCCGGACCTCATCGTACCGGAGGCGCATCGCACACTGCGTGACGGTGCGATCGCACCATGGGCCAAGTCGTCGTCGCCCTATTACAACCAGACGCTCGAGGCATTGGGCAAGGCATATGGTTTCAAGCTTTCCAATCGCTGGAGCGAGCTTTCCGAAGAGGCGCAGGGGGCAATCCTCAACGGCACAGGCCGGCGGGAAGTCACGTTCCACTACGCCGATGGTGCCCGCTCCTATCAGACGACCAAGACCTTCGAGGGCATCGTCCCGAACCTCGAGCGCC
>CAKZJB010000072.1 GCA_936940865.1 uncultured Asticcacaulis sp. | reverse complement strand
CGCCTTGCCCCACCAGGCCTTGTAATAATAGAAATAGTCCTTGGGGAAGCCGCACATGTCGGTGATGCCGAACTGCGAGTTGATCGACGGCCAGCCATAGGGGGTGGGCTCGCCGCGATAGTCGAAGCCGGTCCAGGCAAAGCCGCCGGTCGCCCAGTCCTGGGCGTAGAGCTTCCACCAGCTTTCCGGCGACGCGCCCCAGTCGACGACGCCATTGTACGAACTGACCGTGTTGCGCTTGGGGTCGGAGCTGTATTCGCCGCGCGTTGAAATGGCGCTCGACGTCTCAGAGCCGAACACCGGGCGATTCGGGTATTTCTTATGAAAGCGTTCCGGGAAGTCCTGGTGATAGTTGAAACCGATGATGTCCAGCGCTTCCGACACGCCTTTCTCGTTGTCGCCGTTGACGGCGGCGCTGACGACGCGCGTAGGATCGAGTTCATGGCAGCGCCGCACCATGGCGGCGGCGACCTTCGCCCCCTGTTCGGCCATCTCGCCCTGCAACAGCCACTCTTCATTGCCGATCGACCAGATGATGATCGCGGGCGAGTTGCGATAGCGTTTGACCATGGCCTCGAGCTGGGCCATGCCCTCGGGGTTGGCGCTCATCTGGCGCGTTTCGCACATCATCATCACGCCCATGCGGTCACAGGCCGCGACCAGTTCCGGCGTCGGCATGTTGTGCGAGGTGCGGATGGCGTTGCAGTCCATGGACTGCATGACGCCGACGCGGAAGGCCTGCAGGCGGTCGGGCAGGGCGGCGCCGACCCCGGCGTGGTCCTGGTGGTTGCACACGCCCTGGATCTTGACGGGCTTGCCGTTGAGGAAGAAACCCTTGTCGGCGGTGAAGACGGCGCTGCGGACGCCGAAATCGACGCGCTCGCCGTCCTTGACGGCGCCGTCGTATTCCAGCGTCACCAGCGCGGCATAGAGGTTGGGCGTCTCGAGCGACCAGAGTTTGGGGTTGGTGACCGTCGCCGTTGCGTGGAAGGTGCCTGTGCCGTCGGCCGCGAGGGTCTGCTCTCCGGCGTCGGCCGTGGCGACCGCTGTGCCGGCCGCATCGACGATCGTCCATTTCACCCGCGCGGTGCGGGCCGAAGTGCCGGTATTGACCGCCACGGCCGACAGGTCGAGCACGGCCCTGTCGCCGTCGACCTTCGAGCGCACGATGCTGTCCCAGCGGCCGAGGTGGACGGCGTCGGTCTTGAGCAGCCACAGGTGGCGATAGATGCCGGCGCCTTCGTAGAACCAGCCGTCGCCGAAGCTGGCGTCGACGCGCAAGGTGATGACGTTCTTCGCGCCATAGGCCAGGAAGTCGCTGAGGTCGAAGCGGAACGGGGCATAGCCGTTGGTGTTGCGGCCGATGAAGCAGCCGTTGACGAAGACGAGCACGTCGCGGAAGGCGCCGTCGAACTCGATCCAGATGCGGCGGCCGAGGTCGCTTTTCGGAATATCGAATTCGCGGCGGTACCAGCCGACACTGGTCTCGGGATAACGGCGGCCGAGCGGCTTGTAGCCGTGCGACTGCAGGTTGTCGTCGTGGACGAAGGGCAGGTCCGCCGCCCAGTCATGCGGCAGGTTCACCGATTGCCACTTGGCATCGTCAAAGCCCGTCTTGGCGAACTTGAAATCGCCGGTCTTGGCGAAATCGCCCTGGCCGAAGCCGAAGCCCAGGTCCTTGTCCGGATCCGTTCCGTGGCCGAAGGTGAATTTCCAGCCGAAATCGAACAGCAACTGTTCGCGCGGAGCCAGGGCCGTCACCGCGACATCGGAAAGACCGGGCGCGTCGGCCGCCGGCGTGGCGGCGTTCGCAGGCCGGGGAAGGAGGGCGGCGGCCGACAAGGCAAGTCCGGCGGCAAGCAGGTCACGGCGGGCAGGTTGGGACATGGCGGGCCTCCAGGGGTGCAAATGCCAGGCTAAATGTATGACAAGTGCAGTATGGACCGCCATCCGTCAAGCAAGGCGGGCCCGGTTTCCCGCGCCCGCCCGCCAGTCAGGCCACTTCGTGGATATCGATCTTGCGGGTTTTTTCCACCTCGACGTTGCGCGGCACGGTAAGGGTCAGGATACCGTTGCGCATCTCGGCCTTCACCGCGTCGATCTCGGCGTCCTTGGGCAGTTCGATGATGCGCTGGAAGCTGCCATAGCTGCGTTCGCGGCGGACGTAGCCCTTGTCCTCGGTCTTCGTTTCCTGGCTCTTCTCGCCCTTGAGCGTAATGTAGCCATCGGCGGCGGACAGCTGGATGTCCTTGCTGTCCATGCCGGGCACTTCGGCCGTTACCGTGTAGGCCTTGTCGGTCGAACTGATGTCGAGCGCGGGCATCGGCTGGAAGAAGCGGTCGGTCAGCCGGTCGAAGGCCGGGAAGCTCAATTCGCCGAAGAAGTCGTTGAACAGGCGGTTGACGTCGCTTTGCAGGCTGCGGATGGGGTTCTCGCCGCGCGCGACGGGAACGGAGGTCTTGGCGAGGTCGCTGGAAGTGGTCATGACACGTCTCCTTTGAAGGAATTGCGCCGGAACTGGGCGTCCGGAGCGGACGCCGGAGCGGGGCGACAGCCTGACGTTAATGCCGGGGGCAGGGGCGCCGTTTGATCCCGATCAAGGTCGCGCGCGGTCGTGATTGCGCCATAAGGCCGCAGCCGGATGAGGCAACCGGCACATCCCGCGGCTTATGTAAGCGCCGACTGGATGGCGGCCAGTTGCACCGGCGACAGGCTCGAAAGCTGGGTCGTCGTCAGGTAACTGATCTGCAGCGGCGTCAGCGACTCGATCTGGCCGGTCGACAGGCGCGCGAGGAAGGTGGTGTGCAGCGCGCCCATGGTGGTCGTCGTCAGGCCACCCAGCTGGTTGCCGGTGAGCGCCGCCATTTCGGCGTCGGACAGGGCGTCGAGCTGGGTGACGGTCAGGCCCGAGACCTGGGTGGAGGACAGGGCCTGGAACTGCGTCGCCGACAGGGCGGCCAGATCGGTTATTTCCAGATTGCCGACCTGGGTCGAGGTCAGGGCCGCGATCTGGCTGTTGGCCAGGGCCGCTACCTGCTGGGTCGTCAGGGCCCGCAACTGCATGCGCACCAGGCCGCCCAGCTGGGTCGTGGTCAACGCCGTCAGGTCCGCGATCGACAGCGAGGCGATGTCGGTGGTCGAGATCGCGCCGATCTGCGTCAGGGTCAGGCCCGCCAGCTGGGTCAGGGTCAGGGCGTCGATCTGGGTCGAGGTCAGGCCGCTGATCCCCGTGGTCGACAGCGCCCCGATCTGGGTCGAGGTCAGGGCCAGCAACTGCGAGGTGGTCAGGGCCGAGACCTCGTCGGCGGTCAGGCCGCTGATGCCCGAATTGCTGAGCGACGCGATCTGAGACGTGGTCAGCTGATCGATATGCGCGGCGATCAGCGCATTGACGCCGGTCGACGACAGGGATCCGAACTGCAGCACGCTCAACTGGCCGATCTGCGTGGCGGTCATGGCGTCGATGGCGGTCGAGGTCAGCACGCCCATCTGGGTCTGGGTAAGCCCGGTCACCTGGGTTGTCGACAGGGCCGCCACCTGGGTCGCGCTCAGGCCGATGACGGCGGCGGTCGACAGGCCGCCGACCTGGGTCGAGGTCAGGACCGAGAGCTGCGCTGTCGACAGGGCTGCGATTCCCGTGCCGGTCATGCCGGACAACTGCGTCGTGGTCAGGGCCGAAAGCTGGTCGTTGCTGAGCGCGGCCAGGCTGGTGCTCGTCAAGGCCGCCACGCCGCTGGATGTCAGGCCGGCCAGCTGCGTCGTGGTCAGGGCCGTGACCTGGGTCGTGGCCAGCGCGCCGATGGCCGATGAGGTCAGCGCCGCCAGTTGCGTCGACGCGATGCCCTTGAGCTGGGTGGTGGTGAGCGTCGGCGCCTGCGTCGCGGTGATTCCCGCGACGGCCGACGCCGTCAGGCCCGATACCTGGGTCGAGGTCAGGCCGGAAAGCTGGGTGGTGGTCAAGGCCGCGGCCTCGGTCGAGGTCAGGCCCGACATCTGGGTCGAGGTCAGCACGGCCAGCTCGGTGGCGGTAAGCGAAGCGATCCCGCTTTCGGTCAGGGCCGACATTTCGGTGGCGGTCAGGCTTGCGACCTGGGTGGTGGCCAGGCCCGCCACCTGGCTGGTCGTCAGGCCGGACACGGCCGTGGTCGACAGGCTGGCGACCTGGGCGGTCGACAGGGCGCGCACCTGGGTGGTGGTCAGGGCCGCCATGGTCGTGGTGCCGAGCGTGCGCAACTGTACGGTCGTCAGGCCGGCGATGAGCGTGGTGCCGAGCGCCTGGACCTGCGTGCTGGTCATGGCGGCGATCTGGCTGGCGGTCAGCACCTTGAACTGGGTGACGCTGAGCGCGTTCAGCTGGTCGGTGCTGAGGGCGGCGACCGTGTCGGTCGTCAGCGTGCCCAACTGGGTGACGGTCAGGGCCTGGACCTGGGTGTTGGTCAGAGCCGCGGCCTGGGTCGTGGTGAGGCCCGGCAGGGCGCCCACGCTCAGCGACGCCACCTGGGTCGAGGTCATGGCCGAAACCTGGGTGACCGAAAGAGCCGAAAGCTCGGTCGAGGTCAGGCCCGCGACCTGGGTCGAATAGAGGCCGGCGACGGCGGAGGTGGTCAGCCCGCCGATCTCGTCGGGATTGATGGCGGCGACCTGGGTGGCGGACAGACCGTGCAACTGCGTCGTGGTCAGGGCCGCCCACTGCGTCGAATCGAATGCCGCGACCTGGGTCGTGGTCAGCGAACCCAGCTGGGTCGAGGTCATGGCCGACAGGCGCGTGACATCGAGCCCCGCGATCTGGTCGTCGTTGAAGCCCTGGACGCCGGCGGCCGAAATGGCGGCCAGTTGCGAGGTCGACATGGCCGCGATCTGCGTCGCGGTAAGCGCCTGGACCTCGTCGGCGCTGAAGCCCTTGATCTGGGTGGTCGACAGCGTCGCCAGCTGGGTCGAGGTCAGACCCTGGATGGCCGTCGAGCCCATGGCGCCGAATTGGGTCGAGGTCAGCCCGCGCAACTGCGTGACCGTCAGGCCGGACACCAGCGTCGAGCTGAGGCCCGGCAGGGCGGCAAGACCGAGCGCGCTGATCTGCGTGGTGGTGAAGGTGGCGACCTGGCTTGCGGTCAGCGCCGCCACCTGGGTCGAGTTGAGGCCCCCCACCTGGGTCGAACTCAGGACCGCGGCGCCGGTGGTCGACAGACCGGCCACCTGGGTCGAGGTCAGCAGACCGATGGTGGTGGCGGTGAGCGCCCGGACCTGCGTCGTCGTCAGGCTGTTGAGCTGGTCGGCCCCCAGGCCCGCCAGCGTGTCGCCCGACAGGGCGTTCAATTGTGTCGTCGTCAGGGCCTGAAGCTGCGTCGCCAGCAGATCGCCGGCCTGGGTCGAGGTCAGGCCGGACAGGGAGGTGGTGGTCAGGGCGGCGATCTGGGTCGATTTCAGGCTGGCCACCTGCGCGTCCGTCAGGGCGCCGAGGCTGGTGGCCAGAAGGCCCGAAACCTGCGTCGTGGTCAGGCCGGACAGGGCCGAGGTCGAAAGCCCCGTCAACTGCGTCGTGGTCAGGGCGCCGATCTGCGCCGAGGTCAGGCCGGACAGTTGCGAGGTCGTCAGGACCGACAGCTGGGTCGAGGTGAGGCCGCCGATGGCGCCCGACGACAGGGCCGCCAGCTGGTTGCGGTCGAGCACGGCGATCTGGGTGGTCGAAAGCGCGCCCATGCCGTCGCCCGTCAGGCCGGACAGCTGCGTCGTCGTCATCACGCCCAGTTGCGCCGTGGTCAGCGCCTGAAGCTGGGTGGTCGACAGGTAGCCGATGTCGGCGGCGGTCAGGGCCTTGACCTGGCTGGTGGCCAGGGCCGCGATCTCGGTGGTGTTGAGGCCGGACACGGCGCCAGAGTTCAAGGCGCCGATCTGGCTGGAATTGAGCGCGGCCAGCTGCGTCGTGGTGAAGACGGCGATCTGCGTATCGGCCAACCCGGCGATGGCGGTCGCCGTCAGCGCGTTGATCTGCGACGAACTGAGGGCGCCGATCTGGGTGAGGTTGAGCGAGGACAGGGCGGCCGACGTCAGGCCACGGATCTGCGTCGTCGTCATGGCGGCAAGCGCGGCGGTCGTCAGGCCGCTGATTTCATCGGACGTCAGGGCGCTGACCTGCTGCGACGCCAGGCCTGAAACCTGGGTCGTGGTGAGCAGGGCCATCTGGTCCGGGCTCAAACCCTTGAAGCCTGTCGCGGTCAGGGCCGACAACTGCGTCGCCGTCAGCACCGCCAGTTGCGCCGGCGTCAGCGCGCCGGCCTGGGTGGCGTTGAGCGCCGCCATCTGCGTCGTTTCCAGAATGGCGATTTCGGTGGTGGTCAGGGCGGCGACCTGGTCCTCGTCGAGCGCGCCGATCTGCGTGGCCGCCATGGCCTTGAACTGCTGGGTCGACAGGCTTTGCAACTGCGTCGCCGACATGCGCGCGACGCCGGTCGTCGAGAGCGCCGCCACCTGGCGCGTCGACAGCGTTCCCAACTGGG
This sequence comes from uncultured Asticcacaulis sp., assembly GCA_936940865.1. GTDB lineage: Bacteria > Pseudomonadota > Alphaproteobacteria > Caulobacterales > Caulobacteraceae > Asticcacaulis. The sequence goes on along the minus strand of CAKZJB010000072.1, from coordinate 21,828 downwards.
TGAGGGTCAGGGCCGCCACCTGGGTGTCGGTCAGGCCGGCCATGCCGGTGGTCGAAAATGCGTTCAGCTGCGTCGTGGTCAGGGCCGCGATCTGGTCCGTGGTCAGGGCCGCCATCTGGGTGGACGCCAGTTGCCCCAGCTGCGTGGTCGACAGCGTCGCCAGCGCCGTGGTCGACAGGCCGGATATCTGCGTCGCCGTCAGGCTGCCGATCTGGGTGGTGCTGAGCGCCGCCAGCTGTGTCGCGGTCAGGCCGGCGATCTGGTCGGTGGTCAGGCCGCGCAGCGACGCCGTGGCCAGGGCCGCCACCTGGGTGCCGGACATGGCGTTGATCTGGGTGGCGTTGAGCGCGGCGACGGCCGAGGCCGACAGGGCCTGGATCTGGCTGGTGGCCAGCGCGGCCAGTTGCGTGCCGGACAGCGCCGCCGCCTGGCTGTCGGTCAGGGCCGCGATGTCGGCCGCCGACAGGCTTTTCAGCTGGCTGGTCGTAAGCGAGGTCAGGCCCCAGGTGTCCAGCCCCGCGACCTGGACAGCGGTCAGCGCGCCTGTCTGCGTCGTGGTCAGGGACGGCAGGCCGGTGGCGCCCAATGCATTCAACTGGTCGGTCGTCAGGCCCTTGATGGCGGTCGTGGTCAGGCTCTTGAGCTGCGTCGCCGACAGGGCCGAGACCTGGTCGGTGTCGAGCGCCGCCACCGAAGCCGCCGACAGGCCCTGGATCTGGGTCGTGGTCAGCCAGCCGAGCTGTGTTTGCGTGAGACCGCTCAGATTGCCGGTGCTCAGCCTGGCCAGGGCGGTTGCGGTCAGGCCGGCGACCTGGGCCGAGGTCAGGGTGCCGATCTGGTCGGCGCGCAGCCCCGCCAGTTGCGTGGCGCTGAGCGCCGAAATCTGCGACGAGGTGAGCGCCGTGACCTGGGCATCGCCCAGGCTCGCCATCTGCGTGGCCGTCAGGCCTGCCATCTGGGTGGTGGTCAACGCCGCGACCTGGCCCATGCCCAGCGCGCTGACCTGGTCGTTCGACAGCTGCGACACCTGGGTCGAGGTCAGCGCCCGCAACTGCGTCGTCGACAGGGCCGCGATCTGGTCGGAGCCCAGGCCGTTCAGGCCCGTCTTGCTGAGTGCGGACATCTGCCGCGTCGTCAGCGCGGCAAGCTGGTCGGTGGTCAGGCCGGCCAGCTGCGTATCGACCAGGCCCGACACGGCGGTGGTCGAAAGCGCCGCGATCTGGGTCGTCGTCATGCCCGAGATTTCGTCGCCGGTCAGCGCGGCCAGCTGAGCCGGCGTCAGGGCGCCGAGCTGCGTCGTCGTCAGGCCCTGCAGCGCCGTCGTCGTCAGGTTCGAAATCTGGTCGGGCGTCAGGCCCTTGATCTGCGTCGCCGTGATGGCGTTCCATTGCGTCGTGGTCAGGCGCGACAACTGGTCGTTCGACAGGGCGCCGACCTGGGCCGAGGTCAGGCTGGCCACCTGCTTTTCGGTCAGCGCGGTCAGCTGCGTCGTCGTCAGGTCGCCCAGGTCGGTGGCGGTCAGGCCGCGCAACTGCGTCGTCGTCAGGCCGCGCAGCAATGTCGTGCTCAGCGACTGGGTCTGGTCGGTGGTGAGCGCCGAGATCTGGCTGGAGCCCAGCGCCGCCCATTGCGAGGTGTTGAGCGCCGCCAGCTGGTCGCTGGTCAGCTGCGAGATTTCAGTGGTGGTGAGCGCGGCGACGATGGTCTGCGGCAGGGCGCGCAACTGCGTCGTCGTCAACCCGACGATCTGCGCCTCGTTCATGCCCTTGACGGCGGTAACGGTCAGGGCCTGCAACTGGCTGGTCGACAGGACGTTGACCTGGGTGTTCGACAGGGCGGCGACGTCGGCGGCGCTGAGCGACTGCACCTGCGTGGTGGTCAAGAGCGCGATCTGGGTGTTGGACAGGGCGGCTACCTGGTTCGGCACCAGCGAACCGACCTGGGTGGCGGTCAGCGCCCGCAACTGCGTCGACGACAGAAGGCCCATCTGGGTCTCGGACAGGCCGCGCAGGGCGGTGACGCTGAGGGCGGCGACCTGCTGCGTCGACAGTCCCATCAACTGGGTGTCGGTCAGGGCCGACATGCTGTCGTCGTTGAGGCCGGACACCTGGGTGGCGGTCAGCGCCTTGAACTGGTCCGACGACAGGGCGGCCAGCTGGTCCGAGCTGAGCACGGCCATGGCGGCGGCGGTCAGGCCCCGCACCTGGGTCGTGGTCAGGGCCGACAGCAGCGTCGTGCCGAGTTCGGAAACCTGGGTGGTGGTCAGGGCCGCGATCTGGGTCGAGGTGACGCCGGAAAGCTGCGTCGTCGACATGACGTCGAAATCGTCCATGGTCAGCGAGCGGAACTGGGCGGACGACAGGACGCCGATCTGGTCGGCGCCCAGCGACAGGAACTGCGTCGTGTCCATGGCCTTGAGCGCGGTCGCCGTCAGGCCCAGCACCTGGTCGGTGCGCAGCCAGCCGATTTCCGACGTGGTCAGCACCGAGATCTGGCTTTCGGTCAGGCCCGAAACCTGGGTCTGGGTCAAGCCGGCGATCTGGGTGGAGGTGAGGGCCGCCACGTCTTCCAGATTGAGGTTGGCGACCTGGGTGACGGTCAGCGCCCCGATCTGGCGGCCGGTCAGGCTGGCGAACTGCGTCGCCGACAGGGCGTCGAGCTGCGTGTCGGACAGGCCCTTGATCTGGGTCGTGGTGATCCAGGCCACGCGGTCGGTCGTCAGCGCCTCGATCTGCTCGCTGGTCAGGCCCGACAGCGCCGTCGGCGTCAGCACGGCGAACTGGGTGCCGCTCATGGCGTTGAGCTGGGTGGTCGTTACCGACTGCAACTGGCCGGACGTCAGGTAATAGGCCTGGGTCGTGTCCATGCCCGACAGCTGGGTCGTGGTGAGCGCGTTGAGTTCGTCGGCGGTCAGGGCCTTGATCTGGGTCGAGGTCAGGGCGCCGATCTGGGTGGCGGTGAGCGCCGCCAGTTGCGTCGTCGTCAGCGACTGCACCTCGGTGGCGGTAAGGCCCTTGATCTGCGTGGTCGACAGGCTGGCCATGTCGGTGGCGGACAGGCTTAGCAGGCCGCCCGAGCCCATCCAGCCGAGCTGGGTGGCGGTCAGCCCGGCCAGCTGGGTCGTCGTCATCGCCGAAATCAGCGTCGTCGGAATATTGCCGAGCTGCGCGGCGGTGAGGCCCGACAACTGGGTGGAGGACAGCCCGGCCAGTTGCGTCGTGGTCATGACGCCGAGCTCGTCGGCGTCGAGGCCCTTGATCTGGGTCGAGGTCAGGGCCGCCAGCTGGGTCGACGACAGGGCCAGGAACTGGTCGGTCGACAGCTCGCCGATGTCGGTCGAGGTCAGGCCCTTCAACTGGAGCGTGGTCAGGGCGCCGATCTCCTCGACGCCGAAGCCCTGGAGTTGCGCCTCGACCAGCACCGACAGCTGCGCGCCCGAGAACGCCATCTGCACGGTCGTGAAGGCGCCGATCTGCGACGCCGTCAGCGCCTTCATCTGCGTCGTCGTGATGGCGCCGATCTGGGTCGTCGACAGGGTCGAGATCGAGCTGAGCGAGAAGGCCGCGATCTGGGTCTGGGACAGCGCCGCCACGTCGGTCGTCGTCATCGCGGCGACCTGGGTGGTCGTGAGCGCGGCGATCTGGCTGACCGAGTAGTAGCTGTAGATGGATGCGACCAAGGACGGTTTCCCGAATGCGAGCGCGAATCGCACGCGTCGCGATTCGTTTGCGTTAACATACTCCACGGGCTGCAAGATTGCAGGCTGGCAAAACGAAGCTGACGGCGGATGTGGACGCGGCCCCGAAGGAGATTCCCGGGGAGCGGGCCACGGCAGGCGGGGCTGAATGTTACAGCGTCGAAAGCCGGCGGGCGGCCGCCGCTATAGGAATTTAAATCCTTTTGCGTCTATTAAAGGTGTATGGGTGAGTAACCTTAGGGGAATTTTTTTGAGAACGGTTCTGTTGACCGGAGGGGCCGGCTATGTCGGTTCGCATTGTGCCAAGGCGTTTCATGAGGCCGGCTGGAGGGTCGTCACCCTCGATAACCTGTCGCGGGGGCATCGCGAGTTGGTGAAATGGGGGCCGCTGGTCGAAGCCGATATCGCCGACCGCGAAGCCGTCGCCGCGGCGATCCGTCAATATGCGCCGCAGGTCTGCGTCCACATGGCGGCCTACGCCTATGTCGGTGAGTCCGTCGAAAAGCCGGAACTCTACTACGCCAACAACAGCGCCGGGTCGCTGAGCCTGCTGGAGACCCTGACGAAGGAAGGCGTGAAAAAGCTGATCTTTTCCAGCACCTGCGCCTCGTACGGCCACCCCGTGACGCTGCCGATCGACGAAAGCCATCCCCAGGCGCCGATCAATCCCTACGGCTGGTCGAAATTCATCATCGAGCGCATGCTGGAAGACTTCGCCGTGGCGCACGGCTTCAACTCGGTGGCGCTGCGCTATTTCAACGCCGCGGGCTGCGATGCCGACGGCGAAACCGGCGAATGGCACGATCCGGAAACCCACGTCATCCCGCTGGCGCTCAAGGCCGCCATCGCCGGTACGCCGTTCCGTGTCAACGGCACCGATTTCGACACGCGCGACGGCACGGCGGTGCGCGACTACATCCATGTGTCCGATCTGGCCCGGGCCCATGTCCTGGCGGCCGAAGCGCTTTTGGACGACGGGCTTTCGGGCGCCAATGTCTTCAATCTCGGGACCGGCAACGGCACCTCGGTGGCGGAACTGGTGGCGGCGGTCGGCCGCGCCGTCGGCCGTCCGCTGAACGCCGTCTACGGGCCGCGCCGTCCGGGCGACCCGGCCATGCTGATCGCCTCGGCCGAAAAGGCCGCGCGCGTACTCAACTGGACGCCTCGCTGCTCGGATATCGATCATATCGTTCAGACGGCCCTGCGCTGGGAGCGCCGGCCGCGGTGATATAGATCGTCTGGTCGGGCGTCGGCAGCACATCCGGCCGGTGCGTGACCACGATCAGGGTCCGGCCCGCGAAATCCGCGAGAATGCGGTCGTAGATCTCGCGCTCCATCTTGCCCTGGACGGCGCCCAGCGCTTCGTCGAGAATCAGGATGTCGGGCTTGCCCAGGAGGGCGCGCGCCAGGCCGAGCCGCTGGCGCTGGCCGCCCGACAGGTTGAGGCCGCGGTCGCCGACCGAGGTCTTCAGGCCCTCGGGCAGGTGCTTCATCACATCCTCGAGCCCGCAGACGGCCACGGCGCGGGCGACATCCGCTTCGGTGATGCCCGGGCGGTTGAGCGTCAGGTTCTCCGCGATGGACCCGACGATCAGGTCGACGTCCTGGCCGGCGACCGCGATACGCTTCAGCCAGTCTTCGCGCCGGATGTCGCCGAGCGGCACGCCCGAGACCAGGATGCGGCCGTCAGTGGGGCGATAGAGCCTGAGCAGCAGGTTGATCAGGGTGGACTTGCCGGCGCCGCTGTTGCCGGCGAGAATCGTGACGCCGCCGAGCGGTATGCGGATGTCGAGGCCGGACAGGATGTCGCGTCCCTCGGCGCCGAAACGATAGGTGACGTTGTCGAAAACGATCTCGCCCCTGAGCGCCGGACACGGCAGATGGCCCGGGTCTTCACCCTTGCGGCCGCGCGGATCGATAACGGGGCTGACGACGTTGAGCGCCGCCAGATGGTGGGTCAGGGCCAGCCGGTTGTCGTTGAACTCACGCAAGGACGGCTGGACGCGGTACATCATGATGACGGCCGCCAGCACGGATGGCGCCGGCACATGGAAGGCGGCGGCGCCGAGCAGCAGCGCGCCCAGCAGCATGACGTAGCCGATTTCGTTGACCGGATCGATCCAGGCGTAGAGGTAGTCGATCCTGACCAGGAAACGGCGCAGCGTATCGGAAGCCTGGACAAAGGCCGCCTTGCGGTCGTCCTCGCGCGCGAAGGCGCGGATGGTGCGCATGCCCTGGATGTCCGAAACCACGCGGTCGGACATGACGGCCTTTTGCGCCACGATCTTCTGCGATTCCTTGTCGGCGGGACGGCCGACCAGCCGGGCCAGGGTCAGGATCGTGCCGGCGCCGACGACGGCGATGACCGCCAGTTTCCACGAGATGATCACGATGAAGGCGCCGAAGATCACCGCCGTCGCCGACGTGACGACCAGCCGCGTGCACAGGAACAGGGTTTCGGCGATCGACCAGCTTTCCATGGTCAGGCGGTTGATCAGTTCGCCCCGGTCCATCTTCATGATGGTGTGGTATTCACTGTCCATATAGGCGGCGTAGATGCGTTCGCGCACCTCGTGGCTGATGGCGTGCTGCACCCATGATCCGGCGATGACGTAGACATAGCGGCAGACGGTGCGCAGCAGGGCCAGGCCGAAAATGACCAGGCCGGCCGTCATCAGGCTGTTGCCGAGATGGTGGCCGACGAAGCGGTAGATATCCGAAAGGATGCCGGCCTTGTTGAGCAGGGCGCCGCCGGACAGGGCGCTGGTCAGCAGCATGACCGCGACGCTGATGCCGATGGTTTCGGCCAGCGACGACACCAGCCCCAGGACGCTCAGCCCGGCCAGCACAGCCCGGTAATGGGCGAACATGCGCAGGTACATGCGGATCTGCGAAACATAGCGGCGGCGGTCCTTCATAAAGGGAACTCGGCGTCGAGATACTTCGGGGCGACGATCGGCCGGTTGCGGGTCCGCCACAGGTGAAAACGGCCGAGCAGGCCGCGCAGGGTCGTCTTGACCGGCGGCCGTCCGCCGCGATCGCGGTATAGCGCCATCCACGGCCCCCGCGCGGTCTTCAGCGGTCCGTAGAGCAGGGCGCGGATCAGCAGGAAATCCATGAAATAGATGCGGCCGGCCTCGAACTCCGTGCCGTATTCCGCGCCATAGATTTCGCGCATGGGATTCATGACCAGGTCGAAGGAGCGCAGCATCTTCATCGAGTCGCTGGACATGTTGTCGACCGTCCAGCGATAGCCGGTCAGCTCCTCGGGCACGACGGCGAAATGGTGGCGCCGCGCGATCTCGAAATAGATCTTCAGGTCCTCGCAGCCTTGTGCATTGTTGGCGCGCAAGCTCGCGTCATAGCCGCCGGCCTCCAGCACGGCGGCCTTGCGCATCAGCGGCGACGATCCGTTGCCCACCAGGTTGCCGAAGCACATGTGGCGCAGCACGTCGCCTTCGTAGCGGCTTTGCCCGCGGTGCGACATGATGCGGCTGTCGGCGTCGATGGCGCGGTACCAGGTATAGACCAGGCCGCACTTCGGTCCCATGGCGGCCATGGCGGCCATCTGCTTTTCGATCTTGGCGGGATGCCAAAGGTCGTCGGCGTCGACCGGGGCGATATAGTCGCCCCTGGACCGCGCGATCGCGAAGTTGCGCGCTTCGGCGACGCCGCCATTCTCCTTGCGGAGGGCCTGGACGCGCGGATCCTCGGCGGCATGGCGCTCGGCGATGGCGAAGGTGCCGTCGCGCGAGCCGTCGTCGACGACCAGGATTTCCAGGTTTGTCCAGGTCTGGGCCCGCACGGACCTCAGTGTCTCGTCGAGCGTGGTTTCGGCGTTGTAGGCTGGAATGACTACGGTCACCAGTTCGTTCATGTCACCCCCAGGCGGGCCGCCAGCGCGTCGGCGTCCATCTCGTCGTGGACCTCGATGCGCGGCAGGCGATTCAAAGGATAGTCGAATGTCGCGATGCCGTCATCGGTCGAAAACACCGTTTCGTAGCCTGCGTAATAGAATATGCGCTGCGCCCGCTGGTCGAGATTGCCATAGGGCGCGGCGATCGAGCGGACCGTCCGGCCCAGCCGCGTTTCGAGCGCGGTGCGCGACTTGACGGCCTCATAGAGCAGGTCCGAAGAGGTCATCTGTTCGGCCTTGCGGTGCGTCGCCAGATGGCTGCCGAAGGCGACGCCGGCTTCGGACAGCCTGGCGATCGTCGCCCAGTCCATCAGGGGCGCCGGCGGACCGTATTCGGCGTCCCAGTCGGCGGTCATGCCCGTCTTGTCCGTCACCACGAAGACCTCGGCGCCATAGCCGTGGCGGCGCAGGATGGGAAAGGCGTTGTCGGCGAAGTCCTGGTAGGCGTCGTCAAAGGTCAGGATGACGGGGCGGCCCTTCAGGGGGGCGTGGCCATCGCGGTACCAGGCGAATTCCGCCGAGGTCAGCGTATGGAAGCCGCAGGCCTTGAGCATGCGCAGGTGGTCGTCGAACTGCTTCGGCGTCACCGCATAGCGCTTGAGCGCGCCGCCGGTTTCCGCGACGCGATGATACATCAGCACCGGCACGGCCCGTGTGACGGCCCGGCGCGCCTCGGCGACGCCGGGGTTCTGGCCATCGGGAAAAAGCGTGCGCAGCACGGCGGGCGCCGGGATGTCATAGCCGTCGCGGCGGATGTCCGCCTGGCCGCCTTCGGCCTTGCGCCACAGGTCGATACGGTAAAGGTCGGTCTGGATCGATTTTTCGAGCGCCAGGCCGTCCGTCGCCGCGAAGGCGCCGGCGATCGTCGCCGCGCCATAGGGCAGATCCCAGTCGAAGCCCGGCCGGGAAGGATCGTCGCTGACCAGGAAGGCGTGGGCGCTGAGGATGCGCCCGCCGGGCCTGAGCGCGCCGGCGATCTTGCCCACGGCGGTTTTCAAACGTTCAAGGTCTTCGAGATAATACAGCATCTCCGAGACGACGATCAGATCCTTGTTCCCGGGAATGGGATCGTTGAGCACGTCGACGACCCGGGTTTCGACATTGCCGAGGCCTTCGCACCGTTCCGCCGCGCGTGTCAGCGCCGTGGCCGAGATGTCGGTGGCCAGCAGCCGCCCGACGCGCGGCGCCAGTTGCGCGGTGAAATGGCCCTCGGCGCTGGCCAGTTCCAGGGCGTCGCCGATCTCCAGCCCCTCGATGAGCGATAGGGTCTGGTCGTACTTCCGCTGCTCGTAGGTGCTGTCGTACCGCCAGGGGTTTTCGCGCGCGAACCAGGTTTCCCAGAAGGTGGCGTCCTGGTAGCCCGAGCCTTCCGGCGCCTGGTGCGACGGCAGCGGGGCGGACGGGGTGGCAATGGCTTCACCCGCGCCGTCGGCCTTGGCCCGCAGCATGATGTCGATGCCGTCGCGGCCGATCAGGGCGGAGAGGCCATCGTCGCCGTCGAGCCGGCGCAGGGTGCCGAGAAAGGCCGCGTGACGCGACGGCAGGCCCTGGCCTTTGACGGCGCGTTTGACCTGGCGCAGGGTCTCGCGCATCAGCAGCCGGCGGTAGGCGGGGACGGCGTCGAGGACGCCGGCGGCCTTCAGGCTGGCGCGCGAGCGGAACTCGAACAGCCGCGCCAGAAGCGCCGTGGCCGGCAATTGCGACCATACCGGCATTTCGAGGCGGACGACGTCCTCGCCCCTGTCGACGATGCGGATGTGGGCCAGGCTGACCTCGGGCGGGAACGACAGGTCGCGCAGGGCGCTCGCCTCGAGTTTCACGCCGGTGACCAGCGAAAATGCGATATCTTCATCAAGCGGGTTCCGGCTCATCAGCCACTGCTCGAACGGATAGAGCGTGGCGGCGGCAAGGCCTGGATTGCCGCGCGTCTCGATGGTGCGCAGCATGGCGGTTATCTGGGCGTGGCGGGCCTGCCAGATCGCCGTGAAGTCGTCGCCCGGATCGCCGCCTCCGACCATCAGGGCCGAGCAGGCGTAGCCCAGCATCTTTTCGGGCGCGAAATGCAGCGGCCCCCTTGGCAGCCGCGTTTCGAACCAATCGGGAATGCCCTTGCCGGCGGCGGCCTGGCAGGCCGCGTACCAGAAGACCTGGACGGCGAGCGCGTCGTCGAGCGGCGTCAGGGGCGTGCCGGCGGACAGGTCGCGCGGCAGGCGCGGATCGGGCGCGCGGGCGCGCCGGATGACGGTTTCGGCGTCGACGACCACGCGCGATCCGTCCGACGACAGGGACGACGGTTGCCTGTGATAGAGGCTCAAAACCTCGGGCGTCGTCGCGAAGCCCAGGCCGAAGCGCGCCAGCCGCAGCCACAGGTCCCAGTCTTCGCAGGTGCGCAAGGCCGGATCGAAACCGCCGGCCGCGCGAACCGCGTCGAGCGGCACAAGCGCCGCGTGGATCGCCAGGGCGCAGAAATCGGACAGCATGGCGACCGCGCGGTCCGCAAGCCCGGCATGGAAGGTCGCGGGCACGCGCGCACCGTCCGGCTTGCGATAGGCGTAGGCGCAGACGGCTATGGTGTCGGGCGATGCCAGGGGGGTCAGGCGTTCGAGGTGCGCCGGCAAAAGGCTGTCGTCGGCGTCGAGGAACAGGCCCAGCCTGCCTTTGGCCTCGGCAAGGCCGCGATTGCGCGCCGCACTGACGCCGCCGTTCGCCTGCGACACGGCGCGGATGCGCGGATCGCGGGCGGCAAACGCGTCGGCAAGCGCCCGGGTTCCGTCGTCCGAGCCGTCATCGACCACGATGGCCTCCCAGTCGTGGAAGGTCTGCGCGCGGACGCTTTCCAGGGTCTCGGCGAGCGTGTCCCGGGCGTTGAAGGCGGGGATGATGATGCTGACCTCGGGCGTCATGGTCTCCTGGCCCTGAAGTAATAGCGGACGCCCGCGATCGCGCCCCTGATTTCGTGGCTGAGGATGCGGTCCTCGATGAGCCGGCGCCGGCCGATCCGGCCAAGTCTCTTGCCGATCAGGTACAGGGGAAGGTGAAACCAGACGCGCGCCAGGTTGCGGCGGTCGCGCGAGCGCTCGTACTGCACCAGGAGGGATGAGGTGTGGCCGCTCATATAGCCCTCGACCTGCCTGAAGAGACCAGGCAGGTCCTCGCGGTGGTGATGATAGAGCAGGGCGGTCGGCTGGAAAAGGCAATCATGGCCCGCGGCCAGGATGCGGTTCCAGAATTCGGAATCGCCGGAGCAGCCCGAAGCCCCGACATCGAGCCGTTCGTCGAAATAGCCGATCCTTTCGAAGATCTCGCGGCGGAAGGCCATGCTGGCGCCGGCGCCGACCTCCCAGGCCGGACACCATGGCGGACGCGTGCGGTTGAACCAGGCGGTGTCGAAGCGGAAGGGCGCGAAGCCGCGCGTAAAGGTGAAATAGCGCTCGAACAACCACTGCGCCTCGGTGTCGAGCCGCGCCGGCAGAACCAGCCCCGTCACCGCCATGATGCGGTCGTCGGTGAACCCGGCGCACAGCTGGTCGAGCCACAAGGGATGCAGTTCGGTATCGTCGTCCGTATAGGCGACCAGATCGTATCGCGCCGTCCGGGCGCCGGTATTGCGCGCGATATCCAGCCCCGGCCGGTCCTCGCGGACATGGACGGTGCCGAAGGCTTCGGCGACCGCGCGGGTCTCAGGCGTGAGCGACGCATTGTCGACAACGATGACCTCGTCCGGCTTGCGGACCTGGTCGGCGAGGCTGGTCAGGCAGCGCCGCAGGGCTTCGGGCCGGTCGCGGGTGCAGATGACAAGACTGACGCGCAAAGGGGAAGGCGGCAGGCGCTCCGGCGGGGGAAAGATCGGTTCCGCGCCCCAAAGCCTGTGGTCGTAAAACCACCGCCGCCCGACGGGAAAGCCGCCGTTCCACCAGATGACAAGACCCCGTCCGGGCTCGGCCGCGATGCGCGACGTTATATCCTGGCCGACCTCCGCATGGATGATGTCCGCAAATGGCTTCTGGTTTTGGTTCAACGCGCTTCAGGCCCTTTTACCGGGTTAGCCTTACAGTCAATGTCTTGTTTTTGGTTAAACATTTCGGGCCTTCCCTGCGCGGTAATTCTATCTTATTCGTTCCTTTCCGGCGTCGCAATGCTATCATCGTCAGACATGCGGAGCCCGGGCATACGACTTTTGGAAATTGTTAATCATTAATAATTTTGAGCAAATATATTATGTCCGCCGCGATTGTATAACTGTACCGATAATTAATATTTTTGTGACAGTTTCTCTTGGCGGAACTGTTTGGATAAAATAATGAGGCCTTTGGTAAGCGTTATTATTCCGGCGTACAATGCGGGGGCTTATCTGCCGGCGACGCTGGACTCAGTATTTGCCCAGACCTACCAAAGACTTGAAGTCATCGTGGTCGACGACGGGTCGACCGACGAAACTCCCGACATTGTCGCGGCCTGCCGGGAAAGGCACGGCGGCCTCCGCCTGATCGCCAAGCCCAATGGCGGCGTGGCTTCGGCGCGCAATGCCGGCCTGAAAGCCGCACGCGGCGACTATGTCGCCTTTCTCGACGCGGACGATATCTGGCATCCCGAAAAGATAGCCGCGCAGGTGCGGACCCTGCGGCCGGGCGGCCGGGAAAGGTATGTCGCGGCTTTTTCGCTGCATCTGCGCATCGACACGAACGGCCGCGTGACCGGAAAGTCACGGGCCTGGCCGTTCGAGGACTTCACCCTGCCGGCGCACATCGTGCTGAAGCCCGTCGGTAACGGCTCCAGTCTGATCGTGCGCCGCGATGTCGCCGTCGCCGTCGGCGGTTTCGACGAAGACTACGTGGCGCGCGGCCTCGGCGGCTGCGAGGATCTCGATTTCGAACTCAGGATCGCGGCGCAATATCCGATCGCATGCGTCCGCAATTATCATGTCGGCTATCGGGTCTATGACGGCAATATGTCCAGCGACCGGCTCAAGATGGCGCGCGCCTTGCACGACATGGTGCACGGGCATCTGTCGCTGCATGGCGAGCTTTCGGCGTGGTGCCGCCGCATGGCGGTGCTGAAGGCCTACGAATATTCCATTTCCATCCTGCGCAAACGGCACAACACGGAGTGTATCCGCCATATCCGGGGGATGATGTCGGTCGACGCCGTCGCCGCCATGCGTTTCGTCGCCTGGGATTTCACCCGCAGCCTGTGGCGCGCCATGAAGCGCACGGCCCGTGAAAGAGTGCCCCAGAAGCCGAATCCCCTGTACTCCGAACTGGCGGGGTATGATTTGCAGGCCTGGCCCGATCACAGGCTCGACGATCTCTATTACGCCCTGTCGCGCGGATGGATGCCGGCGCGTGAACCCCGGGCGAGGAACTTCCTGGCCGAAACGGCATGGCGGCCGTCCGAAGTGGCGGACTGTCCTTCGGGCATGGCGTGATGCCAACGCTCATTCCTTAGGACCGTCGGTATGATACCAACGGCGAATGGCTTTGACTCGATCGCCGTTGGCAAGGGCGACCGCCCGCCGCCGCCAATGCGGCGAGCCATGCGGCGTTTGAGCTGAAAAAAACGAATACCGACGGTCATTCCTTAGGACCGTCGGTATGAGATTTCGCTTGTGACGCAATGGGTGTGGCCGTACCCTGCCGGAACATGTTAAGCATCGCACGGCAGCGCCCCTGAAGCCGGGCGCGCCCGGGAGAGGCATGAAACCATCGGTCAGCGTCATCATTCCGGCCTATAATGCCGAGGCCTTCATTGCTGCGACGCTGAAAAGCGCGCAGGCCCAGACTCTCAGCGATATCGAAATCCTGGTCGTCGACGACGGCTCGACGGACGCGACGGGCGGCATTGCCGCGGACTTCGCCGCGCGGGATGGCCGTGTCCGCGTCATCGCCAAGCCGAACGGCGGCGTGGGCTCGGCGCGCAACCGCGGCCTGGCCGAGGCCGCGGGGGACTTCGTGGCCTTCCTTGACGCCGATGACCTCTGGCACCCGAAAAAGCTGGAGACGCAGCGCGAAAGCCTTGAGGCGAGCGGGGACGCCGCCGCCTTTTCCCTTCATGTCAGCATCGACCGCGACGGACGCGTCCTGGGGCCGTCGACCCGGTGGCCTTTCGAGACGTTTCCCCTGCCGGCGCATATGGTCCTGCGTCCCGTCGGCAATGGCTCGAGCCTGCTGGTGCGGCGCGAGGTCGCGCTGGCCGTCGGCGGCTTCGACGAGGACTTCGTCAAGCGGGACCTGGGGGGCTGCGAGGATCTCGATTTCGAACTGCGTATCGCAAGCCGCCATCCCATCCGCTGCGTGCCGCACTTCCATGTCGGCTACCGCATCTATGAAGGCAACATGTCGAGCAACAAGGAGCGGATGGCCCGGGCGTTGACCGCCGTCGTGGACCTGCACCTGAAAAGCAATCCGGGGCTGCCGGACTATTGCCAGCGCATGGCGCGCCTCAAGAGCTTCGAATATGCGGTCTGGATGATGCGCGACGCGCCCCTGGACAAGGCCTTTGCCGAGTGGCGCAGGATGGCGGCCGTCGACGGCGGCTACGCCGTCCGTTTCGCCGGCCGCTCGCTGTTGCGCAAGGTATGGCGCCGGGCCAAGAGCCTGGTCCGCGGCCGGGGGCGGCACACGGCTCCGCTGTTCAAGGATATCGACCCGGGAACCATGACCGGCCCTGCCGACAAGCGCGGAACACGGGCGCTCTATCGCCGGTTGGTGGGTTGATTACTTGAGCTTGTCCGTCGGAAGCAGCGAGAACCATTTGAGGTCGTCGTCGGGCCCCTGCCGGGTCATCCAGGAATAATAGGTCTGGGTCCACGGCTTCACCCAGGTCGACAGGTTGTCGAGGATGTAGTCGCCGTCGGTCGTGGTGACGATCAGCAGCACATGGCGCTTGTCGTCCGGCAGCGACACCATGGCCAGGCTCATCGCCGCGGCGGGGAAGCCCTGCTGGCGCAGCAGGGTCCATTTTTCCAGCGCGTAGTCCTCGCAGTCTCCGGCGACGCCGTCCGCCAGGCCCGGCGCGACCCAGTAATCCTCGACATGATAGTAGTCCATGTCGGTGGTGGGACGAATGACGCGGTTGACCAGCCCGTTTATGCGCGTCAGCACCTGGTACTGGCTGGGGGTCAGCTGCACGCGCGGATAGATGGGCGCGGTGTCGTCGGCGGGCGGCGCTACCGGTGCTTCCGCTTGTGGTGATGGCGGCGATGCCGTTTGGGGGGGCTGTGGCGCCGTGGCGGCTTCGGCCGATGCGCGCTGGACCGGCATTTCGTCAAGGCCCGGTCCGAGCAGGAGGTCGACCTGCTGGTGAAAGGAGCGCCTCAGGGGCTGATCGGGTTCGGTCAGTCCGACCGTGCTGACCAGGCCGCTGACCTCGGGCCACAGCCATCCCGTCGGGCGCGGTTGCTCGAGATGCGGACGCACGCCCGTAAAGGCCGAATGGCTGGCCGCGTCGAGGTCGGTGCGCCGGAGGCTGGCCGGGATATAGAGGACATCCAGAGGCATGTTCGCCACCTGGATGCTGAGCTGCGACATGGCGTCGCGAATATGGGCGACGGTCACCGGCGTCGGCCAGACATAGACGGAGTCGTCGGCGCGGGTGTCTATCGTCACCCAGTCATAGTTGAGATAGCTGGGCTGCCCGACCTTCAGGACCTTGTCGTGACCATCCCGGGAAGCCAGCTTCTTGGCGAAGGCGTCCCGAAATTGCGCCAGCTTCATTTCGGTGGCGCCGCTCCTGATGGCCGCGAGGTCCGAATCCGGCCAATGGGCGCACGCGTCCGGGCTGCGCTGGCACATCTCAAGGAAGCCGATGGGGCTGGCGACGCGATCGCCGACGACCTGATAAGGCGGGCGGCGCGGTGTATTGGCGTCGGCCGTGGGGGCGGCCTGCGGGTAGATCAGGCCCTCGACTCCGTGTTTTTCGGCAGGCGTGGCGGCGGATGTCGCCGAAGGCGCCCGCGACGGCGCATCCTGGGCCGATACCGTAACCGGCATCAGGCTCAAGGCCGCCAAAACGGCTGACGTCATCCAAATGCGCATCCTGCCCCCGGTCATGCGGCGAACCTGGCGCTACTCTTGCCGTTAACCACTTTCCGGGTCAAGCCGCTTCGCCTGCCGCGCGGCACGGAAGGTCAGCGTGATGACCGGAAAGCCGCAATGCGCAGGGCCGCGTTCTGACGGATCGCCATGTAGAACAGGCCATAGTCGAAGTCGTGATAGATACCCAGCATCGTCAGGACGTCGCTGAACTGGCGGCGGTTTTCGGGTTTGATCGACGCGCCCAGCAGGCCGGTTTCGCAGCTGGTGGCGTCGAACGGCTGGACCGGGGCCGGGATCGGCGCATCCCGGCCGTCGCCGTGGACAGAGCCCGGGTTGCGGCTGCCGTCGGCCCTGCCGCCCAGCGTCCAGGTCAGCGGGTTGACGCAGGCCAGCGGCCGGCCCGCGACCGGCTGATAATGCCCGTCCCACCAGATGACGGCGTCGTCGCGCCGGCGGCGGTCGTCGCGGTCCATGGCGACCGTGTTCCAGCTGGCGACGCAGCCGGTTTGCGCGGCCGAGCGGCACACCGGCAGGCCCTGCTTTTCGATATCGAGCGGCAGGGCGACGCCCGGGATGTAGGCCACGACCAGCCGCTTTTGCAGCGGTGTGCCGATGATCCTTTGCTGCAGGAGCCTGAGCGCGTGGATCGAACCCTGCGAGTGCGCCGCCAGGATAAAGGGCCGGTCGCCGGTCTGCGCCAGGAACTGCCGGAAGGCCGCCTCGACATCGCGGTAGGCGAGATCGGCCGTGGCGTAGGCGTCCGGGCTGTTGGTGGTGATGGCCTTCAGCGTCGCCTGGCGGTAGAGCGGCGCATAAATCCGACAGCAGTCGTTGAAAACGCTGGCCTGAAACCGCAGAACGCCGTCGCGCAACGCCGTTTCGGCGCGGCCGGAGGCGTCATAGGGCGCATTGTCGATGATCGGCCTGAGGTCCGTTGTCGGATGGATGAAGAAGACGTCGACGTCGTCGCGGCTATGGCTGGTCACGCCCGCGGGCGCGTCGCCGGCGGTGTCTTCGTGTCCGGGCCGTGCCGCCCAGGCGGACGGCGACGCATAGTCCGGGGCCGGCGGAGCCGCGACGGCCGAAGCCGCTGCCGCCAGGCCCAGACCGACGCTTAGTATCAGGCTGCCAAGACGCTTCATGCCTTATCCCCGAAAAGCCGCATGTCCGATCGGGCATGAATATCATGGCTTTTGCGAGGCGTCAGGAGCGGAACTTGTGCGGCTCACGCGGCGATGGCTTCTTGTGTTCCGCCCGGTGGTCGTGCCGCCGGTCGCCGCCAATGCGGCGAGCCATGCGGCGCTTGAGCTGTAAAAGCCTGATACCGACAGTCATTCCTTGTGACCCTTGGTATTCGTGCGGCGTCAGGTGAGACCATGCGGACATTTTTGCCCTCTCCGTAAAGAGCGGACTATCGTACAGACGTTGGTAGTCTTCCTCTCCCCGCCTGAGGGCCCACCTTCTCACCTGTTCAAGGGGAGAAGGGAGGGCAATTCGATAGTCTGAATTTGTATGCGAAAGCTCCGCCATGGATGGCCAGGGAGTCTCATTCCTGGCCATGGGACTCACCGGATCGTCGTCCACGGCTTGCTGAGCAGGGTGGCGCAGGTGATCAGGCCGACCAGGGAATAGGTCTGCGGGAAATTGCCCCACAGCTCGCCGCTGTCGACCTTGACGTCTTCGGACAACAGGCCCGAATGCGTCCGCCGGGCCAGCATGGCTTCGAACAGTTCACGCGCCTCATCTGTACGGCCTTGCAGGTGCAGGGCCTCTATGTACCAGAAGGTGCAGAAGTTGAAGGCGGTTTCGGGTTCGCCGAAATCGTCGGGCTCGACATAGCGATAGAGATTGTCGCCCTTGCGTAACTGGCGCTCGACCTCGGCGAAGGTCGCCACGCAGCGCGGATCCTCAGGCGGCAAAAAACCCAGTTCGAACAGTTGCAGCAGGCTGGCGTCGACCTCCTCGCCGCCGAATGACCCGGCGAAATGGCCGCGCTCTTCGTTCCAGGCGCGGGTCTCGATCGCCTGGCGGATCGTGTCGGCGCGGCCCTGCCAGCAGAGGCGGCGGCCCTCAAGGTCCAGCGCCGCCGCCGCATTGGCCAGCCGGTCGCACGCCGCCCAGCACATCAGCGCCGAATAGGTATGGACGCGCGCCCGGGTACGGAATTCCCACAGGCCGGCGTCGGGCTGGTCGTGCATCTCATAGGCGCGCTCTCCGACGGCCTCCAGCGCATGGAAGTCGTCGATGGTTCCGGGTCTCAGGAAACGGGCGTCGAAAAAGGACTGGACCAGCGGCAGGATCATCTGGCCGTAGACGTCGTGCTGGAAATGCTCGTGCGCCTGGTTGCCGACGCGCACCGGTCCCATGCCGCGATAGCCGTTCATGCCGGGCGCCAGCCGCTCGCCCAGGTCCGCCTCGAGGCCGACGCCGTAGAGCGGCTGGACATGGCCGCCGCGCGACAGGTCGACCAGGTTGCGCAGGTAGACCAGGTAGGACTCAAGCATGTCGGCGGCGCCCAGCCGGTTGAGCGCGCGCACGACGTAATAGGCGTCGCGGATCCAGCAGTAGCGGTAATCCCAGTTGCGTTCCGTACCCGGCGCCTCCGGCACCGACGTCGTCAGGGCCGCCACGATGGCGCCGGTTTCCTCATAGGCGCACAGTTTCAGCGCGATGGCGGCGCGGATGACCGCCTCCTGCCATTCGAGCGGCAGGGTGAGGGTGCGCACCCAGCCCTGCCAGTAGGCCGTGGTGCCGCGCAGCATGTGCTCGGCGTCGGACAGGACATCGCCGGGATAGGGCTCGTCGGGGCCAAGGTGGAAGGCCAGAGGGCCTTCCAGGCGGAAGGCGGTTTCGTCGCGCACATAGGTCAGCGGCGCATTGGTCGTCAGCCGCATGGCGACGGTACAGCAATCAAAGCGGATGTGGCTGGAGCCCGTGCTGCTTTTCGCGCGCAGCTCGCCCCAGCCGCCGGTGGGCCGGATGCGCACCCGGACGCGCGGGGTGCCCGACAGCGGCCGGACCAGCCGGAAGAAGGCCCAGGGGCGATAGATGCGGTTGAGGTTGTAAAGGCGCGGCGCGAAGTCGAGGAGTTCGGCCCGGTTGCCGTGACGGTCGGCGAACACGGTCCTGAGGACGGCGGTGTTGCGGACGTAGGCTTGCGACTCGACGTCGCCGTCCTCGATCTCGACGGCCCACAGCCCCGCTTCGCCCGCAGCGGAGCACGCCGGGTCGAGCAGGGCGGAAAACACGGGCTCGGCGTCGACGCGCGGACAGCAGGCCCAGACGAAGCGCGCATGCCGGTCGACCAGCGCGGTCGCCGCGCAATTGCCGATGGGGGCAAGATCGAGCGTGGCCGCGGGAATGGATGGCTGACGGCCGTGATGGGCGCGGTCGAGTTGCGAAATATGGTTCATGGTGGCTCGCCAGGTCACGAATTGCTGCCGATTTCATCACAGACGCGGGAGCATCATTGAAATCCTACATCGGTATGTGGTCACTATAGGCCGAAGAGCGGTTGTGTACAGATAGCAACCTAGGCTCTTTATGGAATTTTTATTTTTAATATGTGGCTTCCTAATCTGTGAGATCGTTGAATTTATATTCTGGAATTCGCGATATATATATTCCTGGGAGGCCCTGGATGGACGGTGGCTGTGGGGCACGAGACGATATACAGTGAAAGACCGCAAAGGCTGATATTTGAGCAGACGTCCCTGTTTCTCGACCTTGACGGCACGCTGGCGCCGCTGACCCAGCGGCCGGAAGGCGTAGGACCGGACGCGGCGCGCAACGGCCGGCTGCGCCGTCTGGCCGAAAGGCTGGACGGCCGGCTGGCGGTGGTCAGCGGGCGCGGGATAGACGACCTCGACCGCATCCTGGAGGGCTCGGTCGAGGCCCTGGCCGGCATCCACGGCCTGCAGAGACGCCACGGCGGCAAGGTGGCGCTGGCCGCGGCCCACGACAATCTCGACGCGGTGGTGCGCGCCCTGCACGCCTTTTCCGAAAGAATGCCGGGCACGCAGGTCGAACTCAAGCCGCTGTCCGCTGCCTTGCACTACCGTGGCGCACCGCAGGCCGAGGCCGAGGCGCGTCTTTTCGGCGACGCGCTTTCCGCCCGAACGGGATTGAAGCAGCAGCACGGGTCGATGGTGATCGAGTTTCTGACGCCTGGCAGCGACAAGGGCGAGGCCATCCACGCCTTCATGCTTGAGCCGCCCTTTGCCGGTACCATCCCGGTTTTCGCCGGCGACGACCTGACCGACGAGGACGGCTTTCGCGCCGTTACCCGCCTCGGCGGTTTCGGAATTCTTGTCGGGCCGCCGCGCCCGACCTGCGCGGCCTTTCGCCTTGACGGCGAGGCCGCCGTCCATGCCTGGCTGGACCAGGCCCTGTCATTGAACGTTTTTGTACTGGAGGCCCCTGTTGAGCCGTCTTATCGTCGTATCTAACCGCGTCAATCCCCCGTCCGACACGGGGGTGGCCACGGCTGGCGGCCTGGCCATGGCCCTGGCGGCCGCGCTGAAAGACAACAAGGGCCTGTGGTTCGGCTGGAGCGGCCAGACCGTCGAGCAATATACCGGCCAGATATCCATGCAGGTGGTGGGCGGGGTAACGGTGGCGTTGCTCGACCTCGAACCCCAGGACCAGAACGAATATTACAACGGCTATGCCAACCGGACCCTGTGGCCGCTGTTCCACTACCGCCCGGACCTGGTCAGCTACGAGCGCAGCTTCGACGAAGGCTATGCCCGGGTGAACACCCGCTTTGCCGAAACGCTGGTGCCGCTGATCGCGCCCGACGATATAGTCTGGGTGCAGGACTATCACCTGATCCCGCTGGCGCGCGAACTGCGCGCGCGCGGCGTGAAGAACCGCATCGGCTTCTTCCTGCATATCCCGTGGCCGGCGCGGCGCATTCTCAACACCCTGCCGCATCACGGCGAACTGGTGCAGTCGCTGTTTAGCTACGACCTGCTCGGCTTCCAGACGCCGGACGATGTCGACGCCTTTTCCGACTACGTTCTCCACGATGTACAGGGCAAGCCATCGTCCGACGGCGTGCTCGAAGCCTATGGCAAGCGCGTACGCGTCAAGGCCTTTCCGATCGGCATCGATGCGGAGGATTTCGCCGAGACGCTGAAGAGCGAGCGCGCGAACCTCTATCATCGCATGATGATCAAAAGCCAGCGCGGCCGCAAGATGCTGCTGGGCGTCGACCGGCTGGATTATTCCAAAGGGCTGGAAGAACGCTTCAACGCCTTCGATACGTTTCTTTCCAATAATCCGGAAATGCATGAACACCTGTTCCTGCTCCAGATCGCGACGCGTTCACGCGATGAGGTCGACGCCTACCAGGACCTGCGCAACCGGCTCGACAACCTGTCGGGCAAGATCAACGGCGCCTATTCGACGGTCGACTGGGTGCCGTTGCGCTATGTCAACCGGCCGTACCGCCGCGACGAACTGGCGGGTATATACCGTTCGGCCGATATCGGCCTGGTGACGCCTCTGCGCGACGGGATGAATCTGGTCGCCAAGGAATACGTCGCCGCCCAGGACGCCAATAATCCCGGCGTGCTGATCCTGTCGCAGTTCGCCGGCGCCGCCGAAACGATGAAGGAGGCGTTGATTGTCAATCCGCTCAGCCGCGAGGACGTGTCCGAGGCCATCCATCGCGGCCTCAGCATGCCGCTGAAGGAGCGCAAGCGGCGCTGGGAAAGCCTGTATGACGACGTGAAGACCAACGATGTCAGCGTATGGCGCGACGCCTATGTCCGCGAACTGACCGCCATTACGCCGCACGTCAAGGAAGAGCCCGCCGGAGCGCTTGCCGAAACATGATGCCCTGGCGGGGCGCCCGGTGTCCCGATTCTGAAATTCGCGCGCTTTGATATCGGCCTCGTGCGAATTTCAGAATCAAAAGGACACCAGCAAATTATTGATTCTGGTGTCGTTCTCGATTTCGAAGATCGTGTCCCCGGAAGTGGTGCAGCTTGGCGCGGCCAAAAACCGGTTTCCGCTTTTTCGCGGCACGTTCCTATACGGCTTTTTTACATTCCGGCTTTTACGACTAGACCTGCAGGCTGCGGGCGGGCCTTTTATCGAGCCGCGGGCCGGTTTCTATCCTTTCCACGGATCGCACCATGGCCGCACATTCCGGACTCGATGACGATATGGCGGGG
>CAKZJB010000071.1 GCA_936940865.1 uncultured Asticcacaulis sp. | reverse complement strand
AAAAAACGAATACCGACGGTCATTCTTTATGGCCGTTGGTATTAGACAGACGCAGACGCGCAACGACGTAATATGACTGCGCTTCGCGCAAAGCGCTTCGTGGTTTTGAACCGTGAGCATCATTCCCGATAAGGTTTTGAAAAATCTGTGAAATCTGTGAAATCTGTGTGATCTGTGGATCCCTTTCTTGCTAAAGGAAGCCGAAAAGCCGCAATCAGCCATCATTGACGTTCCCTTCCGCCGCGTTTTGCTCTAGGGAAGCGGCCATA
Source organism: uncultured Asticcacaulis sp. (assembly GCA_936940865.1). GTDB lineage: Bacteria > Pseudomonadota > Alphaproteobacteria > Caulobacterales > Caulobacteraceae > Asticcacaulis. Next base: position 28,508 of record CAKZJB010000071.1, on the reverse strand, counting down.
TTCGTTTCTCGAGACCCATAATGGCCCTTAAAGTCGCTATCGTCGGGCTGCCGAACGTCGGCAAGTCGACCCTGTTCAATGCCCTGACCCAGACGGCAGCCGCCCAGGCCGCCAACTATCCCTTCTGCACCATAGAGCCCAATACCGGCGACGTCGCCGTACCTGAGCCGCGCCTGGCGGTCCTGGCCGAGATCGCGGGCTCCAAGGAAATCATCCCGGCGCGCATCAACTTCGTCGATATCGCCGGCCTGGTGCGCGGCGCCTCGAAGGGCGAAGGCCTGGGCAACCAGTTCCTGGCCAATATCCGCGACTGTGACGCCATTACCTACGTCGCGCGCTGCTTCGTCGACACCGACATCACCCACGTCGAAGGCCGTATCGATCCGGTCTCGGACCTCGAAATCATCGAGACCGAACTGATGCTGGCCGACCTGGAAAGCCTGGAAAAGCGCCTGCCGCAACTGGAAAAGCGCGCCAAGACCGGCGGCGACAAGGACGCAGCCACGACCGTGGCGCTGATCAACGCGGCTTTGGCCTATCTGCGCGAAGGCCGCCCGGCCCGCCTGGCCGTCGAAAGCGGCAAGGTCAGCAAGGAAGACATGAAGGCCTGGAACATGCTCCAGCTCCTGACGTCAAAGCCGGCCCTTTATGTCTGCAACGTCGAAGAAAGTGCGGCCGACAAGGGCAACGACCTGTCGGCCAAGGTGGCCGAACGCGCCCGCGCCGACCACGCCAACAGCGTCGTGATCTCGGCCCAGATCGAGTCGGAAATCGCCATGCTGGACGCCGCCGAGCGCCAGGAATTCCTGGAGACCCTGGGCCTGGAAGAGCCCGGCCTCAACCGCCTGATCCGCGAGGCCTATAAGCTGCTGGGCCTGCAGTCCTATTTCACGGTCGGCCCCAAGGAGGCCCACGCCTGGACGATCCCCGTGGGCTGCACGGCGCCCCAGGCCGCCGGCGTCATCCACACCGACTTCGAAAAGGGCTTCATCCGCGCCGAAACCATCGCCTATGCCGACTACGTCCAGTACAAGGGCGAAGCCGGCGCCCGCGACGCCGGCAAGCTCCGCCAGGAAGGCAAGGAGTACATCGTCAAGGACGGCGATGTCATGAACTTCCGCTTCAACGTCTAATGCCAACGGCGATTGGCTTTGACTCGATCGCCGTTGGCAAGGGCGACCGCCCGCCGCCGCCGCCAATGCGGCGAGCCATGCGGCGTTTGAGCTTAAAAAAAAGCGAATACCGACGGTCATTCTTTATGGCCGTTGGTATAAAGCCAAAGGCCCGGGAGCGATCCCGGGCTTTTTCGTATCCCGGCTCCGCCTCGGAAGCCGCACCGCGTAAAAGGAAAGCCCGCCGTCACCGGCGGGCTTTTAAATTGATGGACAACGAATTCGCTGTGACGTGGCGAAAAATCTTAGCTCGTGAGCACCGGAGCGGAGCGTACTTTAGTACGTGAGCGCCGGAGCGCAACGAGATGACGTTTTGCAGCCCGTCACAGTAGAATTAGTGTTTGCCTTTCCACACCTTGCGGTACGCAATGTAGGTCACGCCGGCCATCAGCAGCAGATAGATGATGACGGCAAAACCGGTCTGCTTCCGCTCGATGGCGTGCGGGTCGGACGCCCATTCCAGGAAGGCCGCCACATCGGCGGCTTCGTTGCTGAGGGTCGACGCGCGGCCATCGTCGAAGGTCACGCGGCCGTCCGCCAGGGGGGGCGGCATGGCCAGGACGCCGCCCAGCGGCACCTTGTGCGGATCGCCCTTCCACTGGGTCGCCAGCGAGCCGTGGACATAGGGGTTGTAGTGCTGGGTGTCGGCGATGGTCAAGCCGGCCGGCGGCGCGCGGAAGCCCGTCAGGATCGAATAGATATAGCGGGCGCCGCCTTCACGGGCCTTGGCCATGACCGACAGGTCGGGCGGGATGGCCCCGCCGTTCGACGCCTTGGCGGCTTCGTCGTTCTTGAACGGCGACACGAAGCGATCCGACGGCGTGCCCTTGCGGGTCGCCTCATCGCCCGTGTCGGGATCGATTTCCGGAATGTCGTATTCCGAAGCGATCTGCTTCACGATCGGATTGTCGTTCGGGTTCTTGTACTTGGGATCGTAGAAGGGACCGTCCTTCTGCGCCAGGTTACGGAACGACAGAAGCTTCATCGAGTGACAGGCCGAGCAGACTTCGCGGTAAACCTTGTAACCGCGCTGCAGCTGGGCCTGGTCGAAGGTGCCGAACGGCCCTTCGAACGAGAAGCCTTCCTTGGGAGCCTCGGGCTCCTTGAAGTTTTCCGCTGCATTGACATGCGGCGCGGCCATCAGCGAAACCGCAAGGGCGGCGCCGGCAACGGCCTTAAGGCTCTTGGTCAAGATGGACATTATGCTCCTCCCCCTTCTTAGTGCTTGGCCAGGACGGCTTCGGAGATCGACGCCGGCAGGGGCAGAGGATCTTCCTTCAAGCCGATCCAGGGCATGATAATGAGGAAGAAGGCAAAGTAGTATGCCGCAAGCAGCTGCGACAGCAGCACGACCGACAGGCCGATCGGGTTGCCCTGGGCGTCTTCGCCCATCGAGAACACCATGTCCGTCGGCAGTTGCGCGCCACACCAGCCGAGCGCGACGCAGGTGATGACGAACAGCACGAAGAACCAGCGCATGACGGGACGGTAGCGCATCGAACGAACCTTGGACGTGTCAAGCCACGGCAGGGCGAAGATGACGGCGATGGCGCCGAACATCAGCAGGACCCCGGCCAGCTTGTTCGGCACGGCGCGCAGGATGGCGTAGAAGGGCAGCATGTACCACTCGGGCACGATATGGTTCGGCGTCTGCAGCGGGTTGGCCGGCACATAGTTGTCGGCGTGGCCCAGCGCATCCGGCGCGAAGAAGACGAAGACCGCGAACATGACCAGGAAGAGGATCATGGCCAGGCCGTCCTTGATGGTGGCGTACGGCGTGAACGGCACCGTGTCTTCCTTGGACTTGATCTCGACGCCGGTCGGGTTGTTCTGGCCGGTGACGTGCAGCGCCCAGACGTGCAGGACGGTGACGCCGGCGATGACGAACGGCAGCAGGTAGTGCAGCGAGAAGAAGCGGTTCAGCGTCGGCTGGTCGACTGAGAAGCCGCCTTGCAGCCAGGTCAGGATCGACGGTCCGACGACCGGAATGGCGCCGATCAGGTTGGTGATGACAACGGCGCCGTAGTAGGACATCTGGCCCCACGGCAGGACGTAACCCATGAAGGCGGTGGCGATCATCAGGAAGTAGATGACGCAGCCCAGGAGCCACAGCACTTCGCGCGGCGCCTTGTACGAACCGTAATAGAGGCCGCGGAACATGTGGATATAGACGGCGAAGAAGAACATCGACGCGCCGTTGGCGTGGGTATAGCGGATCAGCCAGCCGTAATTGACGTCGCGCATGATGCGCTCGACGCTGTTGAAGGCCAGGTCCGCGCTGGCCACATAGTGCATGGCCAGGATGACGCCGGTGATGATCTGGATGCCGAGGCACAGCGACAGGATGCCGCCGAAGGTCCACCAGTAGTTCAGGTTCTTCGGCGTCGGATAGTCGATAAAGCTGTCGTAACCGAGGCGGATGATGGGCAGGCGCGCGTCCAGCCACTTTTCGATGCCCGTCTTGGGCTCATAGGTCGATTTATGCTCGCTCATCGCTGTCAGCCCACCTTGATCTTGGTGTCGGAGAGGAAGGTGTAATCCGGAACCTCGAGGTTCTTGGGGGCCGGTCCCTGACGGATGCGGCCCGAGGTATCGTACTGCGAGCCATGGCACGGGCAGAACCATCCGCCGTATTCACCGGCGCCGAAGTTCGGCACACACCCCAGGTGCGTACAGACGCCGACCAGGATGAGATATTGTTCGTGGCCTTTCTTCACGCGGTCCGAATCGGGCTGCGGGTCGCGGAAGGTCTTCCAGTCCGCATCCTGGGCTTCCTTGATTTCCTTGGGCGTCCGATAGCGCACGAACAACGGCTTGCCGCGCCACTTCACGACGACCTGCTGGCCTTCGGCGACTTTCGACAGATCGTATTCGATGGACGCGAGCGCCAGCGTGTCGGCGGCCGGATTCATTTGCCCGATAAGGGGAATGGCGGCCATCGCGGCCGCACCGGCGGCACCTGCCCCGGCCGCGATATAGATAAAGTCGCGCCGGTTGGGGTCCTTGTATTCCCCCATAGACGCCTGATTATGCCCAGGTTCGCTCACCTTGCCACCTCTTCGTTACCTCTCGCGCCCTGCCGGCCCTTGCGGGTCGCCTGCGCCACGCCACTTATTTGAGTCGTTGTCGCATTCGGCCGGACGCCGAAGCTACATAGACGAATTTTTAAAAAGCTCAAACGCTCCCGTGCCGCAATTCGCCGCTGCGGGCAAGGCCCCGCGCGAATTGCCGCGGGGACCGCGGCCTGCGTAGATAACGTCGTCTATAAACACAATTATGCCGCATGTCCAAACGCCGTTTCGCCGTTTTTTGCATACGCACGCTTTGCGGCGGAAAGACCGGCCTTGCCTGCGCTTTCGGCTGGACGCTGGCCGGCATTTTCGGGCAAGGGACGCGAATCATTTCCTTGCGGAGACTGCCCCATGCGCCTGGCGCTCTATCAGCCCGACATCCCGCAGAATCTGGGGGCGGCGATCCGCCTGTGCGCCGCGTTCGAGACCGATCTCGACATTATCGAACCGTGCGGCTTTCCGCTGAACGACAAGGCCATCCGCCGCGCGGCCATGGATTACGGCCAGTGCGCCAAAGTGTCGCACCATACCGGTTGGGAGGCTTTTCTGGGCTTCCGGCGGGAGGTCCTGGGGCCGGATGCACGATTGATTCTCTTCACGACCCGGGGCGCCGAGCCCCTGACGGGCTTCGCTTTCCATCCCGGCGACGTGCTTCTGATGGGCCGCGAAAGCGCCGGCGTCCCCGACGACGTGCATCAGGCGGCCGATGCCCGCGTCTTTATCCCGATAAGCGCCGCTGCACGCTCGATCAACGTCGTGACGGCCGCCGCCATCGGCCTGGCGGAGGCCTTGCGGCAAACCAACGGCTTCCCCGTGCGCGCCTGAGACGCTAAGACACAGCCATGACCGCCCCCGCCCCCCCCCCCGCCGACCTCCTGCCGCAACGCCAGACGCAAGCCTCCGCCTGGTTCCGCAGTTTGCGCGACGCCATCTGCGGCGCCTTCGAAGCGCTGGAAAGCGAAGCCCCTGAAGCGCTTTATCCCGGCGCGCCCGGCCGCTTCGAGCGCACGCCCTGGGAGCGCCCGGAAGGCGGCGGGGGCGAGATGTCGATTCTGCGCGGCCGGCTGTTCGAAAAGGTCGGCGTCCATATCTCGACCGTGCACGGCAGCTTTTCGCCGGAATTCGCCAAATCGATTCCCGGCGCCGCCGAGGATCCACGCTTTCATGCCACGGGCATTTCGCTGATCGCGCACCTGTCCAATCCGCATGTGCCGGCCGTGCATATGAATACGCGCTTCATCACGACGACGAAGAGCTGGTTCGGCGGCGGCGCCGACCTGACACCGTTGATGCACGCCGACCGGCATCAGGACGCTCCCGACGCCGTGGCCTTCCACGGGGCCTTCAGGGCGGCCTGCGACCGGTTTGACAAAAGTTATTACGAGCGTTTCAAGGCCTGGTGTGACGAATATTTCTACCTGCCGCACCGCGACGAGCCGCGCGGCGTCGGCGGCATCTTCTACGACCACCTCGACAGCGGCGACCACGAGACCGACTTCGCCTTTACCCGCGCCGTGGGAGAAGCCTTCCTGGCCATCTATCCGCAGATTGTGCGCGGCCGCATGAATCAACCATGGACCGAAGGCGACCGCGAAGCGCAACTGATCCAGCGCGGCCGCTATGTCGAGTTCAACCTGCTCTACGATCGCGGCACTCTGTTCGGGCTGAAAACGGGCGGCAATGTCGCCTCGATCCTGTCGTCCATGCCGCCCGTGGTAAAGTGGCCCTGACCGCTTGAGACAGCCGCGACATCGTTTATAAGGGATGGTTACATTTTGAACGAGGTGCCCATGGTCGCGCCGTCCCTTTTACGCCGTATCGGCGCCTTCCTGATCCTCTTCCTCCTGTACCAATCGGCCGAAGGCGTGGGCGCCAGGGTGCTGCACAACGGTGCCGCCGCCGCCGTCATCATGGTCGGGGCGCTGCTCGCCGCCTGGCCGGCCGGAAAATGGCTGGGATACAAGGGTTACGATGCCTACGGCCTCGACCTGAAGACGGGTTCCGCCCGGCTGGTCCTGGGCGGCCTGATCGTCATGGCGGCCCTGAGGCTGGCTGCCGCCTTCGCCGGCCTTGCGAACGGCGTCTACAGCCTGGCCTCCCTGCCCGTTCCGGCAAGCTGGGCCGCGACGGCGATGGCCGTGGCCGGCGCCGCGGTGTCGACCTTCATTCCCTCCCTGGCCGAGGACATACTGACGCGCGGCTTCTGGCTCAAGGCTTCCGGCATCAGATGGTCGGGGCCGGCATTCGTCGCCGCGACGGCCGCCATCTACGTCCTGAATCACGTCTACCGGCTGGGCGACGGCCCGATGGAATGGCTCCGGCTCTTCTGCTTCGGCATCGCCTATGCCGCCGCATGCTGGAAATGGCAAAATCTTTGGGCCGCCGTCGGTCTGCATTGGGGCTGGAATCTTACAAACGCCATCCTCGATGCGACCGTCAATCTCGATGCCGTCGCTCCCGGCCTGACGGCCGTCTATTCCGCGGGCGCGCACCTCATGGCTGCCGCGCTTGTCCTGCTGTGGCCGGTCAGCGGAAAACCAGGCGCACTTCGCGCGCAATAACCTTGACCGCGCCCCACTCGCCGTCGAGATAATAGCCGTCCGGCCCGCATTCGAAGCCGTCGATTTCGCCGAGGTCCACATTGCCCATGCCGTCGAAATTGCGCGCCTCGAGATTGCGCTCCACCCATGTGATATGGATATCGCCCGAAAAGACCAGCCGCGCCGTGCGATAGCAATAGCGCAGGTCCTCGGGCGGCGTCTGGTACAGTGGATGATCGTCGGTCAGGACGACGTCGAGGTCGAAGAACAGACTGTCCTCCGTCTCGTGGATGCCGAGCACGAAGCTGTCTTCGAGATAGACGTTCCTCAGGTCCTCGACGGATTCGTAATAGGGATGAGTCCCGTTCACGTAGCCAGAAACTTCGAAATGGCGCCCAGAACATCGGCGCGATGGTTTTCACCCTTCAGGCTGTCCACAGCCTTATCCACAAGCTCTTCCGAGATGCGCACACCGCGCCGGCTGATCAGGAGGTCGCTGGCGAAGCCCTCGCAGAATTCCGGATGACACTGAAAGGACAGCGCCTTGCGATCGGTATAGTACAGCGCGCCGTTGGGCGTGAAATCCGATCCGGCAAAGCAGATCGCGGTGTCGGGCTTTTTCACCACCTGGTCCTGGTGGGTGACGGCGATGCGGATGGCCGAGTGCTCGGCCTCGGGGCCCATCAACCGCTTCCAGACGTCCTGGTCGTGGATTTCGTATTCGTGCAGGCCGACGCCCCAGCCCTTGTGCGACTTTTCCACATGGCCGCCCCAGGCCTGGGCCATGATCTGGTGGCCGAAGCAGATGCCGACCACCGGCACATCGGGGTCGAGCCCCCGCAGCCAGCCGATCAGCGCCTGTATCCAGGGATCGCTTTCATAAACGCCCGACGGCGAGCCGGTAATGACCACCCCTTTGAGATGGTCGTCAACCTCGGGCAGTTCGCCCTGCAGTGTCTTGAAAACCCGGAAGGTCCGGCCTTCGCGCGCAAGCGTTCCCTGGAACATGTCGGCATAGGTGCCGTAGGTTTCGTCGAGGCCCGCCGGCGGGATGCCGGTTTCGAGAATGGCGATATAGTCTGGGTTACGCATCACAACTTTGTCCGAGGTCGCCTTAATTAATTTGGCTTTTTGCCAATGCCGTCAAGGTTCCGGTCAATCACGCTTTGTGAAAAATCATGATTAAGCCATTCGGTTTCGATTTGCTTAAGATGCTCGCCCAGCACCTTTCCCGGCTTGACGCCGCGCGCGATAAGGTCTGCCCCTTTCAGGGGAAAGACCGGAATGTCCATCGCCGCTATGTGCGCCAGCAATCCGTGCGGCGACCGCCCAAGGTGCGCGGCGATCAGATAGACCGCGTCCTCGACCGCCAGCCGCCCCTCGCGATAGATCAGGCGCTTCAGCACGCCCTCGTCGACCTCGGCCAGTTCGGCGGCGGCGCGCCCGGCCTTCAACAGCCGCTCAAAAAGGGCATTTGAGAATTTCAGCCGCGCCTGCACGGCTTCGAGCTGGATCTCATCCAGTCCGATGCCGTTGTCGAGCAACGCCATCAGCCGTCGCGGCATGTCGCCGGTCAGGCCGATCATGGCCGACAGTTCGGGCAATGTCCTGGCGTCATGCGTCCAGCCCGGCAGGACATGGTGCATGATGCCGCTGCCCGACAGGGTTTCGAACGCCTTGAGCGGGTCGGACAGCGCCAGGGTCTTGCTGATCTCCTGCCACAGACGCTCGCCCGACAGGCTGTCGATACCGCCCATCAGGCGGATGCAGGCATCGAGCGACGGGCCGTCGAACGCATGCGCATACCCTGCCGTGAACCGGAAGAAGCGCAGGATACGCAAATAGTCTTCGCGGATGCGCTGCTCGGCATCGCCGATGAAGCGCACCCTGCCGGCGCGGGCGTCCCCGATGCCGTGGCCGGTCGGATCGTAGACCGTGCCCTCGATATCGGCGTACAGCGCGTTGAGATAGAAGTCGCGGCGCTCGGCGTCCTTTTCCCATTCGGTGGTGTACTTGACGACCGCGCGGCGGCCGTCGGTTTCGACATCTTCGCGTAAGGAGGTGATCTCGAACAGTTGCGCTGCGCCATCGACGTCGATCACGGCGGTGATGGTGCCGAACTGTTTCCCGGTCGGGATGCTCCTGATGCCGGCGGCCTTCAGCGCGTCTTCGGTTTCATCCGGCAAAAGCTGCGTCGACAGGTCCAGGTCGCTGATATCGCGGCCCATCAGCGCGTTGCGCACGCAACCTCCGACGAAGCGCACACAGCCCTTCCCGCCCCTGGCTTCCAGGGCGGCAAAGACAGCGCGCGTGGCGGGCGCGCCCATATCGGCGGACAGGGTGATTTGCGTCATGGCCGAGCCTTACCGGCCCCGGCCCGAAGCCGCAAGATCAATCGGCCAGGTTAGTCGGCTCTGGCGATCTCGCCCGACAGCGACACGCCGGGCTGCAGGTAGTGGATCAGCACACGGCGCGGATCGACCGGCCCCGGCAGGGTCAGGTCGGCGCGGGCAAAGCCGAGTTGTTCGAAATAGGCGGCGTCGCCGACCAGCGCCACGGCGCGCAGACCCGCACGGGCGGCTGCGTCCAGCGAGCGGCGGATCAGTTGCCTGCCCAGGCCGAGAGAGCGGAATTCAGGCTCGACGACGATGGGCCCCAGGAAAGCGATGGTCTCGGACGATTCGCCGTTGCGGACGACGATCGGCCACAGGCGCACGGAACCCGCCAGGCGGCCGTTCTTCTGGGCGACGAAGCTCATGTCGCGATAGGGCGTCGAGCCTTCGCGCAGGCGCTCGGCCGTCTTGACATACCGGCCCGGACCAAAAGCACGGTCGGTCATTCCGATAATGTGCGCATCCATTTCGGGCGTCTCGGTCCCGATGGTGAAGCCCTGAATCAGGGTTTCGGAATCGCGGCTGTCCAAGGGCATGTCCGTTGACCTTCGCGGGAACACCCGCAGGAAAAAAGAGCCGCGCCAATACGGGCAAACGCGAGCTTCGTCAAATCACAACATGCCAGCGGTTGTAACCGCTTATGGTGAAGGTTTTTGAACGCCCCTACCCGGCCTTTGTCATGAAGGCCGAAAATGCCGCCATGGCTTCGGGACTGGTCAGCAGCTTGCGGAAAACCTCGCCCTCGGCCTTGATGACCTCCCAGACGTCGTCCGCATCGCGCAGAAAGGCCTTGGTATGCTTCAGCGCCGTGGGCGGCAACCTGGAAACCTTGGCCGCCATCTCGCCCGCCGCGGCCTCGACGTCACCGGCCGCGACAACGCGGTTGACCAGGCCCAGGGTTTTCGCGTCGTCCGCGCCGATGACCTCGCCCAGCGCCATCCAGGCAAAGGCGCGCTGATGGCCGATACGCCGGGGCAGCAGAAGCGTCGAACCGGCCTCCGGCACAAGGCCGAGCTTCAGGAACGGCAGGCTCAGGCGGACATCGTCGGCCACCACCACCAGGTCGCAGTGCAAAAGCATGGTCACGCCCACGCCCACCGCCTGGCCGCGCACGGCGGCGATCAGGGGCTTTTCGAAAAAGGTCAACGCCTTCAGAAAGCGAAAGACCGGAATGGCGCCGATGTCCGCCGCCTGCAGTTCGGCCGCACCTTGCGCGAAATCGAGAATATCGTTACCGGCCGAAAAATCGCCGCCTTCCGCCGAAATCACCACGGCCCGCACCGCGTCGTCGCCCGAGGCGGCATCGAGACGCGCCGTCAGTTCGGTATACATGGCCCGCGTCAGGGCGTTCTTCTTTTCCGGCCGGTTGAGTCGCAGCCGCATGACGCCATGATCGATATCGCAAAGAATTTCTGCCATGACGGGCTCCATTGATCTTACAATATTGGGCAAGACAGGTAACGTAAATTGACGTTGACGGCAACTATGACGCAACGGCAAGTCCATTCCCACGTTATGACATAACGGCCCCTTGCCATCGCTTCGCCACATCCTGTAAATAGCCTCAGTTAACGAGAATACAGCCGTGCCAGCCGCGGCGGACTACAGGCTTTTCGCGCAACTTACAGAAAGTCGCCCCATGAAACTCACACATCTCGCCGAGCGGGTCCGGACCGTCGTCGTGGCCGCGGGCCTCGCCGTCGTGGCCAGCCTGGGCTCGACCCAGGCCTTTGCCGCCGACGCCAAGCCGAAGATCGACCCGATGGCCGACGCCCCGGTCATCGTCGCCACCGCCAAGATCAGCTGCGACCCTTCGGGCGCCAAGCTCCTGGGACCGACGGACGTCACCAAGGCCGACGGCACCAAGGTCAAGGGCAATATCTACGAGATCGGCTGCAAGGCCGGCCCGGGTTTCATCGCCGTCGTCGCCTCGCCGACCGAAATCTCGCTGACCTTCACCTGTGCCGCCGCCTTCGAAGCGCACAAGAAGAACCCGCAGGGCGCGGCCTGCACCCTGCCGGAAAACACGCCGCCCTATAAGTGGCTGGCCGCCGTCGTGCAGCCCTATGTTCCGGGCTGCGACGCCGCCAATGCCCGCCTGATCGGCTCCAGCAAGTCCGAGCCCCTGATCGACCGTTACGAAATCGGCTGCACCGGCAAGGCCGGCGGCATCCTCGACTATCCGCAACTGGGCGCTTCGGGCCAGCCGGCTTTCAAGAGCTGCCTGGTGATGGAAGGCGCTTCGGCCTGCCAGTTCACGACCAAGGAACAGCTGTCGGCGCAAATGGCGCCGCTGGCCGCCAAGGGCGACCCCAAGTGCCAGGTCAACAATGTCCGCTTCGTCGGCGTGTCCAAGGAAAACGACTCGACCTTCTATGAATTCGGCTGCGCGAACCAGCCGGGCTTCATGGTCCAGACCAAGATGGACAACACCTTCGTCAAGGCGATTCCGTGCGCCTCCGCCGCCGGCCTCGGCGGCGGCTGCACTTTCACCGACATGGGCGTCGCGGCCAACGGCCAGAAGGGGTATTACACAGACGTCCTCAAGAAGGCCGGCATCGCCTGCACGGTTGCGGACTTCAACGTCGTCGGCACCCAGGAAAGCAGCAAGCGCGACTATGTCGAGTTCAAGTGCCCCGAACAAAAGTGGGGCCTGATCGGCTTCGTGCCCCAACCGGGCTCGACCGCCGGCACCCGCGTGACCGACTGTTTCATCGACCAGGTCAGCCATAAGTCGTGCACCTTCGTCACCGTCGACCAGCTCAAGGCGCAATGGGACGTGCTGATCAAGGCCGCCGAGCCGGCCAAGGGCTGTGACGTCTCCGACGTCCGCTACATCGGTGAATCGGCCAGCGTGACCAACGGCGTCATCGCCGAACTGGCCTGCAAGAACAAGCGCGGCTACATCGTCGTCGTCAATGGCGAGCGCACCAAGCTTGAAATGGATACGCCCTGCCGCATCGCCAAGGCGCACAAGGACGAGCAACAGTGCGAAATTCCCGGCAACGGCACCTACGCCGCGGCCGACTGATACCCCGTCGCATGATGGATCGACGCCCGCGAGGTTCGCCTCGCGGGCGTTTTTTCATGTCCAAATCCCGCCGTTTGGCCTATTGAGGATACATCCAAACCGATGGAGGCTGTTCATGAAAACCGTCATCTGCACCGTTGCCGCATTCGCGCTCCTGTCCGCGTTGCCCGCCGTGGCCGGCCCCGCCGCCGTGGCCCCTGCCGCCACGCCGTTTCATGTCGGAAAACTGTCTCTGGCGTCGATAAGCGACGCCAGGTTTGAGATGCCGAACGACGGCAAGGTATTCGGGGTCGATGCCGGCCCCGCGGCGGTCGCCGATGTGCTCAAGGCGGCACATGCTCCCACCGATCCCATTGTCCTGTCGGTCGATGCCTTGCTCGTGCGCGACGGCGCCCGCGTCGTCCTGATCGACACGGGCCTTGGGCCCAAGGCCGGCGGCGCGCTCATGGCCAGCCTGAAGCTTGCCGGCATCACACCGGACCAGGTTACCGACGTCCTGATTACCCACGTCCACCCGGACCATATCGGCGGGCTGCTTGACGCCGGCGGCCAGCCGGCCTTCCCCAAGGCCCGCGTGCGCATGTCGTCGGCCGACTGGACCTTCCTGCAGGGCCAGGCCGACATGGCCGCCATGGTCAAGGCGATCGCCCCGCAGGTCTCGGCCTTCGAACCCGGCGCCCAGGTCACGCCGTCGATCACCGCCGTCGCGATTCCAGGCCATACGCCCGGTCATGTCGGTTACCAGATCGTCTCCGGCAAGGACCGCTTGTTCGACATCGGCGATACGGCGCACAGTTCGATCATTTCACTGGCCAAACCCGACTGGACCATGGGCTTCGACGGCGACGCGGCCGCGGCCAGGACCAGCCGCCGGGCAACCCTGACCGAACTGGCCGGAGACCATGAACGGGTCTTCGCCCCGCATTTCCCCTATCCTGGCGTCGGCACGATCGCCGCGTCGGGCGACGGCTTTGTCTGGCAGCCAGCGAAGCTGACCGCCGCTCCCGCCGGCAAGAAAAAGCATAAGCCCTAAACGGAAAGGCCTCCCGAATTCGGGAGGCCTTTTCGCTACAGCGCTTCCATGAACCGGCAGGCCTCGCCCTGACTGGGCCGAACGATCTCGTCGTCGCGCATGACGACCTTGCCGCGGATGATGGTGGCCTTGGGCCAGCCCGTCACCTCCATGCCGTCGAACGGCGTCCAGCCGCTCCTGGTGCGCATGTCCTTGTGCTGCAGCACGCGCTTGGCCTTCAGGTCCACCAGGGTGACGTCGCCGTCATAGCCTTCGGCCATGCGGCCCTTGTTGGCGACGCCGAAGACGCGCTGCGCCCCGGCCGAGGTCAGGTCGACCAGCCGCTCCAGCGTCATACGCCCCTCGTTGACGTGGTTGAGCATGACCGGCAGCAGCGTCTGAACGCCCGGCATGCCCGACGGCGATTGCGGATACGGCTTGGCCTTTTCCTCGAGCGTGTGCGGCGCGTGGTCGGAGCCCAGCACGTCGGCCACGCCGCCGGTAATGCCGCGCCACAGGCCTTCGACATGGTATTTGTCGCGGATCGGCGGGTTCATCTGCGCCAGGCCCTTCAGGCGCTCATAGGCTTCGGGCGCCTCAAGCGTCAGGTGCTGCGGCGTCAGTTCGACCGTGGCGATATCCTTGTGGTCGCGAAGGAATTCGATCTCTTCGCGCGTGGTGACGTGCAGGACGTGGATGCGCTTGCCCGCCTCGCGCGCCAGCCGCACCAGGCGCTGCGTCGACTGGATGGCCGACTGGGCGTCGCGGACATAGTCGTGGCTGGTCCAGTCGCCTTCGCGCGCCAGCGGCCGGCGCTCGGTGAGGCGGTATTCGTCTTCGGAATGGAAGGTGGCGCGGCGGTTGACATTGGCCAGGACGGCGGCGACGCCCGCGTCGTCGGCGATCAGCAGCGTCCCCGTCGACGCGCCCATGAACACCTTGACGCCGCAGCAGCCCGGCAGGCGCTCCAGTTCGCCCAGCAGCATGACGTTCTCGTGCGTGCCGCCGATATAGAAGGCGTGGTCGCAATGCATGCGGTGATAGGCGCGCTTCAGCTTGTCCTCGAACGTCGCGACATTGACGGTGTTCGGGTTGGTGTTCGGCATTTCGAACACGGCCACGACCCCGCCCATGACGGCGGCCTGGGAGCCCGTTTCCAGGTCCTCCTTCCACTCCAGGCCCGGCTCGCGGAAGTGGACCTGGGTGTCGATGACTCCCGGCATGGCCAGCAGACCCGTGGCGTCGAAGATTTCGGCCGCGTCCGCTTGCGAAAGGTCGCCGAAAGCGGCGAACTTGCCATTCAGGATACCGATGTCGCCCTTGCCCCGCCCTGCATGATTGATGATGTCTGCGTTCCGTATGATCAAATCGAAGGTGCGGGCCATCTGAGGTCTCCTGTTTTTGCTTATCCCACCGCCTGCCAGGCGGATGCGCGCAACATTTCAGCGCCGGTCATGACGCGGACGATGCCGTCATAGGCGCGATCGATCGAAAGGTCGAGCATATGGCAGACGTTCTGCTTCAATTTCGGGTCAATGGCCTGGATGTCGGCGAAGCTGCGCGGCCCCCTGACGACGTGGACATTGTCGCCATAGGGCGCCATCGAATCGTCCGACGGTCCGAACAGGCCGAAGGCCGGGATGCCGGCCGCCGCCGCCAGGTGAAGCCACAGTTCGTCATTGCCGATAAAGACGGAGGCATGCTTCAGCGCCGCGTAGGCGCTCAAAAGATCGAGCCGCCCCGTCAGTTCCAGCACACGGGCGCGCGGCGTCGCCATGCGCAACGCCACCGCCGTGTCGCGGTCCTCTTCTCCGCCTAAAATGAGTAGCGAATGGCCGGCGAAGGGGCCGTTGTCGCGCATCAGCTTGGTGGCCAGGACGGCAAAGCGCTCGGTCGGCCAGCGCTTGCCGATCCACGACGCGCCGGGCGCCATGACGATCAGGGGCGCGATGCCCCGGCCGTTGTCGAGAAAGGTGCGAACGCCCGCCTCGCGCGCCGGCGAAACGCGTAAAGACGGCCGCACCTCGGCCTCGGGCAGGCGCAACGCCTTGCAGATCTGGACCAGCGGACTGGCCGGATCGTTGGCGTTGAGCGTAAAGCGCGTCTTGGCGGGAATGAGCCGCGACACCATGGTCGGGCCGATATCGACGCACAGCCCCCATTGGCGGCGGCTGATTTCACTGAGCATGCCAAGGCTCTTCAGCTTGAACAGGGCGCCGTCGAAGACCTGTATCTCATCGATGCAGTCGTCGTCGCTGAACAGCTCCGCCGACGCCTTCGACGTCACCAGGGTGATGCGGGCATTGGGGATCTCGTGCCTGAAACGCCGGATCAGCCCGCCCAGGGTCATCACCTTGGCAGGTTCGCAGATCGCCAGCAAAAGAATCGGAAAACTCGCCTTCATAATCGCGTCTTCTTACGTCATAACCGCCCGGCTGCAAGAAACGATGTGCTCACATGACCGAGATCGCCCGCCTGTCCCACCGCGCCCTGATCCGCATCACCGGACCCGACTGGGCTACGTTCCTGAAAGGCCTGTGCACGGCCCACATCGACCGAATCACCGCCGAAGTGGCGGAGGGCCGTATGGATAACCTGCATTATGGCGCTTTTTTGCGGCCACAGGGAAAGATGTATGCCGATTGCCTGTTGATGGCCAAGGGACCGGAGGAAATCTGGCTGGATGTGCCGCTTGGCGCGCGCCCGGAACTGCTGGCCAGGCTCAACATGTATAAACTCAGGGCCAGGGTCGCGATCGCGGCGCTGGACCGTCCGGTCTTCGTGGCGTTCGGCGGAGACCTGCCGGACGGTTTCGCCGCGGATCCCCGCGGGGTCATCGCCGGGAACACCTTCGGCTTCGCCTATGGTGACCGGACGGTCACCGCCACGGACACCGCCTGGACCACCGTCCGCATCGGCCTGGGACTGGCGGACGCCGGACAGGATTTCGGCATGGACGAACTCTATGCCATCGACGCCAATCTCGACCTGCTCGACGCCATCGACTTCCACAAGGGCTGCTATGTCGGTCAGGAGCTGACCTCGCGCATGAAACGGCGCGGCCAGATCAAGAATCGCCTTCTGCCGCTGGAAAGCGACGGCGACCTTGAAAGAGGCGCCGAAATCCTCATCGGGGAACGCAGGGTGGGTGAAGTTACTGCCGCTTACGGACGCGTCGGCCTGGGACTGATGCGGCTGGACAGGCTGGAAAACCTTAGGGTGGATAGCAGCGGTCACGCCGTGAGGGTGACGGTTCCCGCGTGGGTCGCACAGCACGTCCAATTGGGTGGCGAGCCCGCGTAGATACGCCCGTTAACCATAATAATACAGATGTTATAACAATTGAATCTATTGAGGGAATAGCGATGGACGATCATGAACGCTGCCACTGGCCGGGAACCGACCCTCTTTATGTCGCCTATCATGACGAGGAATGGGGCGTCCCGGAATTCGACTCGCGCGCCCTGTGGGAAAAGCTGGTGCTCGACGGCTTCCAGGCGGGGCTGTCGTGGATCACCATCCTCAGGAAACGCGAAGCGCTGCGCAATGCCTTTGCCGGCTTCGACCTGGAAAAGGTGGCCCGCTTCGACGACGAAGATGTGGCGCGCCTGATGAACGACACGGGCATTATCCGCAGCCGCGCCAAGATCACGTCCGCCATCGACAGCGCGCGCATTACCCTGCGCCTGCGCGACAAGGGCGTCGACTTCAAGGACCTGATCTGGCAGGTCCAGGACCACCGCCCGGTCGTCAACCATTTCGAGCGCGGCGAAGTGCCGGCCGAAACACCGACCTCGCGCGAACTGGCCAAGCTTTTGAAATCACACGGCTACAAGTTCTGCGGACCGGTCATCGTCTATGCCTTCATGCAGGCGGTCGGCATGGTCAACGACCATGTGGTGACCTGTTTCCGCCACACGCAAGTCGGCAAGCTGATGCGGCGTTACAGCTAATTCATTTGGCGGAATCCCGTTACGGGCGTAATTTCTGGCGTCACCGGTCATTTCCAAAGGGGGCTTTCCATGACCAATGTGCCGCTGATGTTCCAGCCTTTGTTCAAGTATGCCGAATTCAACGGCCGCTCGCGCCGCTCGGAATTCTGGCTGTGGGTGCTGTTCCGCATTCTCCTCGGCATGGTCATGGGCGCAGGCGCCCTGGCCTGGCTCGGCCCGGTCATGCCGCACCTGAAGGATCACCCGGAACTGTTCATGCCCCGGTACTTTACCGTCTGGCCGACGCTTTCCCTGGTCAACCTGGCGCTGCTCATTCCGTCCCTGGCCGTGGGCGTGCGCCGGCTGCACGACATCAACCGCTCCGGCTGGTGGATTATCATGCCGTTCGTCGTCGCCTTCGTCGGCGTCACCATCTTCATGATCGTCTTCGGCACGCATATCTTCCAGGCGGCCATGGCGCACCAGAACGGCAGCGAAATGACCGAGAGCGAAGGCCTGTCGCTCGTCTTCGGCATGTTCGGCTACCTGTTCCTGTGCGTTATCCTGCCGTCGCTGATTTCGCAGATCGTCATGCTGGTCTTCTATGTCACCGACGGCACGCCGGGCCCGAACCGTTTCGGCAACGACCCCAAGGGGCGCGGCACGAAATCGGTCGTGGACACTTTTGCCTGATCGTGTCGGCACGCCGCGACATCCCGGCTGAATCGTAGTATCCAGCCGGGATGGTCGATCTTTCCCATGAAATCCGCATCGGCGGTCTGGTTTGCGGCGTCGATGAGGCCGGGCGCGGCCCTTGCGCCGGACCTCTGTGCGTTTCCGCCGTCATCCTCGATCCAAAGCGCCTGCCGGAAGGTATCGACGACTCCAAGGCCCTGACCGAAGCGCGGCGCTTCGCGCTCGAGTCCGAGATCAAGACCGCAGCGATCGCCTGGTCGGTGGTGACCGTCACGGTCGAAGAGATCGACGCGATGAATATCCTCCAGGCCACCATGGCCGGCATGGCGCGCGCCGTTGAGGAACTGATGCCGTCCGCCCACCACGCCCTGATCGACGGCAACCGCTGCCCCAGGTTCGCCATCCCGTCGACTCCGCTTGTCGGGGGCGATGCCCTGTCCCTGTCGATCGCCGCCGCCTCGATCCTGGCGAAGACAGCGCGCGACCGCATTATGATCGCGCTCCACGACGTCTATCCGGTTTACGGCTTCAGCAAACACAAGGGGTATCAGGCCGCATCCCACCTTGAGGCGCTGAGGCAGCATGGCCCGTCGCCGGTCCACCGCAAGAGCTGGGCGACGATCCGGGACCTGATGACGGTGATGGAAGAATGAGCAACTTCATCCGGATCACACCATTCATGCATGTTCCGGATATCGAGGCCGCAGTCGCCTTTTTTGTCGACATACTGAGTTTCACCCGTCATCCGCTGCCGTTTTCCGACTATGCCTATGTGTGGCGCGAAACAGCCGCGTTTCGCCTGTTACAGAACAAGGGCGACGACGGCGCCCCACCGGGCAACCGACGTTTCGCCTACTATATCGACGTCGCGGACGTCGCGGCACTTCATGCCGAGCTGAAGCCGAAACTCGATACCCTGCCGGATGGCGACGTGCACGGTCCCGTAGATCAGGTTTACGGTCAGCGCGAATTAATGATCCTGGCACCAGACGGCAACCTGATCGTCTTCGGGCAAGGTATCTGACGACTGCACTGCCCCTTGGAAACGGAACAAAACGAATCCAAAAGTGAGTCCGAAAAGACTCACCCACAAAAAAACGAATCGCCCGATTCGGCGTGAGTCAAGTTTTTACTTCTTGTTAATCATCTGAGATTCTATTCCTTGGGATTCAAGACCTTACGCCTTGCGAACAAAAGGTTCGCGGGACGCACAGCGAAAGACATCCCATGCCGAAGCTCAAAGCCGTCGCAAGCCCCCTGCCCTCATCGCCGTTGAAGCTGGATACGATCCACGTCGGCGAGTGCATCGAGGTGCTGAAGACCCTGCCCGATGCCTCGGTCGACATGGTGTTCGCCGATCCGCCCTATAACCTCCAGCTCGGCGGCGACCTCTTGCGGCCCGACAATTCCAAGGTCGACGCCGTCGACGACGAATGGGATCAGTTCGCCAGCTTCGAAGCCTACGATGCCTTCACGCGCGACTGGCTGCGCGAATGCCGCCGCGTGCTGAAGGACGACGGCGCCATCTGGGTCATCGGCTCGTACCACAATATCTTCCGCCTGGGTGTGGCGCTGCAGGACCTCGGCTTCTGGGTGATGAACGACGTCATCTGGCGCAAGGCCAACCCCATGCCGAACTTCAAGGGCACGCGCTTCACCAACGCCCATGAAACCCTGATCTGGGCGACCAAGGGCAAGGGCCAGAAGCGCTACACCTTCAATTACGACGCGCTCAAGGCCTTCAACGAAGACACGCAGATGCGCTCCGACTGGTCGATTCCGCTGTGCACCGGCGATGAGCGCCTGAAGGACGAGAACGGCAACAAGGCGCATCCGACGCAGAAGCCCGAAGCCCTGCTCTATCGCGTGCTGCTGGCCTGCTCGAAGCCCGGCCACGTCGTGCTTGATCCCTTCTTCGGCACGGGCACGACAGGCGCCGCCGCCAAACGCCTCGGCCGCCACTTCATCGGCATCGAGCGCGACATGAATTACGCGCGCCACGCCCGTGACCGCATTGCCAAGATCAAGCCGGCGCCGCTGGAAGACCTGAACGTCATGGGGTCCAAGAAGGCCGAGCCGCGCGTGCCCTTTGGCGCCCTGGTCGAGGCGGGCCTGCTGCAACCCGGCGATGTGCTCTATACGCCCAAGGGCGACCGCACGGCGCGAGTCCGGGCCGATGGCTCGCTGGTGGCCGGCGACCTGTCCGGCTCCATCCACAAGATGGGCGCCATGATGGAACAAAGCCCGGCCTGCAACGGCTGGACCTACTGGCGCTTCAAGAGCGATGCAGGCCTGAAGCCGATCGATGACCTGCGCTCGCGCATCCGCGCGGATATGAATTAGAAAACAACATAACCTGAGCAAAAATGATCGATTACGCAAAATCGATCATTTTTGCTTGATTTCGCCCAAAATCCATCCTCAATAATACGACAATAAAAACGTACGGCGCCGAAACGGCGCGGAGGAATGGATATGGCCCAGCTTTTCGACCGTGCGCCGGCGCGGCGTTTTTCCGTTTTCATGACGTGCTTGTTCGCCCTGCTGGCGCTTGCGGCAGCCTTGCCGGCGCGCGCGCAGATGACCGACGCCGCAGGCAATACCATCAGGGGCGGTCCTCCGCCCGCCGCGCCGAAAAGCGACAAGCCCGCGGCCCCACGCCCGGCGCCGGTTACCGACGACGATATCAGGCGCGGCATGAAGGAAGCCCCGGCCGTGGTCGCCGCCGCCAAGGTGCCGTGCGAAATCGTCGACGCCCGCTATGTCGCCGATGCGTCGGCCAGCCATGACGGCAAGACCGTAAAGGGCAAGGCCTATGAGGTCGCGTGCTCGACCAACCAGGGTTTCTTTCTGATTGCCTTCCAGGACGGCAAGACCGACGTCACCAACTGCAACAAGGCCGAGGCCCTGCACGCGCAAAACCCCGCCAATCCACTATGCGCGCTCAAGGGCAATCGCATCAATCACTACTGGCTGACGCCCCTGGCCAAGACGGTGACCCCGGACTGTAATGTCGGCAAGGCGCGGTGGATCGCGCCCAACAGCGCCGGCGACAAGGTTTTTTACGAACTGCTGTGCAAGACCGGCGTCAGCGGCATCTACGCCATCCCGAACTACGACGCCGCCGACCAGACCGTCGGCTACATGAACTGCCTGAAGGTCGAGGGCACACCGCTGAAATGCGAGTTGTCCGACCGTGCCAGGACAGTGGAGGCGCTTACGCCGACAGCAGAAGATGCCAAGGACGGCTGCACGGTCTCGGATATGCGCTATATCGGCAGCGCCAGGGCGCAGGACTATTATGAGGTCGGCTGCGCGACGCCGCCGGGCTTCGTCATGGTGCTGGATGATAAAGGCCAGTTCCAGGGCGCCGTGGGCTGCGACAAGGCAGCGGCAATCGGCGGCTGCAAATTCACCGACATGGCCGCCGTCACGGCCGAAGCCCACGCCAGGGCCGAAGCCAATCGTACGAAATACGCCGCCGCCCTGGACAAGGCCGGCATCGACTGCTCGGGCGACACCTTTGCCCGCATCGGCGCCCAGACCGATACCGGCCGCGACGTCGTCGAATTCAAGTGCCCCGAACAGCCCAACGGCCTGATGGCCTTCGTGCCGGCGGCAAAGCCCGACGCGCCGTTCGAAAGCTTCGACTGCTTTACCGCGCGCATGAAGGCGTTGCCGTGCAAGCTGACGACGGAGGAAGATCTCCTGGCGCGCCTCAAGGTCATCGCCAGGGCGTCGAAGTCGATCAATCCGGACTGTGAACTGGACACCGCGCGCTACGCCTTCATGACCGGAGACGGGCGACTGATCACCGAACTGGCGTGCATCAACAAGCGCGGCTACATCGCCGTGCTCGACGCCAAACGGACCGTCTTCAGTCCCGCCGTACCGTGCGACGTCGCCGCCAAATCGGAAAAGGTGCCGGAAAAGTGCACCATCCCAGGCAATGGGACGAATACGGCGAAGTAGGCGCCGTTTTACTTGGCCCCTCCCCATTTATGGGGAGGGCCGAGATTTCCGAATTTACACGAACTTCAGCGCCTTCCTGAACACCGTCGGCAAGGCCTTCTGCTCCGCGAACGGCACCAGTTGCCAGTCGTTGTGCCGGCGCAGCAAGTCGGCGATTTCCGCCGCCGTCGCCTCGCGTTTCCACACCGCCTGCTCCAGCGCGAAATGCGTAAAGACGTGCTCATACGTCCCTGCCGGCCGGAAGCCCGGCAATGGCTGGTCGGCTTCCGCCGCCGTCCATGGCGTGTCGCGCCACGGTGTATGCGGCACCCCCAGCATACCGCCCAGCAGGCCTTTATCGGCCCGCCGTTCGGCAATGAAGGCGCCGTCGCCAACGATCAGGAAAGCGATGCCGTAGCGGCGCGGCTTGGCGGTCTTCGCTGCCTTAACCGGATACTTTTCCGGTTTTCCGGAAGAAAATCCCCTGCAGCCTTCGCGCAACGGACACAGAAGGCACTGCGGCGCCTTCGGCCGGCACACGGCCGCCGACAGGTCCATCAGCGCCTGCGGCCAGTCGCCGGCCCGATCCGCCGACACCCATTGCGCCGCCACGCGCCGGATCAATGGCTTCGCGTCGGGCAGCGGGGTTTCGATGGCGTAGAGCCTGGCCATGACGCGCTCGATATTGCCGTCGATCACGTTGGCGGGCTTGTCGAAGGCAATGGCGGCGACGGCCGCCGCTGTGTACGCCCCCAAGCCCGGCAAGCCCAGCAACCCCTCTTCGCTGTCCGGAAACCGCCCGCCATGGTCAGCGACGACGGCGCGCGCGCATTTGATCAGGTTGCGCGCCCGCGAATAGTAGCCAAGGCCCGCCCATTCGGCCATGATCTGCTCTTCGGGGGCGGCGGCAAGATCCCCGACCGTCGGCCACAATTCCAAAAAACGAGAATAATAAGGCGCGGCGTGCGCTGTCGTCGTCTGCTGTAGCATGATCTCGGACAGCCATACGCGGTAGGGATCGCGTGCTCCGCGACGCCAAGGCAGGTCGCGGCGGTGGCGGTCGTACCAGTCGAGCAAGGCCACCCGCAAACGCGAGACAAGGCCCTCATCCTTCTCTATAATCAACGCCATGAAACGTCCCTTGCCCTCGATCGAAGAGTCTGTGCGGATCCTGCGCACGACCCGCACCAAACGCGCGCCGCGCGCCGGGCCGACCATATCGAAGCAGGTCAATCCGCTGCTGAAAAGCCTTGAGGCGAAGTTCGCCGCCCTGGACGACGGATCGTCCAAGCTGCGCGACCGCTGGAAGGAAATCGCCGGCGAGTCGCTGGCCCGCATATCCGAGCCCGTCAAGATCATCAAGACGCGTTCGACCGCCGCCAATCCGCGCGCCGGCACGTTGGAAGTCCGCGTCACCGGCGCCTTCGCCCCGCTGGTCCAGCATCAGTCGGCCGTCCTGATCGATCGCGTCAACCTCTATATGGGCGGCAAGGCGATCGAACGCATCCGCATCGTGCAGGGGCCGCTGTCGACGCCGCAAAAGGCCCCGCCGCCGCCGCGCCCCCGGCCGCTGGATGCGCGCGAGGAACTGGAGCTTCAGCGGATGGTGGCCGACGTGACCGACGACCGCATCCGCGCGGACCTTTTGCGGCTGGGCCGCAGCATTCTGCAGCGGCGCAAGATGACTTCATAATTCCGACGCATTGTTTGACGAAACCGGATTGACAAAACGTGGCGTGCCTGTACGCAAAACGCAATCTGGCTGCACACCGCCGCTATGACCGCATGGGGAAAACGATGTTCACCACCCTCCATTCCACCGTCCGCGCGCTTGCGCTCGGGACGCTCGCCGGGATCGCGCTTCTGGCCGCCGGCTGCAGCAAGAATCCGTCGACCGATCAGATCGGTTCGGGCGACATGTCGGCCGGCAAGGCCGATGCGCCGATCACGGTCGTCGAATATGCCTCGGTCGCCTGCCCGATCTGCGCGCGGATGAACCAGGCCGCCATGCCGCAGTTCATGGCGAAGTACGTCGATACCGGCAAGGTGCACTACATCTATCGCCCGATGATGACCGGCAACCAGCAAGTCTCCGTCGCCGGCCACCTGCTGGCGCAGTGCGCTGGCCCGGACAAGGCCTTCAAGGTCGTCGACGCCATCATGCGTTCGCAGGAAGAAATGGATCAGGGCGGCCCGCCCGAACAATACACCAACGCCCGCCCGGTTCTGACGCGCATCGCGCAATCGGTCGGCCTGTCGGAAGACCAGTTCAACAAGTGCGTCACCGATCCCAAGGGCATTCAGGTCATGAACGAAGCCCATGACAAGGCCATCAAGGACGGCGTCGACGGCACCCCGACCTTCTTCATCAACGGAAAGAAGATCCCGCTGCAGAAGTACGACATCAGCGATCTGGACAACGCGATCCAGCCGTTGCTCAAGAAGTAATGGTACCGGGGCGGCGCACGATTCTGCTGGCGATGGCTTCGGCCGTGCTGCTGGCTGGCTGCGGCCGCCCCGGATCCATGCCAAAAAGCATGAATGACCGGCCGGACGACATGACCATCGGCCGCGCCGACGCACCGGTCACCATCGTCGAATACGCCTCTGTGACGTGCGCCCATTGCGCCCATTTCCAGGCCGAGGTCTTTCCCGCGTTGAAGGCCAAATATATCGACACGGGCAAGGTGCGATACGTCTTCCGCGAATACCTGACCCCACCCAGCAATATCGCCGCCGCCGGTTTCCTGCTGGCCCGCTGCGCCGGGCAAGACCGCTATTTCGACGTGGTCGAGGCGGTCATGCGCGCCCAGCCGGAAATGTTCAGGGGCGCCAGCACGGCCAATGCCTTGCCGACACTGCGCCGCATCGGCCACGACTTCAGCATCGACGACAAGCGCTTCGATCGCTGCGTCACCGACGCCGACGGCATGAAGCGCATCCAGGCCGGCATGGCCGCCACCGACGCCACGACGCCGATCGAGGGCACGCCGGCCTTTTTCGTCAACGGCCGGTTTCTTCAGCGCACAACCGGCGACATCCAGGATTTCGACCGCGCCCTGACGCCTCTTCTCAGCCAGACAGACAAGCCATGACCTTTACGCGTTTCCTGCCCTTGATCCTTGCGGCCGCGACCCTGGCGGCCGTGCCTCATGCCGTCATGGCCAAGGCGAAACCCGCCAAAGCGCCCGCCGCCGCGTCGAACGGCGCCTATGTCCTGCCGTCCGAGCCTGGCCTGCTGCCGGACATGGTGCTGGGCAATCCCAAGGCGCCGATTACGGTCATCGAATATGCCTCGGCCGCCTGCCCGCATTGTGCGGCCTGGAACAAGGACAACTGGCCGGCCTTCCGCGACAAATACGTCGCCACGGGCAAGGTGAAATACGTCTTCCGCGAACTCCTGACCAATCCGGCCGAATACGCCCTGGCGGGCTTTCTGATCGGCCGCTGCGCCGTGGCGCAGGGGAAGACCCCGCACAGCTCGGCCAATTACTTCACCGTGGTCGACACCTTCTTCAAGAACCAGGAAGCCTATTACAAGACGGGCGACATGGCGCCGATCGAAGCCCAGGTCGCCAAGGCCACGGGTCTCAGCACAATGAAACAGCTGGATTGCGTCACGGACCAAGGTCAGATCGACGCCTTCTACAAGACGATGAACACCCACGCCGAGGCGGACAAGATCCATTCGACCCCGACCTTTATCGTCAACGGCAAGACGGTTGACGGCCATGACATGAAGGACATCGACGCGGCCATCGCGGCGGCGGGGAAGTAGGCCTGAACGGCGCATCTTCGAAAGACAATCGACCGCTATGGCCTTCAACGGATTGCCTTCTCCACCTTTCTTTCCGCATGCGGGGGGAGGACAAAAAGAAAGCAGTGCGGCCTGAATAGTACGCATCGACCTTGCTTCGTCATGAAGGCGGAAACCTCAAATCGAGTTCATCTCCCGGAATTATCCCCACTGGGGAACGATGTTCGCGCGCAATTGTCTTGTCACGCGAATTGCGCTGTTATAGCCGGTGAAGAATCAGTCTGGCGCCAAAGGCACCGTCGTTGCAGTTTCAGAAGATCAAACTCTCGGGCTTCAAGTCCTTCGTCGATACGACCGAATTTCGTATCGACCCGGGCCTGACCGGCATTGTCGGCCCGAACGGCTGCGGCAAGTCGAACCTGCTCGAAGCCCTGCGCTGGGTCATGGGGGCGACCTCGGCCAAGGCCATGCGCGGCGCCGGCATGGAAGACGTCATCTTCGCCGGCTCGGACAAGCGCCCGTCGCGCAACTGGGCCGAAGTCACCCTGACCATCGACAATTCCGATCGCTTGGCGCCGCAGCCCTTTACCGACCAGCCCGTGCTGGATGTGGCCCGCCGCATCGACCGCGGCGCCGGTTCGTCCTACCGCATCAACGGCAAGGAGGTTCGTGCGCGCGACGTGCAGCTTCTGTTCGCCGACGCTTCGACCGGCGCCAACTCGCCCGCGCTCGTCCGCCAGGGCCAGATCTCGGAACTGATCGGGGCCAAACCGCAGAACCGCCGCCGCGTGCTGGAAGAAGCCGGCGGCGTGTCGGGCCTGCATACCCGCCGCCACGAGGCCGAACTGCGGCTTTCGGCGGCCGAGTCGAACCTGTCGCGGCTGGACGACATCGCGCGCGAACTCGACACCGCCCTGTCGCGCCTGAAGCGCGAGGCCCGCCAGGCCGAAAAATACCGCCGCATCTCGGCGGAAATCCGCGCCCTGCAACGCGCCATCCTCCATTCGAAATGGCTGGAGGCGCGCGCCCAGTTCGAAGCCGCCGTGCTGGAAATGCAGTCGCTGACGGCGCGCGTCGAGGAGACCGCCCGCGCCGCCGCCGCCGCCCAGACCGAGGCGATCAACGCCACCGAGGCCGTCCCGCCGTTGCGCGAGGAAGAGGCCGTCGCCGCGACGGTCATGCACCGCCTCAATATCGAGAAGGAACGCCTCGACCTCGAGGAAAAGCAGGCCGCCGGAGAGATCGCGCGCCTCAAGGCCGAGGTCGAACGCCTGCGCGGCGACTTTCAGCGCGAACGCGACCTGACCGCTGACGGCGCGCTGCAGGTCGAACGTCTGACCTCCGCCCTGGCGCGCGTCCAGGCCGAGATCAAGGACGCCCCGTCGCGCGAACCGGAGTTGAAGGCCGCCGTCGATGCCGCCGAGGCCAAACGCCAGGAGGCCGACAAGGCAATCGAAGTCCTGGCCGCCCAGCAGGCGGCGCAGCTGGAACGCCAGAAGCTCGAGGCCACGCGCCTGCAGGAAGCCAAGACGCGCTACGACCGCTTGAGCGCGCAACTGACCCAGGCGCTCAACGACCGCAAGGCGCTGGGCAATTTCGACTACGACCAGTTGGAAAAGCTGAAAGCGGACGCCGCGACCGCCGCCGAACAGCTCGATACGGCGCGGAAAGAGGCCGAGGCGCTGGAAGGCGGCCGCGTGGCGCTGGTCAATGCCGAAGCCCAGGCGCGCAAGGCCATGCGCGAATACGAGGACCAACTGGGCCGCCTCTCCTCGGAAGCGCGCGGCCTGTCGCAGATCCTGTCGGGTTCGGGCAAGCAGACCGCCGGCGGGCCGCCGGTGCTCGACGCCGTGCGCCCGGACAAGGGCTTTGAACTGGCCCTCGCCGCGGCGCTCGGCGACGATCTCAACCTCAGCCTGACGAAGGATGCCCAGGCGCTGGCCTTCTGGAGCGAGGGCTTCGAAAGCCGCGCCGCGAAAATGGATCTGTCGGCCCTTGGCGTCGAACCTTTGTCAGCCCATGTCCGCGCGCCGGACGCGCTCAGCTTGCGTCTGTCGACCATCGGCGTGGTGGCGCAGGGCGACGGCGACCGCCTGCAACCGCAATTGCCGATCGGCGCGCGTCTTGTGTCGAAGGAAGGCGACCTGTGGCGCTGGGACGGCATGGTGGTGCGCGCCAAGGCCCCCAAGCCCGCTGCCGTTCGTCTGGCGCAGCGCAACCGCCTGGAAGAGCTGGAAGCCGAGCTCGCGGCCATTCGGCCGAAATTCGCCGAAGCCCAAGCCGCGCAGAAGACCGCCGCCGACGCGCAAACGCAATTCGAGAACAATCTGCGCCAGGCGCGGCAAAAGGTGCCGGACCTGGAACGCAACGCCCGCGCGCGCCAGCAGGCCTTCGACGACCGCGTCCGCGCCCAGACGCAGTACGAGGCGCGCCGCGAACATCTCGACGAGAGTCTTAAGCGCCTTGAAGCCGATCACAAGGAGATCGAGCACCTTTACAAGGCCGCCGTCGAAAGCCAGAGCCAGGCCGGCCAGGGCGAGAATATGGGCGAGATGCTGGCCCAGGCGCGGAAAGTGGCCGAAACCCACCGCCAGTCTGTCATGCAGGCACGCGCCGCGCTGGACCAGGACCAGCGCGACCGCCAGGCGCGAGAGAACCGCGAACGCACCCTGTCGCGCGAGCTTAACGACTGGACGCGCCGCACCGGTGATTCGTCGGCGCGCATCGCCAAGCTGGAAAAGGACCAGGAAACGGCCCGGGCCGCCCTGGAAATCGCCATCGAGGCGCCACGCGCCTTCGAGGATCGCCGCGTTACCCTGGTCGATCAATTGGCCACCGCCGAAAAGCGGCTGTCGACGGCGCGCGACGCGCTGAACGCGGCCGAAGGCGCGCGCCGGGACGCCGATCTCAATGTCCGCGCCCGCGAGCAGGCGGCAGCCTCGGCCCGCGAGGA
>CAKZJB010000070.1 GCA_936940865.1 uncultured Asticcacaulis sp. | reverse complement strand
CTTTCTCAGATTCTCAACCCCGATGCACCCCACATCTGTGAGATATGCGGGCTAGTTGCCGCATTGCGATAAACGCCGCAACCCGTATCGTAATAGTACTGGATGTAGCCATGCGCACAGACCAATGCATTAGCCGATCCCTGACCCACGTCAAAGACCAGCAGTTGCTGGACATCGCAGTGACGGGAGAGAGCCTCGTCCAGTTCTTCATCAGTGGCGTCTGGCCAATCATCCATTCCAAACATTTGGTTCAAAAGCTCCGATATGGGAGCCCTGACTGGCAATCTCTCCATGTGTGTCGCCACCGGCGGCATGAATAGGCCTCCGAACACATCGACCGGAATATGTCCGTTGTCACCTAGATTGATTTCGAACCAAGTGTTTTCGAAGTCGGCAATGTCGCGCCACCACTTTTCAGATCGGTCCAGCGTGAACTCGATCCGGTACATCGGAAGCTCATCGAAGGGATCCGGGGCCTCGAAAGTGTCTCTGCCATTTCTACAAAACCGCTCTGCCCAGAATTGCTTCCGACGTAACAAGGGCTTTAGCCCAAGGGTAAACCAGAAGAACTTGTCTTTTTGAAACCCTTCCCAATCCGCATCGAAGGCGTCGAATGCGAACGTAATGGTTTCAGTTTCTTCGAGGTTCGGCGGCTCGATCTGGTCGAGTTTGCCGTAGCTTCGTCTAGGATAATCCTTGCGTCCCTCTTCAGGAATAAAAAACCGATTCACTGCATCCCCCACGTCGCTGAAGTCAAAGCAAGCCAACCCGTCAAAGTTTAGTTTCAACGATCCCTGCGCGCAAGGCGATTGGTATCTTAAGCCCTTCGGCTCATCTTTAGGTCGTAGGTCGGGACTATGCCTTCTGGCTTGACCGAATGTTTCCTCCTGGGCAAAGGCGGTCAATTGCCGTGACCACACAAAGGACCCCGCCCTGTCGCCAGGGCGGGGCTCGCAATTTGAGAAGGGCCGCGATTTCCGCGCGGCCCTTCCCCTTTCGACGCAGCAATGCGGGTGTTGGGAAACCCGTATTAGAACTTGTAACGCAGGCCCAGTTGGTAGCGCGTATCCAGTTCCTGGTCGAAGAAGACTTCGACATTGGTGCGGCCGTATTGACGCAGGTGCTCCTTGTTCAGGTTGGAACCTTCGAAGCTCAGCGTCAGGGCCGGGGTGATTGAATAGTCGATCGCCAGATCGAGCTGTCCGAACGGCGCGACATAGGTCGGGTTGCGGTAGCCGTCGCCACGGTTCACGCTGGCGAGGTACTTGTCGCGCCAGTTGTAGGTCAGGCGGCCGGACCAGCCGTATTTGTCGTAGATCGCCGTGATGTTGTAGGTGTTCGACAGACCCACCAGGGCGAACTGGTCGGTCGACGGATCGGCGCCGTCGTCGAAGCCGACATTGCCGTTGACCGTGGTCAGCGAGTAGGCGGCGCCGAAGCCGGTGTCGCCGAAGAAGTGCTGGCCCGAGAATTCGAAGCCATAGATCTCGGCCTGGCGGTTGTTGATCGGCTGCGTGATGGTGAAGTTGAACAACGGATCGGTCGAGTTGCCGGTCAGGTCATAGGCGTTTTCGATCGACACATAGTAGTTGTTGTCGAGGTCCGCGCCCACCAGGTGCGCCGAGAAGTCGGTCTTGGCGGACTGGATGGCCGTGGCTTCCGACTGGCCGAGCGTCTCGTAGTGGTCGATCAGGGCGGTCATGGCGAACAGGTTCGAGTCCGACATGGTGGCGCCCAGCGACGTCACCGCCGCCTTGGCGTCGCCCGAGCGGGTGCCCGCCTGGCCGGACGACGGGTCGCGCAGCCCGAACAGCGCGCCATTTGTCTGCCCGACGCCGATGAAGTTGTTCACCGTCTTGTGGTAGAAGCCGCCGGCGACGTAGCTGTTCTTGCCGTAGTACCATTCGAGCGTCAGGTCCGCGTTCTGCGAGGTCAGCGGAAGCAGGCCCGCATTGCCCGTCGAACCCGTGGCGATGGCGCCCAGGGCCGTCGGGTCGTTCGGCGTGTTGTACGTCGTCGCCGACAGCAGGTTACCGAGGCTGGGCCGCGCGATGGTCGTCGAGAACGAGGCCCGCGCGATCAGGTCGTCACGGAAGTGAACGGCCAGGTCGAGGTTCGGCAGGACGTTGTCGTACTTGCCCTTGGCCGCCACCGAGGCCAGGTCCGAGCCCGTCAGCACCTTCCAGTCGTTGTTGCCCTGCCAGACGAAGGCCGTCGGCACGGCCTGGAGTGTCCGCGAGTCGACCTTGGTCGATTCGAAGCGCAGTCCGGCGTTCAGGTCGGCCGGGTAGCTCATGAAATCGAACTTGGCCGTGTACTGGATGAAGGCCGAGGCCACATCTTCCTGGACGGTGTTGAT
This sequence comes from uncultured Asticcacaulis sp., assembly GCA_936940865.1. Taxonomy (GTDB): domain Bacteria; phylum Pseudomonadota; class Alphaproteobacteria; order Caulobacterales; family Caulobacteraceae; genus Asticcacaulis. Next base: position 26,827 of record CAKZJB010000070.1, on the reverse strand, counting down.
CGAAGCCGAACCCGCCGTCGCCGGGGCGCCGATCGAGTCGTAATGGGCCTTGAGCGCATTGTAGATGTCGATGGCGTTGCCGCGGAAGGCGATGTTGGCGTTGTTGCCGACGTCGAAGGTGTTGAACAGGCAACCCAGGCAGTATTCGTGGACCAGGCCGCCGGCATATTGCTGGATGTCGCCGACATTGGTCAGGCCCCAGTCGCCCAGCGCCTGGTAGGTCGAGCTGTTGGACTGGCTCATCAGGTTGCGGCGGTAACCGACGCCGAAATCGAAGTGGCTGCCGTTGTCCATGTGCCAGCTGCCGTAGAAGCGGGCCTCGTCGATCTTGTCCGACTGGGTGACGGTGGTCGTGCGGCCGGGCTGGGAACCCAGGTCGCCGATATCGAGCACGCCGTCATTGTTGCCCAGCGCCGCGTCGTTGATGACGGCGGTCTGGACCGGAACGCCGCTGGACCAGTCGACGCCGTGCGATGTCGCCACCGGCGCGCCGAAGCTGACCTGGGTCGAAGAGGTGCCGTTCGGGTTGTCGGGCAGGCTTTCGGCCTTCGACGAATGGGCGTCGAAGTTGAGCGTCAGCTTGTCGTTGACGTTCCACTTGGCATTGAAGCCGATCGAGGTCAGCTTGTCCTCGACGGCGCGCTGCTGTTGCTCCCAGTCGAAGTCGTGCGGCGCGGTTTCGGTTTCGTGCATGGCCACGACGGTGTCGACCACCGAGTTGCCGTCGAACGTCACCTGGTCCAGCGGCTTGTTGAACCACAGGGTCTGGTCCGAGCGGGCTTCCTTGGAGTGGTTGTCGACGTACAGGCCGTCGAGCGTCAGGGTCCAGTCCTCGGCCGGCTTCCACTGCGCGGTCGCCGCCAGGTTGGTGCGCTCGCGATGGTCTTCGGCATAGTGCAGGCGGCTGTCGTTCGGCACGGCGATCAGCTGGCTGCCGTTGGACGGAGCGTTGTTGATCTGGGTGTTGCCGGTCACATAGCCGCTGCCCGAGGCGATGAAGGTATCGTACGACATGATCTTCCAGTCGTTCGACGTCACCGAGCGGTTGGCCGTGTCCTCTTCGGAATGCGAGCCGAAGACGGCCACGCCGAAATTGTTGGCATCGTTGGTCCATTGCCAGGCGCCCGAGATTTCCGGGGTGACCTTCTTGCCTTCGTGGACGTCGGTGTCGCTGAGGCCCTTGACGCTGAACGACCCGCGCGAGCCGGCCTTGCCGAGCGGCCGCAGGGTCTGGATGTTGAGCGTGGCGCCGATCCCGCCCGACTGCATGGCGGCGTTGCCGGTCTTGTAGACCTCGAAGCCGCTGATGCCGTCCGAGGCGATGTTCGAGAAGTCGAACGAACGGCCGTCGGACTGGTTGCCGTCGGTGTTGTCGTCACCCGACACGACCTGGGTCTTGGCGGTCGGCATGACGCGGCCGTTGAGCGTCGTCAGGTTGAAGCCCGGGCCGAAGCCGCGCACCGTGACCATCGAGCCTTCGCCGTTGACGCGGCTGATCGAGACGCCGGGAATGCGCTGGATCGACTCCGCCAGGTTGGTGTCCGGGTACTTGCCGATGTCTTCGGCCGAAATGGCGTCGACGACGCCGGTGCCGTTCTTCTTGATGTTCATCGACCGCTGCAGCGAGCCGCGGATCCCGGTGACGACAACGACGTCGGTATCGGCCTTCGCCGGGGCAGGGGTCGTGTCCTGGGCGAACGCCACCGTGGTCATGGCGCACAGGGCCAGCGTCGAAGCGCTTCCAATAATGGCGGATTTCAGCAGCCGGCTTCCGGCTGCGGGGGTTTTTGTGTTCCGTGTTGCGATCATAATGATCCTCCCAACATGAGTTGAATGTTCCTACTCTTTGGCATCTGCGCCGGCTTATACGCGCGGTCGTTATGGCAATACCTATCCATTACCCCGGCCGTCAGTGCCGGAGTCCTGGCATTTCATTTTTGCTTTAGTTTAGACTGTCCTCTTCACTGTTATCGTCAAGGCGCGGACGCCCTTCGGCAAGTGGGGATGCGTTTCCCGGACAAACATCCCGCTTATGATTATCAGCCGCCCGGCCCCCTGAGGCAGGACGGTACGCGTACAGACATGCGGCTGGCTTTGCCGCGTAGAAATATAAGCACAACGCGAATTCGGGTGGAATAGGGAGTAATATTGCGGGATGGAAACAATTGTCCGGCGCTGTCAATGCCGTATTGTGTCTATTTTATGATTGTATTTCCGATTTGATATTTATTTAATTTTCATTTGTGAAAAATTAGACACTTGCCGCGCCTGCGATATCGGCAATGATTTCAAATCGAATACAATATTTCGGGCAGGAAACATAACGATTGTTATATTGCCGGAGCAACCGTGGATTAGTTATACAAATTGGCGGCGAAAATTGCGTCGGGAAAATTGCAGCGGCGGTTACAGTGCGACATGTTTGCATCAGAAATCGGGCGGTTTGCCTGTCGAATCGCGATCGCGACGGCAGCCGAGGGTAATTGTGTCCATCATTGGGCGTGATTATCGGGCTGGTAATGGTGCGCTCCGGCCGCGACCCGGGCCTTGCGGTTCGCCGGTCCGGGCGGGGCGTCGGGCAATTGGCGGGCGGCAGCCGGATAGGCGGCGCGCAAAAAGCGCCTGCCGGGGATACGGCAGGCGCAAGTTGGGAGAACGCTTGTACTGAACTTCCAGCCCGGGAAAGGGCTAGAACTTGTAGCCGATCGAGGCGGTGTAGGTGGCGCCGTACTTTTCGTACTTGAGCACGCGCGACGGATCGGACTTGGTGTCGTAGAGCACGAACGGCTCATTGGTCAGGTTGGTGCCCGAGATGTTCACGCTCATGCCCTTCAGCGGGCCTTCGCGGAACTCATAGCCGATCTGGGCGTCGACCAGGCTTTCCGACTTGACGTAGTGGGCGCCGAGCGACGAGTCGAAGTTCGGCACTTCGCCGAGCCAGGTGCCGCGATAGCGGTTGCTGACCCGCGCCGAGAAGCCGGCCTTTTCATAATAGAGCGTCGTATTGACGACATTGGGCGACAGTCCGGGCAGGGGGATTTTCGTCCCCTGCGGGCTGACTTCCGAGTCGTTGTGCGCGGCGCTGAAGATCACGCCGAAGCCGTCCAGCGCCGGGGTCACGATCTCGCCCGGCAGCGAGACCGTGAATTCGACGCCTTCGACGTGGCCGCCATGGCCGTTGGCGTGGACCGACAGGACGCCGACCGTGTTGGCGCGCGCCTTGACGTAGCACGAATTGACGCAGCCCGACGGATCGACCGGCGCCGAATAGTTGGCCAGGGTCGAGAAGTCGAACAGGGTCTGGCTGTTGTAGATATAGCTGACCAGGTCCTTGTAATAGACGGCCAGCGACACATAGCCCTTGCGGCCGAAATACTTCTCCAGCGAGATGTCGACGGCGTTGGCCTTCCATGGATGCAGGTTCGGGTTGCCGCCGCCGCCCGACCAGTAGCGGGGCGTACCCGTGCCGGTGTCCGGATTGGAGTCGGTGCGCGCCGAATAGGTCACGCCGCCGGCCATGTCGTCCAGGCGTGGACGCGCCTCCGTAACCGCCGCGGCGAAGCGCAGATTGGCGTCGTCGGCCACCTGGAAGTTCAGGTTCAGGCTGGGCAGAAGGTCGCCATAGGTCGTGCCGACGTGCTGGATCGACACCGGCAGGCTTTGCTGGGCGGTCAGGCCCGGCGTGTGGTCGACGCCCGGCGAATAGCCCTGCGTCACCTGCTGGTCGGCGCCCTGCCATTGCAGGCCGATATTGCCGGTGACAGGCAGGCCGCCGAAATTGCTGTCGATATCGGCCTTGACGTAGGCGGTGGTCAGCTTTTCGCGGACCCGCCAGGTCTGGGTGATGTCGAACAGGCGGTCGCCGTCGCCGGCATTGGTGTCCAGCCGCGAGTCGATCGTCGTCCAGAAGCCGCTGCGGTACAGGCCCAGCGCATCATAGCTGATGATGCCGCCGGCATTGTTGAAGAAGGCGCCGTTGGTGACGCCCGTGCGGTACTGCGCGGGCACCGTGGCCGCCGAAACGCCGGTCGGCAGGTACAGGATGCTTTGCCACTGGTCGTGCGACTTGGTGCGTTCGGCATAGTTGAGGCCGAAGACGATGTCGCTGAAGGCGCCGCCGCCCATCTTGCGCGTCGCCGCCAGGCGCACCGCCTTGATCTCGTCCTCGACCGTCGGGTTGCCGACGAAGCCCGACCGGCGCGAGCCGCCGCCCCATCCGCCCGGATCGGTCAGGAAGACCTTGCTGAAATCGCCGTAATTGCCGGCGGTCGAGTTCAGCGTCACGCCGTCCGAATTGGTGGTGAAGGCGACCGTGTCGGTCACCACCGAACCGGCCGGACCGGTACCGCCCGTCGATTCCAGGCGCAGGTCGGTACGGTGGACCTTCGACCAGCTGACGTCGCTGTTCAGGTCCCACGAGTCGCCCAGCCGATAGTCGGTGTTCCAGCCGAACGAGTCGACCTTGGCGTCGCGCTGGTTGTTGTAGTTTTCGACGATGACGGTCGCGCCGGCATAGGTGCCGGTGACGACGCGGCCGTTGTCGACCGTGTAGCTGCCCGGAACCAGCGAACCCGACCCCCATTGCGTGCCGAATTCGAGCCGGCGGATGGTCTGCAGTTCCTTGAAGTCCGAGTGATAACCGTCGAACACCATGTGCAGGCGGTCGTTCGGCTTGTATTCGACGACGCCGAGATAGCCGGTGCGCTCGTAGTACGATGCCTGGACGCCGTCCTTTTCGCCGCCGTTGACGATCGTGCCGGCGGCGATGCCGGGATAGGACGGCCCGGTCGGCGCGTCGGCATAGCCCCAGGCTTCGCGCGTCTCAGCCAGGTATGGCGTCTTGTTGTGGGCGACGCCGAAGGCCACGCCCAGGGTCTTGTTGGCGAACTGGTTGATATAGGTGAAGGAATAGCGGTCGCCGGCCGTGTCGAAGCCGGGAACGGGCGACTTTTCGCTGTTTTCCTCGTGGCGGAAGTTCAGCGCGATGGCGCGCTTGCCATAGGCCAGCGGGCGCACGGTTTCGATGTCGGCCGTACCGGCGATGCCCTGGTAGGACATGGAGGCGTCCGGCGTCTTGTAGATCTTGACCTGGCTTACCAGTTCGGACGGATACTGGTCGTATTCGACGGTGCGGTTGTCGTTGGTCGAGGCCTGTTCGCGGCCGTTGAAGGTGGTGACCGTATAGTCGGGGCCCAGGCCGCGGATCGACAGGGTCTGGGCGCGGCCGTTGGTGCGCTGGGCCGCGACGCCCGGTAGGCGCGCGATCGATTCCGCGATCGACGTGTCGGGCAGCTTGCCGATGTCTTCGGCCGAGACGGCTTCGATGATCGACGACGATTTCTTCTTGGCGGTGATGGCGTCCTGGATGCCGCGGCGGATGCCGGTCACCACGACTTCGGTCGTGTCGGCCGGAGCCGCCGAAGCGGGCGCGGCCTGTGCCTGCGCCAGGGCCGGGGCGGCGATGCCGGCGGCGGTGGCCAGGGCGAAAGCGGTGGTACAGGTCAGCAGGGCCGTCTTGAAACGGCGGCCGGGATTGGTCTGCGGGTTCGATCGCAGGGACATGCGCACTCCTCCAGTTGCGTTTTTTCTTCATGTCCGCCCGACTCCCGATGCCTCAGGTCGTTTTTTGTCATTACCAGTGGACGAGCGACGGGCAGACACTGAGGGCGTCCCTAAAAATTTGCAATATCATGAAAAAATATTGGCCGGAATCCCGTGATTTTGAGTCCTTGAAGTGACATATTCATCACAAAAATACCGTATGGTCGCAAATATTATAATAATTATAATGTGTTATCGCTAACATTTTTGATGCTTCCGTTCGTGGGGATGGTGGTGATTGTGTTGCAAAATAATGCAAAAAATATGGGGTAATGTTCCGGGCGCCGTCGACTCGACCGGCGTCCCCGCCGCCCGGTCCGCAACTGCGGCGGGAGATATGGCGAACGGCGCATGGACTCCGGTCGTCCGGATGGGCCTGGATATACGCGGGTGGTCATCGGCGTGCGGGTATGCGATAGCCGGGGCCTGGAGTGACACAATGATCCGCGACATACTGAAAATGGGCGATCCGCGCCTGCTGCGCGTCGCCCGGCCGGTCGACGATATCCACGATCCGGACCTCAGGGCCGTCATCGCCGACATGTACGACACCATGTACGCCACCAACGGTGTCGGGCTGGCCGCGCCGCAGATCGGCATCGACCTGCGGCTGATGATCTTTGGCTTCGAGGCCAGCCCCCGCTATCCCGATGAGGCGCCCGTTCCCGTTACGACCCTGATCAATCCGTGGCTGGAGATCTTGACGGAGGAGACCGAGGAGGGGTGGGAAGGCTGCCTGTCGGTGCCCGGCATGCGCGGCTGGGTGCCGCGCACCGCCCATATCCGCTACGGCGGCACGCTGGAAGACGGCACGGCCCTTGAGCGCGAAGCGTCGGGCTTTCACGCCCGCGTCTTCCAGCACGAATTCGACCACCTGAACGGCGTGCTCTATCCTCACCGCATCCGCGACATGACGAAGTTCGGCTTCATCGAGGCGTTGTTCCCCGACAGCCCGCTGGCGGCGCTGGAGGAGGGGTGACGGGGCTCATTTTGAGCTGCGCAACGGCCATCGGCTGTCGGCCAGGTTTACAGGGGTCAATGGCCGGGCTTGACGGGCCGGGTCTTGAACGTCGCGACCATGTGCCGGAGAACGGGCAGGGACGGCGCCTGAGTCGGAAGGGGGCCGATCTGGAATGTCCGGTTGCCGTCCGCGACATAGATTTCATCCCACGGCGTGCCGTCGGCGAACCGGTACCTGACGACCAGGGCGAAATGGCCGTCCAGCGATGCGGGGTGCTTTTCCACAATGGTATTGAGGTTGGCCGTGGCCGCGATTTCATTCAGCCATTGAGCGGCGGTCTGTGCCGCCGGCTTGTCGGCAAGCGGCTCGACCATGACAAAATCGTCGTCGCGGGGCCCGGTGAAACTGACGGATATGCCGGGCGCAGCCGGATCGCGGCAGACATGACAACTTGAAACGGCCCAGCCGTGCGGGTAGTCGATCGACCAGCCGCCCCGATTTTTGAAAGTCGTCCACGACAGCGGCGTGGCTTTTGCGGCCGCGGTGGCATTGGACGGGGCCGTCATGACAAGGCTCGCGACAGCCGCAAACAGAAAAGCGGATTTTGCCACGAGGTCTCTGTGCATGCTCTAAATATCCAACCGCCGAAGCGCTGCCGAAAGCGTCGCTTCCAGAGTATGAAAGACCGGAACGCCGTCAAGCTTGGCGATATGGTGCAGGTAGCGCATCTTGGGGGCGTGTTCAGGATAGCCGAGTAGGGCGCGCCCGCTGCGGCTGAAGCGGCCGAACTCGACATTGGTGGTGAAGCCTGGCAGGGCTTCGAGGTCGCGCGGAATCCAGAAGACGATGATGCCGGCCTTTTCCAGGTATTCCAATTCCCAGTCGATCTGGGCGGCATGGTCGTAGTCCGGGCGATAGACTCCATCGCGCGGCAGCGGAATGAAGACCGAACCCGAAAACCCGGCGGCATCGAGCCAGGCGCAGGCCGGTTTGCGCCAGTCGTGTTCGCCCTTGCCGCGCGGGCTGGGACCGGCGAGGAAGATCGACGGTCCGTCCGCCGGACCGGCTTCCATCGCGTAGATATGCTTCATATTGGATATATTCGGCATTTATTCCCCCGGATCATCTTTTATGTGAGCCTGTCGACAAGACGCGCCTGAGGCAAGGTGGCGCGGCCATGACCCTTTCCTGCAGGGGCTGGACATGTTGATCGCGGGGTTCGCGGCAGTTGTCCCGTGCCGAAGCGCCGGCGGAGGGGAGACGGAAGGGGGCGCCGTCGCAGCCGCTGCTTGACATCATATCGACCTGGTTCTCGATTTCGAAGTTCGTTTCGGAGCCTGATATCAAAATCGTACGAACTTCGAAATCACGACACTAGCTCTTGATCGCCAGCAGCATCCGGTCGGGACCCAGCAGGTTCAGCACCGTATCGTGATCGGCCTGGGACACCGCGAAGCAGCCCTGGCTGCGGCCGAGCGTGCCCGACCGCGCCAGGTCCTGGCTGACATAGGGCGCGCTGTGGATGACGATCCCGCGCGGCAGGGCGTTGCAATTGTCGGCATCCAGCCCGACCAGCCGGCGCGACACGCCATGCTTTCCGGTATAGACGTCGGCCGTCAGATAAGCGCCCTGCGAGGTCGCCTCCGATCCTTCGGCATTGGAAAAGGTCTTGAGCCAGCCGGTATGGGCGGGATCGGACCCCTTGCCATGGGCGACCAGGAAGCTTTGCACCTTGCCCGACTGAAGGTCGTAGACGTGCAGTCGCGGTTTCGACGCATGGGTGCCGAAATCGGCGACGCCGATGCGGTCGAAATTGCGAATCTTGTCCTTGTGGCGGCTAAGGGCGGCCTGGGCGGCAGCGATAAGCGAGGGAGAGACGGCCGGTGCGTCGGCGGCAAAGGCCGGTGCGGCGGCGGCGGCGAGGATCGCGCCGGTGGCGCCGATCAGCTGACGTCGGTTCACTATGGGGGTACTCCTGATACTGAAGTTCCCTATGGTTTATAAAAATGGCATCAGGAAGGCGAGGCCTGTAACGCGGTTTTGACCGCCGCCGTGCCCGGCCGCCGGAAGAATTTCCGCAAGGGAACATCCAAACCGGAAGGCGGCGGACATACAGGGGCAGGACCACTCCTGAACCCGAGGTTTCACCATGACCCCCGCCCAACAACAGGCCGCCTCGATCGCCTGGCAGCATTCGCATCCCCTGATGATGGTCCTGTTCTCGACCATCGGCACGGTTATCGTCATCAGCCTGATCGTGCTGGTGCGCTGGCTGATGAGCGCATCGGCCTGGCGCTTTCACCCGGGCGGGACCGGCGGCTTCCTCAAGGACGAGGCGGCGCGCTGGGGTGCGATCCTGGTGCCGTACCTGGCCCTGTCGATCGCCTTCAAATTCTTCATCTATGACCTGCATCCCGAGATGAGCAACAAGCCCGAGGTCTGGGTTCCGTTCATCATCGCGGCTATCGCCTTCCGCTTCGCGCTGCGCCGGCTGCCGTTCATAAAAGCCATGGGACGCCACATCGACGCCGCCCGCGCAGACGCGAAGGCGGCGAGAAAAGGGAGGGCGGGACGCATAGCTGCGTAGTGGCGAATAAGGCGGGCGGCGCGGATGAGAATGTCCGCGCCGTCACTGTCTGCCGGTCTTTTCTTCCGACATTGAATATGAAGCAAAAAAAACTGTCTGATCAGATAGATGAGAAATCTTTCTGAGATTCCGGATATGCGCGCGACCGCCGGTCGCCCGCACAAGGCGGATCGGACGATTATCCTGTTATAATGGCACGATTAAAGGGGTATAAGGCGTGCCGGGGTGGGCGGCATGTCACGCGGCTTTCAGGCCCCGGCATGCACGCCGGATTACCGGTTGACGCCATGGTCCGGCGGGTACAGGCTGGCGGAAATGCAGGGAGGGATCATGCCGATATTTGCCGCTGCCGCCATGATGGGGGTGCTGGCTTCGGAAGCGGCGTCCTATCCGTCGGCCCACCGGACGGTGGGACGCGTCGAAAAGGTCCTGCGGTTCGAATGTGAAGCCGGTTGTGCCCGGCCGTATGAGAAACACCAGTGGCCAGGCCTGTATTTCGAGTCCGGCTTTACCGGACGCACGCTCGACCTCAGCTTCGACGACACCTATAACCGGTTCCGGCTGATCATAGACGGGCAGCCCTATGCCGTGATCGACAAGCCAGGCCGGGCTTTCCACGTCACCGGGCTCAAGCCCGGAAAGCACACCGCCAGGCTGGAAAAGATGACCGAAAGCCAGGACGCCGTCGCGGAATTCGGCGACTTTTCGGCGCCCGGCGGCAAGGTATGGCCGCTGCCGGCGCGCGCCCGCCAGATCGAGTTCATCGGCGATTCCGGCGTCGTCGGCTATGGCGACATGTGGGACACGCGGGACTGCACGGACGAGGAGCATCGCGTGCGCACCGACGTGCACGCCGCCTGGGGGCCGCTGACCGCGAAGCATTTCGACGCCGACTATGAGGTCAACGCCTTTTCGGGCTTCGGCGTGGTGCGCGCCTACGGCGGCCTGTACCCCAAGGCGCCGCCCTTGCCGGAACTGTACAGATACGCGCTTTTCGACGAACCGCGGCCGCCGGTCGACGATCCGGACTGGCATCCGCAGATCATCGTCATCGAACTGGGCGGCAACGACTTCTCGGCGCCGGTTAAGCCGGGCGAAAAATGGGCGACCGAGGATGCGCTGAAGGCCGATTTCGAGGCGTCCTACATCGCCTTCGTCAAGCGCCTGCAGGCGAAGACGCCTGGCGCCTTCGTGCTGCTGGCCGAGGTGCAGGGACCCGAGGTGCGCGACGAGGTCGAAAAGGTCGCCGCGCGCCTCAAGGCGGACGGCGACGACCGGGTGGATACCTTCCACGTCGACGGGTTCGAACTGAAGGGCTGCGACTGGCATTTCGACGCCGCCGATCATCGGAAGATTTCGCGGGTCCTGGTCGATTATATCGACGCGCACCCGGCGTTGTGGCAAGGGCGGTAGCGGTTTGACAGCCGGTCATCAACCTCGCCACCGGCATGCAGACGCGGATCGACGAGCCATTCGGTCATGCGGGGGCCTGGAGCCTTATGATTGACGCCCTGAGCGGTTGAACCGGCGGACGTCCCCCTTCCTCCCCGCAGCCTGGCGAAGGGGGGCGGAAGGGGCATTCCCGAAGTGCGCCTGCAAGCGCGCTTCAAACCAAAATCATCACTCTCTAAACGATGGTATCGGGCTGCAGCGGGCACGGCGTCGAGGCGTTGCCCAGTTCGACCTGGAAGGTGACATGGTGGATGGAAAACCGGTCATCGAGGTCCCTGGCCAGCGTTTGCAGGAATTCATCTCCCGGATGGCCTGACGGCATGACGATATGCGCCGTCATGGCCGTTTCGGTCGTGCTCATGCCCCAGACGTGGAGGTCGTGGACCTCGGTCACGCCGTCCCGGCCCAGCAGGAAGGCGCGGATCTTGTCGAGGTTGACGCCCCGCGGCACGCCTTGCAGCGACAGGGTGACGGCGTCGCGCAGCAGACCCCAGGTGCCCGCCAGGATGACCACGGCGATGACGAGGCTGACCACCGGGTCGAGCCATGCCCAGCCGGTGACCATGATGATGCCGCCGGCGATGACGACGCCGGCGGATACGACCGCGTCCGACGCCATGTGCAGGAAGGCGCCGCGGATATTGAGGTCGCCCTTGGCGCCGCTCATGAACAGCAGCGCCGTTATGCCGTTGACGACGATGCCGGCGCCGGCCACGATCATGACGGTCATGCCGACGGCTGTCTCGGGCTCCATAAGGCGCTGGATGGCTTCCCAGCCGACGCCGCCGAGCGCGACCAGCAGGAAGACGGCATTGCCGAGCGCGGCTAGGATCGAGGCGCTGCGCAGGCCGTAGGTGTGCCGCGACGAGGGCAGCCTTTTGGCGAGCAGGGTGGCGCCCCAGGCGAGGAAAAGGCCCAGCACGTCGGAAAGATTGTGCCCGGCATCGGCCAGCAGGGACAGGGAATTGGCCTTAAGGCCGTAAACGACTTCGGCGATGATGAAGCCGGTATTCAGCACCATGCCCCAGATGAAGGCCTGGCCGAAATCCTTGGGGGCATGGCTGTGGCTGTGACCGAAACCGTGGCCATGCCCATGATCATGCCCGTGCTTGTGGTCGTGCCCATGCCCGTGATCATGCCCGTGCTTGTGGTCGTGCCCATGCCCGTGATCATGATTGTGGCCGTGGCTATGATCATGGCCGTGGCTATGATCGTGGTCGTGATCGTGATCGTGGTCCTTGCGGTCGGCCATCGGTCTTTCTCTCCGGAAACAGTCCTGTTGTTGCGGCAGGACGCGGTATTTGCAAGCCTTTCGCGGAGCCCCGGCACGATGGCGCGCCGGGGCTGCCGGTTCAGGCGGGGTGATCGGCTTCGATGGCCGCCGGCAGGGGGGCCTTCGCATGCCTGTGACGGGTGCGGCCCAGGATCACGGCGGTGATCGCGGGCAGGACCAGAAGGGTAAGGACGGTGGCGCCGGCCAGGCCGCCGATGACGACGGTGGCCAGCGGCTTCTGCACCTCGGCGCCGGTGCCGTGCGCCAGCGCCATGGGGATGAAGCCGATGGCGGGCACAAGGCCGGTCATCAGAACCGGACGGACGCGTTCGGACATGCCGTCGATGATGGCGGTCTTCAGCGCGGCCCCGGTCTCGATGTGCGTGCGGATATGGCTCATCACCACAAGGCCGTTGAGCACGCAGACACCGGACAGGCAGATGAAGCCGACCGCCGCCGACACCGAAAAGGCGATTCCCGTCGCCGCCAGGGCTAAGACCCCGCCGGCCAGCCCCAGCGGAACGGCCGCGAAGACCGCGACCGCCCGGCCGAAACCGCCTAGGGCGAGGCACAGCAGGCCGAAGATCGCCGCGAAGCAGATCGGCACCACCAGCATCAGCCTGTCGGACGCCGCCTTGAGGTTCTGGAACTGCCCGCCCCATTCCAGGTACGAACCGGCGGGGATGTCCACCGCGTCCACCTTCGGCATGGCTTCGGCGACGAAGGAACCGACGTCGCGGCCGCGCACATTGGCCTGGATGACGATGCGGCGCTTGCCGTTCTCGCGCGAGACCTGGTTGAGCCCGTCGGTGAAGGTGAAACGCGCGACCTGCGACAGCGGAATGCTGCCCCGGCCGTCCGGCAGGATGACCGGCAGGGCCATGACCTCATCCAGGCTGTCGCGCGTCCGTTGCGGGACACGCACCATGATGGGAAAGCGCCGGTCGCCTTCGAAGACCAGGCCCGCCTCGCGGCCGCCCATGGCCGCCGACACCGTGTCGGCCACGTCCCCGACCGAAAGGCCGTACTGGGCGATGGCCGCGCGGTCGAAGGCCACGTCGAGGGCCGGCGAGCCGCCCGTCTGTTCGGCCTTGACGTCGGCCGCGCCCGGGATGGCCTGCAGGACCGAGACGATCCGGGCCGCCGAGGCCGAAAGCCTGTCGAGGTCGTCGCCGTAGAGCTTGATGGCGACGTCGCCGCGCACCCCGGCGATCAGCTCGTTGAACCGAAGCTGGATCGGCTGGCTGATCTCGAAGGCGTTGCCGATCTGGCCGTTGGCGGCCTTTTCGATCTTTTCGACGACCTCGGCCTTGGTCTCGCCCCTGGGCCACGCCGCCTTGTCCCTGAGGATGACAAAGCCGTCGGAAACGTTCGGCGGCATCGGGTCGGTGGCGACCTCGGCCGTGCCGGTCTTGGAGATCATCAGCGCGACCTCGGGCAGGGCGGTGACGGCCTTTTCCACGCCCAACTGCAATTTCACCGACTGTTCGAGCGAGGTCGAGGGAATGCGCGAAGACGACAGGGCGACATTCTTTTCGTCGAGTTGCGGGATGAACGCCTGGCCGAGCGTCGCATAGACGCCTGCCGACAGCAGAAAGACCAGGGCCCCGCCCGCTATGAAGCGCCAGGGCCTTTCGACCGCCAGCCTGAGGACGGGGGCGTAGAGCGATCGGGTTTTCGCAATGAACCAGACCTCTTTTTCGGCGACCTTGCCCCGGATCAGGATGGCGATCATGGCCGGCACGAAGGTCAGAGACAGGACAAGCGCCGCGCCGAGCGCCAGCATGATGGTGACGGCCATGGGCGCGAACGTCTTGCCTTCGACGCCCGAGAAGGTGAACAGCGGCAGGAAGACCAGGAAGATGATGGCCTGGCCGAACAGGGTCGGGCGGATCATCTCCTGCGCGGCGATCAGGGTTTCGTCGAGCCGTTCTTTCAGCGAAAGGACCCGGCCTTCGCGGTGCTGGCGTTCGGCCAGCCGGCGCAGGCAGCTTTCGATGACGATGACGCTGCCGTCGACGATCAGCCCGAAGTCGAGCGCGCCCAGGCTCATCAGGTTGCCCGGCACCTTGAGGCAATTCATCCCGGCGGCCATCATCAGGAACGAGACCGGAATGATCAGAACGGCGATGACCGCGGCGCGCCAGTTGCCCAGCAGCAGGAACAGCGTCGCGGCCACCAGCAAGGCGCCTTCGGCAAGGTTGCGTTCAACCGTTGATACGGTGGCGTTGACCAGCGCCGAACGGTCGAGCACCGGGGTGATGGCAACGCCCGGCGGCAGCGATTTTTTCACGCCTTCCAGCCGCTCGCCGACCGCCCTGGCGACCGTGCGGCTGTTTTCGCCGATCAGCATCAGGGCGGTGCCGACCACGACTTCGTGGCCGTTCATGCTGGCCGCGCCGGTGCGCAGGTCACCGCCCACCGTGACGGTCGCGACATCGCGGACGGGGATGCCGACGCCGTTGCGCGTGGCGACGATGGCGGATGCGATCTCGTCCTGCGACCGGATGCGGGCGTCCGCGCGGACAAGGAAGGCTTCGCCGCCACGATTGAGGGTGTTGGCGCCGGCCGACAGGTTCGAGGCCTCCAGCGCACGGGCCAACTCCGGGTACGAGATGCCAAGGGCGCTCATGCGCGCCGGATCGGGCTCGACGACGAACTGCTTTTCAAAGCCGCCGATCGAGTCGATGCCCGCCACGCCTTTGACGGTGCGCAGTTGCGGCGCGATGATCCATTGCTGGACCGTGCGCAGATAGGCGGCGCGCGCCACGTCGGTGGTCAGGCGTTCGCCTTCCGGTGTCAGGAAGGCCCCGTCGGATTGCCAGCCGGGCCGTCCATCATTGATCCTGCCGGGCCTGGCGGCGAAGTCGACGGCGTACATGTAGACCTCGCCCAGGCCGGTGGTGACCGGACCGATGGCCGGCTGGACGCCGTCGGGCAGGGCATCGCGCGCCTGTGCCAGACGCTCGCCGACCTGCTGGCGGGCGAAATAGAGGTCGGTCTTGTCCGAAAAAACCGCCGTCACCTGGGAAAAGCCGTTGCGCGACAGGGACCGCGTCGTTTCCAGGCCGGGAATGCCGGCCAGCGCGGTTTCGACGGGGAAGGTGACGCGCTTTTCCATTTCGACCGGCGACAGGCCGGGGCTGACCGTGTTGATCTGGACCTGGCGGTTGGTGATGTCAGGCACGGCATCGATCGGCAGCTTCGTCAGTTGCCAGGCGCCGAAGGCCGCGGCAAGCGCGGTCAGGACCAGCACGAGCCAGCGCGCGCGGATGGACAGGGCGATGAGATTGGCGATCATCTAGTCCTCCTCCGCGCTCTTGCCGAGTTCCGCCTTCAGCAGGAAGGCGTTGTCCGTGGCGATGGCGCTGCCGGAGGCGAGGCCCGACACGATCTCGATGCGGCCCGCGCTGCGCCGGCCGGTGACGACGGGCCGCGGCGCGAAGCCGGCGGCGGTGCGGACGAAGACCATGTCCTTGCCGTCGGCCGACTGCACGGCCTCTTCGGGCACGACCACGGCGCTTTCGCCATGCCCCGCCACGGAGATGCGGACGCGGACGCCCATGCCGGGAACCAGGTTCGCGCCCGGAGCGTCGATCACCGCCGTGGCGGTGCGGGTCTGCGCATCCAGCGCCGGCGTGACCGAGCGCACGCGGCCGTCCACGGACCGGCCGCCGGCATCGACCGCCACGCGGGCGCCGGGCCTTATCCTGTCCGCATCCATGGCGGAAACAGACACCTGTATTTCCGTTTTCGACGAGTCGGATACCCGGAAAAGTTCAGTTTCCGGTTGAACGAAGGCGCCCAGGCTGATGCTGGCCGCCGTGACCCGGCCATCGATCGGGCTGACGACGCGCGTGCCGCGCCCGTCGGCGGTTACCCCGGCATTGCCGGCGGCGATGGCGGCCCGGGCGGCATCGGCCTTTGCGGCCTCGGCTTCGGCCTCCGCGCGTTCATAGTCGGCGCGCGGCGTGATGCCCTGGTCGAACAGGGACTTTTCGCGCGCCAGCGTCTGTTGCGCCAGGGTGGCGCGGGCGGCGGCCGCGCGCCGGTCGGCGGCGATCTGGGCGGCGTCGTTGCTGCCGACCAGGGCCAGCGTCTCGCCGGCCTTTACGGGGTCGCCGAGACGTTTGAATATCCGCGTGACCGTGCCGCCGGTGCGCGCCGTCATGACGGCCTGGCCCGACGGGCTTGAGACCACAGAGCCCTGGGCCAGGATCTGCGACGACAGGCCGCCGGCGTCGACGGTTTCCACGGCGATGCCGGCCTGCCGGATGGCGTCGGCGGTCAGCGTCAGGTGTTTCGGCGCTTCGGATTTGGGAGCTTCCGGCTGGGGGCGGGGCGCCGCCGGCGTCATCTTCGCGATACCGAAGCCGAGCAGCGCCGCGGCGATGAGCGCCGCGCCCGCGCCGCCATAGAGGAAGGCCTTGTTTTTCCGTTGGAGGCTCTGCATCACAGGTCTCCGAACGGGGCAATGCCGGCCAGGCGGGCCAGTTCGGCCTCGGCGTTCAGCCGGTCCTGGCGGGCGGCCAGCGCCTGGACGCGGGCGTCGGTAAGCGCGCGGCGCGCGGCCAGCACCTCGCTGAGGGGCAGCTTTCCGGCCTCGTAGCCGGCGCGCGTCAGGCGGTAGGCTTCCTGCGCGGCGCCTTCGCCATCCCGGGCGGCCTTGACGCGGCCGAAGGATGCCTGAAGCCGGGCCGAAGCCGACTGGATGTCGGCCTGGGCGTCGCGCCGGGCGATGGTGAGGCGCTGCTCGGCCGCCGTCAGCTCGGCGCTGACCGCCGCGATATTGCCCTTGTTGCGGTCGAATACCGGGAAAGGCACCGAGATACCGCCGACCAGGGCGTGGGCGTCGTCGGCGCGCAATTGCCGGACGCCGAACGAAACCGTGACGTCGGGCGCCGCCTTGCTGCGCTCGACGCGAACGCGGCGGCTGATTGCCTCGCGTTCGGCCTGGGCCACGATGACGGCGGGCGTCGTCATGGGATCGACCGCCGGGATGGTCTCCCGGTCGGCATGGGCCAGCAGGCTGATCGGAACGGAGGTGAGGGGCACGGGCCAGTCCACAAGGGCCGCCAGCCGGGCCAGGGCCGCGCCCCGGGCGGCTTCGGCTTCGCTGGCTTCGGAGCGCGCCGCTTCGACCGCTGTCCGGGCCTGCAGGGTGCGCAGGTCGGCTTCCTTGCCGGCCTTGACCAGGGCGGTGGCGACGCGGGCGTCGTCCTCGGCCAGGGACAGGGCGTCATGGGCCAGTTGCAGGCGGATTTCGGCGGCCTCGGCGGCGCCATAGGCTTCGGCCAGCGCCAGGCCGAAGTCGGCCTGCGTCTGCCGGGCCCGGGCGCGCGACACCTCGACCCCGGCGCGGCCGGCGGCGATGCGCGCCTGGCGCTTGCCACCCAGCTCCAGGGGCTGTTCCAGCGACACAGTGGTCTCCGCGCCTCTGGCGCCGCGATAGGGGCCGTCACCGGCGAAGTTCTCTATCGCGACACCGAACGACGGGTTGGGCAGGGCGCGCGCCTGCCGCGCCAGGCCCTCGGCCTGGGAAATATCGGCCTGCGCCGCCTTGAGGCGGGGCGCGTTGACTGCCTGCCTGAGCAGGTCCTGATAAGATGGCGCCGGATCGGCGGCCGCCACGGCGGGCGCAAGGGAACCCAGGCCCGCGCCAAGGAGCAGCGCACGCAGCGCCCCCCTGTTATGAAATGACATGATAGTGTCCTTGAAAATATGACCGGAACGCCTTGAAGGCGTTGATGAAAGGTGTCGGTCAGATTTTCGGAGGCTGGTCGGCGGCGGATGGCGCGGCGGTCTTTATGACGGCGGCATAGGCCGGCAGCAGGGCGCGGCCATAGCGGACCTCATGAACAACGCCGCCGGACGTGTCGGGCAATCCGCCGACCTGGCAGTCGGGATGATGGTGGTGGTGCAGCCCGTAGCTGTTGGCATTGGAATGCACGGGGTGCGCGACGCACTGTTCGGCGGTGGCGTCGCATCTTGACGTCCAGCCCCCGTCGGGAAGCATGCGCTCGCCCTGGGCGATGTGATTTACCGTTATAACATCCGCATGGGCGGCGGCGAGACCAGAACAGATCGTCAATAGGGTAAGAACCGCGACGATCATCATGCGAACATGCCGTAAAAGACTGTGCGTCGCTCTGACCATGCGCATGACATCTTACCGTTTACCGGTGAAGTCAATATGTTATCTGGTAACGCCTTGCCGAACGACGCCTCACGCCGCGCGCAGGGGGCCGACGATATCGGTCGGGCTGCGGCTGTCGTCGTGGTACCAGTGGCGGCCGGTTTCGGCGTCCCATTCCATGGCGCCCAGGATGGCGCCGTCGCGGCCGGAATGGGTGCAGCCGACGGCGATGTCGCGGCCTTCGTAATTGGTGCGGATGGCCAGCACCTCGGCGCGGGCCCCTTCGCGGGTCATGTAAAAGCCGGGCTGGAGCGGCTGGCGGGGATGACGGTGGGCCATTGTCTTATCCTTCCATGGGGAGTCTGCAGGCGGAAACGAGGGAATGCCTGAGGGCCGGCGTCAGCCACGCCTCGGCGGCGGCCCGGCAGCGCCGGACGGTGAACAGGCGGGCGCGGGGATCGTCGACGCCATGGCCTTCGGTCAGGATGGCCATCAGCCAGTGGTCGCGGTCCATCAGAACCAAAAGGTCGCCCGGCACGGCGGCTTCCAGCGCAATGGAGACGAAGGGCAGGCGGCCGCCGTGCCGTACCCAGTCAGCGGCGATGTCCTGGCCGGTCAGGGCGGTCACCAGGGTCACGCAATCGAAGCAGGCCGCGCGGTCGGGCGAAGATATGTAAGGATGCCCGGCAAAGGCCCTGGCGGCGTCGACGATGCGGCGGCCAGGCGGGACGGGGGTTTTGAATCCGAAGGTGAGGGCGTTCATGGGTGTGTGGCCTCCATGAACAAAACGGGTACATTATGTATTTGCCGTAGTCAATACAAAATGTACCCATCTGGGGCGCGGAGCAGCGGCGAACGTCTATCTCCAGCATTGACATAGGATAGGGGGGTATCCTATAGAACGGGCATGTCACACGCGGAATCCGAAAAGCAAAAGATGCTGGCGCGCGTCCGCCGCATCCGCGGCCAGGTCGAGGCCATAGAGCGCGCCTTCGAGGCCGAGGCCGACAGCGAAAAGATCATGCACCTGATCGCGGGCGCCCGCGGCGCCATCTCCGGCCTTATGGGCGAGGTCGTCGAACACCACATCCGCCATCACCTGGTCGATCACGCAAAGCATCCGGGCGCACTGGATGCCGATGCCCAGGAAGCCCTGATCGACGTCATCCACACCTACGTGAAGAAGTAAGCCGTGAACGATTTCGCCCACCTTTTGCAGCAGGGCGCCGCCAACGCCTGGCTGTTTATCCCGTCCGCCATCCTGCTGGGCGCCCTGCATGGCCTTGAGCCCGGCCATTCCAAGACCATGATGGCGGCTTTCATTGTCGCCGTGCGCGGCACGGTGTGGCAGGCCGTCCTGCTGGGGCTGTCGGCGACCGTGTCGCATACGGCCATTGTCTGGATGATCGCGCTCGGCGGGCTTTACATGGGGCAGAACTGGAACAGCGAAGCCATAGAGCCCTATTTCCAGGTCGCCTCCGCCCTCATCATGCTGGGCGTGGCGCTGTGGATGATCTGGCGGACATGGTCGTACCGCGCGGGCGGGCATGGCCGCGCTCATCACCATCATGACCACGGCCACGGGCACGACGAAACGCGGCGCATCGACACCGGCCACGGCGTCGTGCGTCTGGAGATCTTCGAGGAAGGCCAGCCGCCGCATTTCCGCCTGTACAGCGAAAGCGGGCAGATGTGGAATTCCAACGCCGTGACGGTCGAAACCGTCCGCGACGGCGGAAAGCGGCAGGTCTTTCATTTCGTGCAAAGGGACGGCTTCCTCGAATCCGGCCTGCCCATTCCCGAACCGCATGAATTCCAGGCGAAGCTGATCCTGGGGCATGGCAACCATACGCACAGCTACGCGCTGAGCTATGCCGAGCATCATCACCATGATCACGTCGAGGCGGGCTTTGCCGGCGCCGAGCCCTATGCCGACGCCCACGAACGCGCCCATGCCGAGGAGATCGAGCAGCGTTTCGCCGGCCGCGCCGTGACCACGCCGCAGATCGTCCTGTTCGGCCTGACGGGCGGACTGATCCCCTGTCCGGCCTCTATCACCGTGCTGCTCATCTGTTTGCAGCTCAAGCGCATCGCGCTGGGCGCGACCCTGGTCCTGTGCTTCAGCATCGGTCTGGCCATGACCATGGTGGCGTCGGGCGTGCTGGCGGCCTTAAGCCTCCGCCATGTGTCGAAGCGCTTCAAGGGTTTCGGCCGGCTGGCCCACCGCGCGCCCTATCTGTCGGGCGGCCTGATCGTGCTGGTCGCCCTCTATATCGGCTGGACGGGCCTGCGGACGTTGATGTCATGATCCATGCGGCCGGGGGCGACGATCGCTTCCGGCTGCAACCTGCCGTCGATTGACTCTCTGCCGCATTGAGAACAAAGTGCGAACAAAAGAGAGGTGTCGCATGGACAGAATGTGCCTGAACACGCCGGCGGAAGTCCCGGCGCGCAAATCCGAAACCCGGCTGATGGACCTTGAGCCCGACCGGCCGGTCGTGATCGAACTGGAAGGGGCCGCGCCCTTGTTCACCACGCCGCGCGAACTGATGCGCGTGGGGCGGCTGTCCGGGCAGCTCTATCTCGACGAGATCGAGGGGATATTCGCGTCGCTGGACTATGAGCGCAACGGGCGGTGTTTCAGATATCCGGATCGATTCTGAGGAAGCTGCGCCACCGCCGCCGGAAGTCCCTGCTTGCTTGCGCGCCGACACCCTTTGTCGGGATTTATCGTTTTTCGATATTATCGTTTGGCAATAAATCTCGAAAGGCTATTATCGATTATCGATAAGGATTTAATCCAGGAGATAATCGTGTACCAAGAGCAAAGCCGCGCCGCGGGCGAGTCGTTCTTTTCCTTTCCGGCTGTCGCCAGGCGGCTGCGCGACCCGCTTCTGGCCGGGACCTATGCCGCGACGCTGGTGGGTATGACGGGGATGGTCCTTCTGGCGGTGATCGGGGTCGGCACGTCGCTGCTGATGTGGCTGATCCGGGAGAAGGTCTCCGCGTCGATGGCCGGCATCAAGTATATCGACCCCGCCCGCATGCCGTTTATGATATCGATGAATTTGCTCGAGGTCGCGGTGATGGCGGTCGTCGGCTTTTTCTTCCTGGGCCACCTTCGCAAGCTGATCAAAAGCGTGGCCGACGGCGATGCCTTCGGACAGGATAATGCTCGGCGCCTGACGTGGATGGGCTGGCTGACCCTTGCGGCCAATGTCCTGGCCATGAATGTCGGCGGCTTCGGGACCTGGTTCGCCGTCCTGACGCACCCGCAGAACCCCGAATTTGCGGCAAATCCGCAAAGCCTTGCCTTCAACCCGAGCGGTTGGTTGCTGGCCCTGGTCCTGTTCATCCTGGCCCGGGTGTTCAAGCAGGGCGCATCGATGAACCTGGACCTGGAGGGCACTGTGTGATGCCGGTTATCGTCAAGCTCGATGAATTGCTCGCCAGGCAAAACATGACACTGACCCAACTGGCGGGTCGTATCGACATCACCCTTGCCAATCTGTCCATTCTGAAGACCGGCAAGGCAAGGGCCATCCGATTTGGAACGCTCGAGGCCCTGTGCCGGGAGTTGAAATGCCAGCCGGGCGACCTTTTGTCCTTTGCGGACGATGACTCCAAGGCATCAAAATAAGGTTGTCTTACGCAGTTCCGGGTTGAGAAAATCTTCCCGGAACCCTTGCCGGGCGGTATGTTTTGCCCGAAAATCCATGCGGGGGATTGGGCTCCGCACCTGTCAGCCAGTCGGCATTTCCGAACCCAAAGCCATGCCATCATGGGCGCACCGCAGTGCGCCGCAGGTTCGGACTGTATTCAAACCGACCCCGAGACGGGGGTCCCAAGAGGGGGGAAATACAATGAAATCATCCATGCAACGCCTGTTGGCGGCAACCTGCCTGACCTCCGGGCTCTGTCTCTCGACCGCGGCCTGGTCGCAGGAAGCGGCAAAGCCGGAGGCCAAGGCCGAGACCGGCGCTCAGGACGCCAAGGCCGGAACCAGCACGGTCACGGTTACGGCCAGGAAAAAGGACCGTGCGGACACCGAGGTCTATGACGTCAGCAAGAACCCCGACGCCAAGACCGGCACCGTGGCCGACGCGCTCAATAAAATCCCGGGCGTCAATGTCGACCCGACCGGCAATGTGACCCTGCACGGGCGCAACGTCGTCGTTTACCTGAACGGCCGGCCGTCGCTGATGCTGTCCGGCGACAATCGCGGCGTGGCGCTAAAAGCCATGCCGTCGGCCTATGTCTCGACGATCGAGGTGATTTCGAATCCCGGATCGCGCTCTTCGTCGGACGGCGCGCCGATCATCAATATCAATACCCAGCGGAACATGCCGCCGGGCATGTTCGGCAGTGTCAGCGCCCGGTACAGCACGCCGGCGGGCGGATTCGACACGGTCTTTCTGGGCATAGCCAAGGGCAAGCTGAGCCTGACCGTTATCGGAAGCTATATCGATAACCGCATGACCATGCGATACGGATCGCAGACGACCGCGTTCGACGGCAACGGCGCGGTTTCCCAGGCGTCGATTTCCGACGGAGAGGGGCGCTCCAACTATCACGGGCCGTTTCTGTCGGGCAACCTGCAATACGACGCCGGCCTGAACGACGTCCTGGCGGCGGCGTTCAACTATAACCGGGGGCAGTCCGTCTATACCAACGGGTCGCACGCGATCAGCACCGGGCCGAACGGCGCTGTCGTCAACCTGTTCGACCAGTCGGGCGCGGGGACCTATGTCAGCGAAAGTGCCGGCCTGAGCGGCAACTACACCCACTACGGCCAGAAACCCGACGAAACGCTGAAGATCGACGCCAGCGTGGCGCACACCGTATCGCGGGGCAGCTCCCGCGGCAGCAACACCTACCAGGTCTCGGCCATCCCGGCCAACACCGGAACGCGGCTGCAAGGCAACGACCGGCACGACGACAAGACCGGGACCAATCTCCATGCCGAATATAATACGCCCGTCGGCGACGACCAGTTGACGCTGGGCGCGGAGGCCGATGTCGAGGACCATACCACCGGCAGCCACGTCTTTGGCCCGGCCGCGGACGAGGCCAGCCTGGCCGTCAATCCGCTTCTGACCGACGATTTCCGCTCCCATCAGGTCGTATCGGCCCTTTACGCCACCTATCAGCGCGAGATCACGCCACGGTGGACCGTCCTGGCCGGCATTCGCGGCGAAGCGGTTCGGGTCTCAAGCGACGACCTGACCTACGGCACCCGGGGCAAGGTCGGCTATGCCCGCCTGAACCCAAGCCTTTTTGCCACCTACGTCATGTCCCCGACGCAGAAACTGCGGTTCAGCTATACGCACCACCAGCAGCGCCCGGAACCGGCCGATCTCAATCCCCATGTCGTCTATGTTTCCGACAGTTCGGTGAACGCGGGCAATCCGGCGCTGAAGCCGCAGGAAAACGACGCCATCGAGGCCCGCTACGAATTCACCGGCAAGACCTGGAGCTACGATCTTCAGGGCTTCTGGCGCAGCGACGACCGCACCATCGCGACGGTGTCGCAGGTCATCCCGGATCCCCAGGGGCTTGGCAATATCGTCATCCGCAATACGCGCGTGAACTGGCGCGGCCAGACGGACGCCGGCGTCACCGGGCACATCAGCAGGCAGGTCACCAGCAAGCTGATGTTCAACGCCGACGCCACTGTCAGCCAGACCGAAATGCGCAATCCGCAGATTTCGGGCGTCCGGCGCGGGACGCATTCCGACGGGTCCCTGTCGCTCAACTACACCTTTCCGAAGGGCGACCGCATTTTCGCGATGTACAAGATCGCCGGAAGAACCTTCAACAGCCAGGGCTATACCACCGGGGCGGGGCAGGCGAGTTTTTCCTACAGCCACAAGCTGACGCCGAAAATCGACCTGGATATTTCGGTGAACGATCTCTTCCGCCAGACCCGGACGGTGACCGTCATCGACACGCCGCTCCTGCAAAGCCGGTTCGCCAATACGCATCAGTCGCCGACCATCATGATCGGCCTGAGCCGGTCCTTTGCACGGTTCGGACCGCCGGCCGCGCCGGCGAAATAGTTGTGGTGTGCAATTGATTTTCGGATTGCTTGCAACTTGTTTTGCAATTGCAAATTACAAGTGAACTTCGGCGACCTTGTCCTTGAAGTCCGTCTTCGGATCGGCGCCCAGCAGGATCTTGACGCCGGCCAGCAGGCTGGACGCGTCGACCCAGACCTTGGCCGTCTCGACGTCGAAGCGCAGCAGGGCCAGTTCGGGGTCGTCCTTGCCGTCCTTGTACCAGGCGGCGACGAACGGGTTCCACAGCCGGTCGATGACGGCGCGGTCGTTGTCGATGGAGACGCGGCCGAGCAGGCTGGCGAAGATGTGGTGGCCCCTGGATGCAAAGGCCAGCGACGCCGGCTGGCCGGGGCTCAAGGCGCGAACCAGATCGGTTTCCCTGGAGGTGAAGATCCACAGCGGGCTCCGCTCCTGGTCGGCCAGCACGGTCATGGGCTGCGCGCCGGTGACGCCGTCCAGGCCCAGCATGGCGGTGCGGTCGGACTTCAAGGCTTTCCAGAATGTCTTTTCGATATCTTGGGTGTCGGTCATGTCGGGCTCCTTGGGCTGGCGCCGAAGGTCCCCGATCGCGCGTCAATATTCCATGCGGCGATGGGGGCAGGGGCATTGGAAAAGCAGGGGCGAGGGCGCGGCCGGCGCCCCCGCTTGCAAACCCGTCCGTTTGGCGTAAACTGGCGGTAGTAAGGGGGCTTGGGGATGACTTCTGACAAACCAAAAGATTTCGCCGGATTCTGGCCACGCGTCGGCGCGTGGTTCATCGATGCCATTGTGCTGGCCGTCGTCGGCTGCGCCATCGGCTGGGCGTTCATGGACTATGTGTCGCCGCTGGGGGCGAACGGCCGCGCCATCGGCCTGGGGATCGGTATTCTCTATCACGGCATTCTCGGCAGCAGCCTCGGCGGCGGGCGCACCATCGGCAAGCGAGTCCTGGGGCTGAAGGTCACGGGCCTGAACGGCAAGCCGCTCAACCTGTTCGCCGCCCTGTGGCGCGCCCTGTTCCTGATGGGGCCGGCCATGCTCAACGGCTGGTATTTCAAGGTCGCGGACCCGATTCTGGTCCAGGTGCTGGGCGTCGTCGCCATCACGGCGGTGTTCGGCATAGGCCTGGCGCAGGTCTACCTGATCCTGTTCGGCGGGCCGGCGCGGCGGCTGGTGCACGACCTGGTGTCGGGCTCGGTCGTCGTCCGCGCCGAGACGCGCGAATTTCCGGCGCCGAAGATGGGCGTCCATGCCGTGGTGGCGGGCGTCCTGATCGCGGCCGCCTTCGGTCTGGCCCTGACCGGCCCCTCCATGCTCAAGGCCTGGATGCCGTCTCTTGCGACCATGGTGGCGCCGGAGCAACGCGTCGTCGACGCGGTCGAAAAACTGCCCGGGATCGGCGACGTCTCCGTGCAGGACAACACCATGACGGTCTATTCCGACGGCAAGCAGACGACGACACGCACCCTGGTCGTCACCGCCACGACCGGGCAGTGGCCGGCGGACACCAATCCGCTGCTGGCCAGGATCGGCGCCGAGACGGTCAGGGCCTACAGGTTCGCCCCCGGCCAGAGGCTGACGGTCACGATCGTCCACGGCTTCGACCTGGGCATCGCCAGCTATCGCAACAGCCGCAGCGCGCCCTACGATCCGGGCTGCGCCACCGCCGACGTCAGGTGCGTGCAGAAGTAGGGGGCGACCGCCTCCGGTTTCAGGCCATGCCGCGGCTGGCCTGGATCGGCACTGGCCTGTCCCGGTGGGAAGGACCGGACAGGCGGATTGATCGCGACCGCCGCGAGCCGCTATGGTTGCGTCGGGAGCAAAGAGGGCAGGGGCTGATTTGTTAAGCGCGATCGTTTAGCATACGGCGTGGAGACGCCATATGCCGATCGACCAATGCAGAAACATCATCCTGTTGTACCGCCTGCGGGAACGTGCGCGCGGCATGGTCGCCGCCTACCGCAAGGCGGGCAACACCAATATCGCCCAGATCTACGTGCATATCGACAACTGGCTTGAAGCCCAGATGGCCCATGCTGTTTCGGGCGGCCGGTAATTGCCCGGCGGATGGCCGCGTATTGACAGACGCGCGCGCCGCGCGTTTATCCCGTGCATGAATTATGATCGAGCCTCCGTCGAAGCTGCCTTCAAGGCCAACGCGCCGCTGAACTTCCTGTTCTTTTGGGGGCATCAGCCGTCGAAGGACGGAACGATAACCTCCTCATGCTTCAGTCAGTGGTGGCCAAGCCCGTTCGAAGTCGACGGCGCCATGTACCGCACGGCCGAACACTGGATGATGTCGCAAAAGGCCAGGCTGTTCGGCGACGCTGCGACGACGGCAAGGATTCTGGCGGCCGAAAGCCCCAAGCAGGTCAAGCAACTGGGGCGCGAGGCGAAGGGATTCGACGCGGCCCTTTGGGACGAGCGCAAGCTTGGGATCGTTCAGGAAGGCAATTTCCATAAGTTCAGCCAGAACATGGAGTTACGCGATTTTCTTCTGTCGACGCGTGATCGGGTGCTGGTGGAGGCCAGTCCGGTCGATCCCGTCTGGGGCATCGGGCTGGCGGCCGACAACGCTGATGCCGCCAATCCCTTGCTTTGGAAGGGCGGGAATCTTCTCGGATTTGCCCTTATGCACGCACGCGACCGCTTGCGCTGACGCCTCCCGGCGGGCAGCGCTTTTCCGAACGACGCTTGGAAGACCGCCTACACGTCGAGCGGACTCGCCAGGGAGCAGAGTCATTTCCGGCGACTCGCTTCCGCTTCGGGCGCCAAGCGG